>JACQVI010000190.1 GCA_016209795.1 Ignavibacteriota bacterium
AATATAAGTCATTCCCTCCAAAACTCCAACCTTGTATCAAAGAAGATGTTTTTCTATATTAAGTCCTGAAAAGTTTGTGCTGAAAAGAATTAAATTTCCTTAGGGCTTTTTCAAAGCACAATTCTATCGAACTCATCCCCCGATCCCCCTTCCCTAATGTTAGGGAAGGGGGACAAAGGGGGTAGAGTTCAGTGACGATGAAACATCAAGACGTTAAGGTCATTGACTATCGATCACTCTTAAATCCATAAAATCCTTGTCATCAAGCTCCGAGCTATCGGAGCGTCGGCAGGCAGGTATGAACATTATTATTGATCGGGATAAAGCCAAGAAGATACTCATTATTAAATTTGGAGGACTTGGTGATGTTTTTCTTTCGACGATCGTCATTGATAGTTTGAAGAATTATTTCCCAAATTCAACTCTCGACTATCTTGTCGAGAAGGCAGGACGTGAAGCTATTGCACATGATCCCCGTATCCAGTCTGTTTTTACACTCGACAAAGAAACAATGAACCCGATTTCGATTATCGCCTCTGTCAGGAAACAGCAGTACGATATGGTGATCGATCTGTTTGGGAATCCACGGTCAGCCATTATTACATTTCTGAGCGGTGCGACATTCCGTGTAGGCTTGGATTATGGATGGAGGAAGCATCTGTATTCAATTGTGGGTCAAGCGCAAAGGGATAAACTTCACGGCGCTGCAGTAAACTTGCAAGCATTGACCGCAATGGGAATTCCTGTCGTGAATCGTCGATTGCAATTTCCACTTTCCTCCAACGATCAACACTTTGCCAGTGAATTCTGGAAGTCCAATCAACTCGATCGTAAATTTGTCGTTGGTATTCTTCCTACCGGAGGATGGCCCTCAAAGCGATGCGAGCCATCGAAATTTGCAGAGATTGGTGCTGCGTTGGTTACACGTTATGATGCCAAAGTCTTGATCGTCTGGGGTCCATCGGATAAGAACGATGCGTTGGAAATTCATCGTCTCATGAATTCATCAGCAGTTGTCGGTCCACCGGCTTCGCTTGCTCAAAACATTGCGTTACTTTCTCGATGCACAGCAATTATCTCCAATGATTCAGGACCAATGCACATTGCTTCTTCCTTTGACGTTCCGATTCTTTGCATTTACGGTCCGACATTTCCGGAAGGACCCTATGGAGAAATTCACAGTTGGGTTCGTAACGAAGGACTTTCGTGTCTTGCGTGCAATTTGCTCCAGTGTCCAATTCAGCATCAATGTATGGCTGAACTCCCCGTTCAGATCGTGCTGGATACATTCGAACAAATGCTGCAAAACAATAACATTAGGATAATAGCATGAGCAAGATACGGCTTCGGAAGGTTGAAGTCGTGTGAAGATTAGGTGAGCTTGTTATTTTTTCTTTGGTTGGTCCTTTGTGTCTTTCCTGACGTATTTGTCTAAGTATTCTTCCCAGGTTAAGTTCTTGTAGTGGTCTTCGGCGATATATTTCACGATTGGGAGGAAGCGATCAGCCGGGACATATCCACCGAGTGACGTAATTGGTTCTCCTTGAGCATCTAAGAAGACGATTGTGGGATACCCGGTCACACCAAATGAACTGGCAAAAGCTATTTCTGTGTACGTTGAATCTTTGTACTTGACCTTGTTGCTTGCCTCTGCATTAATTTTCACGAGGACATATTCTTGGTTCAGATATTTTGCAACCTCCTCATTGCCATAGACGTCTTTATCCAACCTCTTGCACCAACCACACCAAGTCGTGTAGAAATCGAGGAGAAGTTTCTTGTCGCTCTTTTTTGCTTCGGTGAGCGCCGTTTCAAGTGCTAACCATTTGACTTCTGTTTTATCCCCTCCTTGAATGAAGGATGTTGCAAGAAAGAGGATGAAAAAGCTATATCTGAAGTATTTCATATTTATATGATGATTGACAATATCTATAACATTATCTGAATATATATCGTTCTTCGTAACACTCAATGAAAGTTAAACAGCAATGAAAGCGTGTGTGTTGAGCCTAAGTCGTACTTAAACGGCACAAAAGCATAATCAAGTTGCAGGATTTTGTACTGAAGCCCAATACCTGCTGAAACATTTTTGGCTTCGTACCCTGCTTGATACCCAAGACGAATGCTGAATGTTTCCTTATATTGAAATTCCGCGCCTGTGTGAAGATGAAGTTCATCTTCGTCTTTTATCGTAACGATATCTGATGCAATGATCAGCGATCCATGAACACGCTCAAGTATGGCTTCATACGACCCGCCAACTCGGATAATCGTTGGGAGTGGTGACGACTCCCGACGCAACTCGTTCATCGATCCGAGATTATTGACTGCCATTGCAAGTCGTACTCTCCAGGGCGTTTGATACCACCCACCGACATCAACGCCAAAGCCTGAAGCTTCATCGATGAATATTTTTTCGTACAGGTATTTTCCTGTCACACCAAGACTAAGTGATGGACTGATTTCATAAGCGCCGGTAATTCCTATTGCTGCATTTCGTGAACTGAAGGTGCCTTGTGCAGGTCCCGGTGTTGTGCGAAGTTCGATATCATTCACGCTCGTTGCATTAACTGCCATGCCAAAGTGAAATTTTTCGTATGATGCTTTTGTGGCAATATATTCTGTTTGGACGTCTTGAATCCATTCCTTATGCATGAGTAACAGTTGAGGATGCCTTGCAAGTGTGAGGGCAGCAGGATTGTAGTGAGTCGCTGTCGGATCGGCGGCGACTGCTGTGTATGCTTCACCCATGCCGAGCGCTCTTGCACCTACTCCAACTTTCAAAAATGAAAGTCCAGTCTTACCGGAACGTGCAAAGTTCGGGCTTGTGGTGAACACAATGAGTGCTAGTACTATGGAAAAAGATTTCACCATGATATATCAAAATGCTGTTGATAACGTAATAATGTGCATGCCATGAGATGAAAATGGCTCAACAACAAATGCATAGTCTAATGCTGGAATTATAGAATTAAACGAATTTTTTATCGTAAATCCAAATGATGGCTTTGCACCTGTTGCATCATCACTGAAGTCCCAGCGGTCGACGCCACCACGAACCATAAAGTTTTGGTGGAGATTGTACTCAGTGCCAAAGCGTACAACATTAGTACCGGCAGAAGAGTTCTCAAATTCAACACTGATGACGCCGCTATTTCCGGGTAGTTGATATGCAAGTCCAACACGACGGAGATTGGGGAATTTGTTATCAGTAGACTTCCCATTTTCCCCATAAATAGATTTTGTATCCCATCGGTATTTCGAATTGAGATCCTGCACAGCAGCGCCGACTGAAAGTTGATCTGTCAGTTGAACATATCCGCCGACATCAAAACCAACGGTGGTCGAGGTGACTTCATCAAAAAGTTTGCTATAGTACAGCTTAATTGTCACACCAATCGAGACAGGATCCTCGACTCGGTTAGCAAAGGAGAGAAAGAATTGATTTTCGAATGTTGAGTAATCCTCAGTATGTTCACCATCGCTGTCCCTGCCATCGATCGTTCTGACACCTGCATTAATCAATCCTGCAGAAATGCCAGCGCGCGGTTTTAGGGATTGAGTGTAACTGAGGAAATTCAGATAGCGATCAAACGAAAGAATACTAAACGTTGCCGCTGTTGTCCGATGCTCTGCTAATGAAGCCAGTGCTGGGTTGTAATAAGTGTTGATGTCACCAGCGCTTATTGCGGTGAGTGCGTTACCCATGCCTATACCTCGTGCTCCAAAGCCCATTCGAGCGAACGAACCAGCTTCGCCGGCAAGCTGTGCGTTACATAGACTTAATACTATTATAATCAGAACACCTATCTGAACGATCTTATTCATGTCACTGTAAAACTAAGATTTTACCGAAACGAGGCTCATCCTCATCGATGGAAATTCTATAGAAGTAGACTCCGTTTGCTACTTGATCACCGTTGTCACGGCGTCCATCCCAAATTTCATCAAACTCCATATTTCCTGAACGCTGTGCATTGTTGATAAGCGTTCGGACTCTGTTCATGCCAAAATCGAATATTTCAAGAGAGACGGTTCTGCCTGAAGACGAACCTGCTGAAGATTGAGTACTGTAATGAATCCTTACCGGTTCAAAGAACGGACTGAACGGATTAGGATAAGCGTATGTTTCGTTTGTTGTTCCCACAGGTTGATATGTTCGATGGATAATCCATGCTAAACCAAATTGATTTGATGCATTGTCAAGTGTGCTCACGAGTCCATCGCCCGTCCCGCCCCAGACGGTATCGCCGAGAACGTCCACAGAGAAAAAAGCAGATGTAGTGATCATCTGACGCGTGGTTGGGTTGATGATCGTGCCGTTGCGAGAAAACGACAATCCACCATCATCCGTTCGATACAAGCCTTGATCTGTGGCGATGTAGGCAATGGAATCTTTGAAAGCGAAGTCGTACGCTTTGATGCCATGCAGTAGGTTTTTCCACGTCCGCCCGCCATCTTCTGTGTAACTGACGCCGTATTCTTCTCCAGTCTCCTCCTGCAGATTGGTCTTCCAGTTTGTTGTCCAAATCCGTTGTTTGTCCTGGAATAGCTGTTCCTTGATGGCAATTACCCAGTTGCTGAGAATCGGTGCCGCCTGATTTCGGCGTGTAAAACGCGCCCAGCTCACTCCACCGTCAGTCGATTTATTCACACCGCCAGCGGTTCCACACCAGATTGTGTCGTTATCAATAGCATGAACTGCGAAGGCTAAGAAATTATTATTTCGTCGAGGATCAAAGCGTTGGAAAATCCTGCGTTGTCGGAGAGTATCATTAGGTGCGTATGACCACAAGGTATCCGTTGGTTTGAGAGAGTTACGGTTGTCTGGAGGAAGAAGGATGCGTTCCCATGTTAGACCGTTGTTGGTTGATTTTCTTAGTCCGCTTGCCCAGCTTGCAATCCATATTGCGCCCGGCGAGAGCGAGATATCAAAGGTAACGTTTTGTTCTGGAACGACGACAGGCAATATCCAAATAGAATCATTGATGCCGTACGAAATGATACTATCTCCGCGTTGATCGAGTGTTTGGTCGACATGTTGCCACGACAATCCATTATTCGTTGAGAATGCATACCCGCTCCCTGTTTGCACACTACCTTCGTCGAGCTCTTTTTCGAAACCTGTTGATGTCCAAATAGTTTCTTTGTTTGTTGCGACAGAGAAGATTCCTTCATTAGCAAATGCTGGCTCTCTTCGATAACTAACCCAGGTTCGAGCACCGTTTGTACTTTTCGCTAATCCTTTACTTGTCCCTATCCAGATTGTTGAATCTTCGATACGAATATGAGAAACGCTGTTGCTTGGAGGCAAAAAGCTTTCTGAAGAGTTGCTTTCTATATTAAAGTGTTTGAGGTAATGTGACTGAGAATATAAAGAGCTGAACGCCAGAAGGGAAAATGTAGCTATCAACTTTACTGTCCTGAAGGCGTTAAACACGAGGTTCAAGGAATAATTGTAATAGTGTGTGTTAATGAATCACTGATTGTTCCAAGTCTATCTGCTGCTTGGAAGAGAAATATTTGATTGCCAAAGAGTGCCGTTGAGTCAATCTGGACAACGCGTGAAAAAACTCCATCTCCAGCAACTTGATCTCCGTGAAGTTGTTCGTCGCCGCTATCGAACATTAAGATTGCAGATGAAACCGTCGGTGAGATTCTTTGAAAGAACACTTGTTCTATGTCACCATATCCGTCAGAGTCACTCGCCATAACAGAAAATTTGATTAGACGAAAACCTGAAGTCGGTCGGATAATTGTATCGGGAGCCACAATATTTGAGATTTCCGGACGGCTATTGTTCCGCGTGATTAACAATGTCTTTTGGAGGGCATTGCTTATCAATCCAGACGAAGATCGAGTAAAAAATTCAAATTTGACTCGTCCCACTTCAGACCGATGAATGATGAATGTAACCTCAGAAGTAAAGGTTACGGTATCTCCAGTACTAAAGTTAGTTGGAAGTTCTACGCTCGAAAATAGAGAATTTGTATTGGGTTTAATTATTTGCAAGAAAATCACTAAAGGTTCTACTGATATTGGGTTTAAAGCCATCCCGCTCACATTAATGGTTATTTCATATATATTATTTCCCAGTTGCCGAATGTTAACGGTATCCTGATCAAGATCAACCACATTATTACTTAAATTTGCGCTTAGAAGAAAAGGCGATATCAAATTATGGTCAATCAGAGCATCCTTTTCTTTTTCGCAAGAGGAGAAGAAAAAAACTATTGAAACTAAGAATGCGAGAAGAACAAAGTTATTAGGGGTCTTTACGTTATGCACAGAAAAATTGACTGGTCATCTCTTCAAATTCTACAAACACACATAGAAAACAATCGGTAACAGGAGATTTAGCGTAATGTGGCATCAAGTATGAGATCAAATGTAGACTAAACTAAGAAATACTGTTATCAAAATCAAGAAGGCGTCAATTGTCCAGAGAATGGGATGGGAGTAAAGATGAGAATAAAAGTAACAAAGGTGAGCCACCCCAATATTTGGCGATGTGGAGAAAGAGGCTCAACATCAATTATTTCTGGATGATCTAGTTTTACAACAAAGTAGAGAAGAAATGCCCATACGAGCCAACCGATAGTTTCTATATACGATATTCCTTCTAGCATTGGAAATAGTCCTGAAATCCCTAACGCAACTAAAATGCCGAAAAAAGTACGCGCAATAGCGCTGTGCTTTTTCCTTCCGACTAAAGCGTACAAGATGTGTCCACCATCGAGTTGACCTACTGGGATAAGATTCAGCGCTGTCACAAAGAGTCCAAACCATCCAACACAAAGGTATGGGTAATGGTAGATTTCATTCATTGGTAGTGGAGAACTGCTATAAGCTAATAGTTCGGAAAGCCCCCAGAAAAATATTGAATTTCCAAAAGTGAGACCACCTTCTGGAAGTTTATCCATCAAAAGATATTCAGGGTGTATGCTATAGATATACTCCTCACCAGGAAGTGTCATATATCCATAACTCAAAATTACAAGTGTAGCAACAAGACCGGCAATAGGTCCAGCTATCCCAATATCAAAAATAACTTTCTTCGATGGGAGGAGGGAACGAATTCTTATCACAGCACCCATTGTACCGAACGGATTAAATAGAAAATGAGGAATAGGAATAAAATACGGGAGGGTCGTCTTCACACCGTAATATTGCGCAGCGAAAAAATGACCGAATTCGTGAGCTGATAATATTAAGAGTAAACTTAATGAATAAGGTAAACCATAATGAAAGTTGCTTAATTCTAGGAAATCCTTATTTAACCACGAGACGCCCGCTAAGGTTGTTGTGAAGAACGTAAGGAGAAATAAAGTGATGTGAATAACAGCAACCCGGATTTTTGCCATAAGAAGAACCAATAACCTTTGTTGAAACGTACACTAATGTAGAAACAAGCCCATTCGTAATTCAGGGTAGTAACAAGATAAGAATTAGGGAAGAAAATCAAAAGTACTAAAGATTTAGATGCGCAGGTAAAATAAAAAGGCTCCACCTGAGATTTTTAGACTCAGATAGAGCCAACTGTTTTCCTTGAATTACTTACGGTCGAGGCGGGTTAGGCAAGAGACTGCTTCCCGTCTTCGGTCGAGGCGGATTAGGCAAGAGACTGCTTCCCGTCTTCGGTCGAGGCGGATTAGGCAAGAGACTACTTCCCGTCTTTCCTTGTGTCATATTATCAACATTAGATATAGCAATGTTGGTAATAATGATACAGCCGATGGTCACAAGGAGTGAGCGTAAGCGTTTCAAATTACCAATATTTTTGTGTGTTTTAACCATGATTAAATCTCCTATAGGATTTAAGTATTTGAATTAATTAGAGTTTTTAAAGGTAGGTACCTAAGTACACTTTAAAAATGCTTAAAATAAATCAAAAGATCAATAATATTCGGGAAAAAACGTGAAAAATTTTCAGGATACCTATAGCGTGATAG
>JACQVI010000174.1 GCA_016209795.1 Ignavibacteriota bacterium
AGGTAATGCAGATCTAACTTGCTACCCTGGATTTTTGCAATATTAACAGCATCGCCAAATTGTCGTTCAGAGTCAGAGCGTTTCGACCATTCAAGCTTTGAGAGAATACAGTCTTCAGGCGATATAAACCAGCGTTCCTTTCCAAGGTACTGAACAGATTTTTTTCTCTTAAACTCTTCTCCGTCGAACGGTTCGGCTTTCAGAAAAATCAGGTCTACCTTGAATCCAGATTGAAAGTGTATAATGTTGAACATACTGCGACGCTTCAAGGCATCTAAAGCCATGTTGATGTCTGCATAAAAATCTTCCTGCAAGTCTTTTATAAACTTCTCCAGATTTTGAATTGTCGCGTTGATGATGACATCGGCATCGAGCGTTGATCGAGGCATACTATACATATTACTTGCGAATGACCCTGTAATCATGTACTCAATACCGTTTTTCTCCAAGATATCAAAGACACGAGTAAACACTTCCTCTTGCATCATGGAAGAACATCTCGAGCATGTGGGTAGGCTTTTAAGAAGAGTTCATCTCCGATCTCCATTCTGATAACTGCTAATCTGATTTTTTCGTCATCGTAGTCTGGATGGCGCAGTCTAACACCCACTGAAGCTAAATTCTGACAAGTCTGATTTAACTCAAAGCTGATGTGTAATCTTTGTTCCAGTGACATCGCCCGAAAGATTTCTATTTGTACTCGCTCTGCTTCTGGTGATGTATCTAATGGTCTCATCTTTTTCTACTTAAGCATAAGCTTTTGCTAAAACTTTTTTCAGTTTCTCCACAAAAATCTCATTCTCTTCGTCGGTGCCAATGGAGATGCGGATACAGCGTGGAAGTCCAAACGCTTGTAATGGTCGTACAATGACTCCCAGCTTCAGTAATTCCTGATACATAACGTTCACATTCTCCTCACTCTCACGAACGATCATGACGAAGTTGGCTTCAGAGGGAACCACCTCCATATCAAGTTCACTGAGAGCTTTTGTGATGAATTTCATTCCACGAGCATTCATTTCGAGGGAGCGATGGAGAAATTCCCTGTCTTGTAATGCACCGATACCAGCAGCTTGTGCAAGTGTGCTTGGCTCGAATGGTAATTTTACTTTCAAGAGATTGCCAATCAAATCTTCATGGGCAAAGCCGTAACCAATCCGAATCCCAGCGAGACCATAGACTTTCGAGAAGGTACGAAGCGTAATAACATTATCATAACGATAGTACATAGAATCAGGATACAGCGGATTATCCTTCGCATATTCAAAATACGCCTCATCCAAGATTATAAGCACACGCTCTGGAACTCTCTGGTAAAAGGCGTCAAACTCTTTTTTGGTGAACATCGTGCCGGTCGGATTATTGGGGTTGGCAAGGTAGATAATCTTGGTGTGTTCATTAATCTGATTTGCCAATGCTTCTAAATTATATCTCCAATTTTTGTAGGGCACCGTACAATAGTTCACACCACGAGACCGAGCGAGTACCTGGAATCCAATAAATGCAGCTTCTGTGGTCAGAACCTCATCCTCATCGCACAGGAAGGTTCGAATGATGTTCGACATGATACCCTCGGAGCCGCTGCCCGCTATGACGTTCGCAACTTTTAGATTGAACTTTTCAGCAAGAACAACACGGATATCATATCCGCCATTGGGATAATTATGTAGCTCTGAGATATGTTTCTTCATCTCCTCGATTGCTCGGGGAGATGGACCAAGAGGATTTTCGTTGGAAGCAAGCTTAACAACATGTTTTAAGCCAAGCTCTCGTTTCAACTCATCTGTTGGCTTTCCAGCTTTGTATGGCTCAAGCGATTCTATGTACGGTGGAACAAGAGGCACGAATCGATGTTTGATTTTAGATTTGTGATTTTTGCGCCAGAGGCGCATCCGCCTTTGGCGGAGGATCTAGCTGACACAAGGAAAAGATAGCAAAGCCTTCTCTTAAAATCAACAAATTGGACTGGCTTTGGATATGTTATTTTTTTTCACTACTATTTTCACGAATAACTAACTCTAAATCCTGATAAGACCGAGGAAGCTCAACAAGCTTTCCACCATCACGCAAAAGAACTTGCCCAACATCTTCAATCTCTAATTCAATTCCTGATAGATCAATTCCTGAT
>JACQVI010000180.1 GCA_016209795.1 Ignavibacteriota bacterium
ACCTCATAGAAAGTGCAATTAATCGACTTTTCTAAAGGGTACTCCCTTTATTCCTAAAGAATTTTTGTAAAAATCTTAATTGCGCTCTCCTTAAAACGCTCTACACTAAAATCTTGAAAGCGCTTGCGAGCATTCATTCGAACACGATTAAGAGAATTATTGTCATTATCTTTGATAACTTCAAAGGTGCGTGTGACAAGCTCCTCAACTGTTTCCCACAAAAAGCCATTCACTCCATCCGTGATAATTTCCCTTTGTCCTCCTTTGCTAATGACAATCGGAATACATCCCGCCGACATCGCTTCGACTGTAGTCATTCCGAAGTGCTCAACATTTTCAGGATAAAGAGTTTCATCTACTCCAAATCCTGCAGCATGCCAGAAGATCGATGCTTCATTGTACAAACGACGCAAGGTCTCGTACGATTCATTAATGTGAAACTGTACTGGATGGTTACGATTTTGATCTTTCAGGTTCTGAAGCAACCTACGGGTTGCTCCATCCTCGACAGCACTACCCGTAATGTGGTATTCCCACCCATCGAGATTTGAGCCATAAAGTTTGCGAAATGCTTCTGTAAGAATATCGTAACGCTTATCATTGTAAAGACCAGTAAAAAATCTTCCAACACTTAAAATGATTTTTCTTTTTTGAATTCCTTCCTGTAAAAAATCCTGAATCGGTGGATAGAGCACTTCACTTCGAATACCATAATTGTGAAAGAGAGTGTTTTGAACGAACTGAGAATTTGTAATGACAAGATCAGCTTTTTCTCTGGAAAACTTTAACAAGCTTAATCGAAGGATATCTTTGAGAGATTCTTTCACACGTCCTTTAATGAATTTTGTAAGCATGGTAGAAATCCCAATCTTACCATACGGGATTTGTAGCAGCTGAATATGTTTTCTGGCTGAGCTTCTTACTGTTCGAACATTAGAAAGGCAGACAAGAAAATCAGCCTTTTCTGCAATTTCTTGAATTTCATTTCGATGATGGAATTTTTGATAACCGATCTTGGAAAGATCTACGCGAAAAAACTGCTCAAGCTGATAACGTTGAATTGTTTGTTGATCGGACAATAGAATTACATTAACACCCGGAAGCTGTGAAAGAACCTCCGCAAAAATAAGAACATATTTTTCCCCGCCGCCAAAGGTTGCCCAGTGGGGCGTATAGATATAAATCGTTTTCATCAGCTTCTCAACACCCTATCCAGTCTGCCTTTCCTTGAAGATATAGGCTTCTCTTCTCGTCTACAAGTCGGGGTAATGTCCAACATTAGATTGTTCATGGACGGCGTATTAATTCTATGTGAAGGGCGCGGATGATATTACCGAGAGGATGTGCGAGATATGGAAGAAATTTCTTAATCAACCCATTTTGAACAAGATGAATTTTGTAGGGATCAGGCATCATAATATTCTTTACGTCCCGTCTCGTTCCACATACTAAATATTGCCTTCTGAGGAAATAAATGATGTATCCGACAAGACTTACTTGAAACCTTGCAGCTGAATAGTATAAACGCTCTTCCCCCAACTTCGTACTAGCATCAAAGAAGTCAAATGTACTCTCGTTGAAGAGGTGAACATGGGTTGGATCGGCAGACGCATCCCAGGAATTGTAGTACGGCACACGAATCAGCACCCTACCATTCGGTTTGGTAATGCGATAAACCTCTTCCATAGTCCTCACGACTGAAGGAAGATGTTCCACGACGTGTACAAGAACCACTTCCTCAAATTGCCGATCCCCGAATGGCCAAGGAAAAACTGCAAGGTCATGAACAATATCTACACCCGGCAATTCAACATTGTCGACATTGACATAATCAGGGAGAATAACTTTTCCACACCCTAGGTGGAGTTTTGATTTCATACTGTCACTTCAGGGCAGGGTAATTTGTTGATTCACCTATTTTGGTGTGGAGTAGATACACATTTTTAAAATAAAAATCAAATCAGCCTATTCCCATTTTTTAAAATGGAGTACAGGGATTTTGTTGAACAAAGGTTATAACGGACGGTTTTAAGAAATGTCATCGGTTCTCCAGAGAAGTGTATATTTTGAGAATGGCATCGGTGGAACTTTTTACCGAGAATTGCGCAGCCCGTTCAAGTCCCTTCGCTGACATTTCCCTGCGTAAAGTTTCATCAGAGTAGAGCGTTTGCAGACCTTCAGTCATCTGCATGATATCCTCCGGATCGATAAGAAGCGCCACACCTTGCCCGATCTCCCTTAACGACGAGTTGTTTGAGGTGATCACCGGAAGCCCTGACGCCATTGCTTCCACGACCGGAAAGCCATGCCCTTCGTACAGGGATGGAAATATAAAAATTGACGCCGATCGGTACAGTCGGTGGAGGTCCTCGTCCGTGACATAATTAAGAAGAAGGATCTTGTCACAGGCTGGAGATGAGTTAATGATTTTTAATACACCTTGGTATAGCCAGCCTAACTGGCCAACAATTACAAGTGAAGGAGCCTTCTTCGTAGTCGAAATGAACATCTCAAACGCTTTCACCAGCCTCGCAACATTCTTTCTTGGCTCAACCGTGCCGACGAAAAGGATGAATTCCCCTGGGATGGAAAATTTCTCTCGCACCTCGGTATCGCACTGTGCTGGCAGCCCCTGGCAAAATATAGGATCTACGGGTGGACGCACAACGTGGATTTTCTCCTGAGGCACTGACATTAGTTCCATTAGGTCCTTGTGTGTACTCACGGACGGAACAATAATTACATCGGCATGTTCAGCCGCACGCTGGAAAAGGACGTTCCATTTCCGTACAGCCCTTTCAGCGAAGAATTGAGGGAATTTCTTGAACGCTAGATCATGGAAGGTGATTATAGACCTTTTCTTTCCTAACGGTGGGAGTAGTGGCTCCGCACTGTAAAAAACATCAAAGGGTCCGATAAAGGTCTCAAGCTTCGGAGTTCGTAAAACGTTCCAATACAACCTCTTGAAGACCCTTGGGACATGAGCGATAGAAAGACGAACGTTAGATTGAAGAAATGACCGAATTGTTGCTTCGTCTAAATCCGCTGACCATCCATGTAGCAAGTAGTGCCGCTCATGATCGGCCGAAAGGAGGCCACGAAGGATAAGAGTGGAAAATCTTCCCAAGCCTGCTCTGTGCAACCTAATATGGCTTACGTCAAATGCTATAATCATAAATCTGGGCTAGTACGAGCAATTGCCTACTGTTGAACAGGATACAATTCGCCATAAAGTTTCCGCAATTGCGCCGACACCTTACGTGAATCAAAATGCTTCTCTGCACGTAACCTAGCGCGCATTCCGTATTCGTGCCGCATACACTCGTCATTGAGAAATGCTTCGATGACCCGCTGAATCGAAACAAAGTCGTTTGACTGAACCAAGATGCCCGCGTCACCAACCACTTCGGGTATTGATCCGCTCATGGTTGAAATTATTGGTTTCCCACAGGCCATGCTTTCAATTAGTACGTAGCCGAATTGTTCCTGCCATGTAGGGCTTGGCAAACTGGGCAGGATAAAGACATCTGCAAGATTGTGTATTTTCGGCATAATCTCGTATGGGTACGATCCGATCAGAAATGCGTCCCTCTGAAGAGATAGTTTCTCAATCCAATATAAAACTTTTTTCCTCTCTTTCCCCTGACCGACGATCAGCAATTTCAATTTTCGTCCTGATTTATTTCTGTTCAACATCATGCGGAACGCGAACAGGAGTTCGAATATCCCCTTTTCGCGATAAAGGTTCGCAACGTATAACACGACGAAATCGTCATCGCGGCACTTGAATTTTTGAAGCAAGTCACGGTCCTTGCTCATGGAACGGAAATGTTGACAGTCGATTCCTGGCATCAATACTTTTATCTTGTGTTCTGGAGCTCCTTCAAGAAGAAGCACCTCTTTTGCGCGTTCCGAAACCGACAATAATAAATCTGCCTCGTTAAAGATAAACTTCTTATGTTTCTCAGCAACATTATTATTGTTCAAAAATGGAATGTTTTCCCAGACCGTGACAACAAACTTAAATCCACAACTGGCTTTTGCTCTTGCTGCCTGGTAGGTGTCATAATATGCAGTATCACGACTGTGCACAATGTCAAAACCGCGCAAAGCGTTTTTCAATCCCAGAAGGTCGTGATAGTCGCCGAAGAACCCAATCATGGGTTTGCGAAGGATTCGCGCTCGCAGAAGTTGGCCCACTGAGAAAAGTCTGCGTATTTCAATTGGAATCTCGTTAATTTCAAAATAGTGGCTTTGGCTAACAAATGCTGTCATTTCATAAGCGTCGGTGAGGGGTAAGAACAACTGCATTTCCCAGCTGTTCAAACCTGGACCGCGAACTAAGGCAACACGTTGTTTCATGTATTTCAGAGAAGTGTGGATCTAGAAAACCCAAATAAAATACCAGAATTGAAAATAAGAATCAAAAAAGCCATCCTCTCCTGGATGGCTTTCAGACTTTATTCGATTTTTTACTCATTACTTCAGAAGAGTTAATTCTCTTACCTCAGTAATATCATCGTTGATCATACGACAGAAGTACTTTCCGCTTGCGAAGATTTGTGCATTCCATTCTATTGAGTAATCACCTATTGCCTTCGTTTCATTGATAAGCGTTTCAACTTCTCGACCAAGGATGTCGTAAATGTTGATTCTCACCTGCCCTGGCTTGGTCACTTTGTAGTGCACCGTTGTTGTAGGATTAAATGGATTCGGGTAGGTCTCAAGTAATCGCTGTGTTTCGAAAAATGTTCCAGGTTCTTTTATTATCATATTGCGTTCTGCTGTTGCCAGTCCTATTGCGCGACCGCCTCCCCATCCTACATAAAACATTTTGAATTCATTATCCTTGAAAATTACGGAGGCAGCTGCTACACCCTGTCCATCCCACGATGAAGGTCCAGAAGTAAGCACAGGGTTTCCTCTAAATTTGGTCCACGTTATACCGTTTCTCGAAAATGCATAACCAATCTTATTTTTAATTGAAGCGTCTGTGCTCGTGTAAAACATGTGGTATCTCCCATGCAAGTGGAGGACAAAAGGCTCTCCAGCAGTATAATAATCAAATTCTCCTGCCGAGCCATGAGAAACGACTGGATTGTTTTCGTGCTTTGTCCAATGAATCCCATCGGAAGAGGTAGCATAACCGACACTTGCAAACCCAATTTCAGGTACTGTACCGTCAGTTCCTTGATACCACATTTTGTAACCGTTATTTTCGTAAAGCACCATCGGTGCCCATACGCCCGCGTCGTCCCACGAACCTTGCGATCCGGGTTCCAACACTGGGTTTCCCGGATGTTTAGTCCAACTGTGGCCATCTGGTGAGTATGCCATGCCGATTTTGTTCACGCCGTTAACGGGTGAGTAATAATACATTTTATAACCATCGTGATCTCGCACCACAGAGATTTTGCGGATACCAGAGGCATCAAAAGAACCGGAAGGACCGGGTGTTAAGCGGGGATTCCCCCGCAAAGTATACCAGAAAATACCATCAGGAGAAATCGCTTCACCAACAGAATACGAATTACTAACCCCAACGTACCACATACGGTAATAGCCGTTTTCTTCGATAACAAACGGATGAAGGGCTTCATATTGGTCAAAGTCACCGTAGATACCATAAGAACCTGAGCCATGCAATACTGGATTGTCCGAGTATTTTTGCCATGAGGTTTGAGCTTCAATATCCAATGAGACAAGCGGCAACAAGAATAAGAGGGTAACCAAGGTTTTGTTTATTGGAGTCATAAAATTTCCTCCTTTCTCTTTGTAATGTTCTTAATGGGAAAAATGTGAACCCGATGATTGATGGGTAGTTTCCCCTTTGTTGTTTTAACCAAAATATATACTACCGTCTCGTGAAAAGCAAGTTCTTTTAGAAACGAAAACAAGATAACTCGATATCGAAGAAAATAGTGCTACGACAATGGAGCCATTGCTCTTCTATTAATAGTGAAGGCAAGTGTCGTCAGCAAGATTGCCCAATTCGTAACCCGGTCGAAGTGAGAGGTGAGAGCAATGATTCCGAGCAAAAAGCTGGATATGAACGTAATGATGATTTTTAAGCACTCTACATTGCCGACGAGTTCCCTACTGCGCGAGAGGTCGCGCGCAAGCTCACGTGTGGGAAGCTGAGAAATGCCGAAGTCGAAGAGTACTTGAAATAGCGAGCAAAAGTATGTGACAAAGTTTAACATAGAGGTGGAGGAAAAGAAAGGCATATTCTTTGAAGAAAGAACAACTAAAAAACCGGAGAAGATACCTCAGAATGACACACCAAACCTATATCATCGTTCTCGGGGAAAAAACCTTCTCATCCGACTTGGCAATTCGTGCTGACTTAAAATTTCCTGAGGACAAATGTCCTTATCGCAGCAGCAGCATTTTCCCCGTCTCGAAAAACGGCTGTCTATTTTCGCTCACGCTCGTAGCATACAAACGATAGAAATAAATTCCACTTGGACCTTCCAACTTCCATGTCTTCTGATAGTACCCTGCATCTTGGACATCATCCACTACCGTAGCAATCTCCCGTCCAAGAACATCAAAGATTAAGAGTTTGACTCGACTTCTCACTGGCAACCCATAGCTGATGACCGTTGTCGGATTAAATGGGTTAGGATAATTCTGATTAAGACTGAACACCTTCGGAAATTCGGAGTCATCTTGCACTCCCACTACTATAATACCCTGAGTTATTTCTGAGAGACTGCTCTCATTGCCAGAAGAGTCCATAGATGTAACAGCATAATAATAGGTTGAACCATGCTGAACTGTGAAATCATAATACATCGGCTCACTTGTTGATCCAATGCGGGAAGAGGATAACGAAATAATGGACGGCAACGTTGAACGATAGATGTTATACTCTTGTAAATCTGGCTCCCCGACAGCACTCCAAGACAACAAGACACCGCCAGTAACTACACGAGCCTCTAAGGTAAGAGGCGGTGGAGGAAAAATGTTATCGATAGAATATCCACTGTCAGGTTTTGAAAAGAAAAACTCTCCTGTTGTCGTGTGTGCAGCGACTTTAAACACTGACCACTTTATCCCATATCTCGTCGCATTATACAATGTTGGTGCAACGTATGCGTACTCTTCGAACATCACTGCGGGAACTGTCACAATGAAATCCCACAGTTCACCATCTAAAATCGCATAGCGTTTATCACTAACAGAAAACACTTCACCTTCAACCCGACCCTTTGCTATCTCTTGCGCCGACAACCTGTCATCAACTCTTCTCCATAGGCTGTATTCATTCACACGTAATGGTTCAGTCGGGCTATCATAGATACTTGGAAACCATGTAACTCGAACTTGTCGTCCCTGATCGTTTGGAACATCACGGATGGTATGGACAATTGGCGCAGCAATCAGTGTAAATCCTTCACCCTGAAGGCGGACAGTCGCAGGCGCAACGCCAAAATTGGATGGGATGAACATTAACGTTCCTGTGTCAACTCCCGTTTGTGTTGGAGAATACCTCACTTCAACCGTACGAACTGAGAGGGGATCCAATGAAAAGCCAACCGTGTTCACCGAAAAGCGTGGATTCGAAATGTTAATGCTGTCAACATGGAGTGTATCAATAAACGAAGTGTTCGAGACAATAAGATCTTGAGCGGCAGCCTCTTTAAGTCGTACAAGCCCGAAGTCGATAAAGTCCCTTGAAGTGGCAATTGCGGTTACTCCAAACTCCGATGGCTGCCGAGCAATTTTGGAGATCCGAATTTCGTCGATGATGCCCGGGAATTCCCGAGGGTGTCCTCCTCCAACCGCACGTCCATCGATGTTCGTACCGATGTAGAAGTACTGAGTCAAATTATAGTGGATCGTTTCGACGAATACCGTGCTATCAGTGAGATTCCCATTGAGGTACGATTTGAGGATTGTATATCCTCCGACTCTCTGGTACGTAGCCGCAAAGTGATAGAATTTCCGTGCTTGGGGAATTGCGGTCCTGCCAGAAAACCTTGATATCGGACTCCCTGTTCTGATATCGACCATTAATCGCGCGTTATCGACGGCAACGATTTGATACCCACCGCCAGATGGATACGGACCAAGATTTCCGAGGACAGTCGGTACGGTTCCCTGAAGTGGTTCAATGTAACCAAAATCCAAGGTATCAAGCGATAACCATGCCTCAAGCGTGAATTCGTTCTCGAGCTTCAATGATGGTGAGTTCGGCAACACCACGTACGACGTGAGTCCATTGAAGTGCAATGCCGAACCAAATCTTCCCGGAACCCACGTTGCATTGTGAATCACACCATCGTTATGATATGGTGATGCGTCGTGCAGGATATTTCCACTCCCTTCATCGAAATGCCAGTGCGCAACTGTGGTGGCACTGATAGGATGTAAAGCTACTTTTGAAATTCTAATCTCGTCTAGAGTTCCGGCGAAATATTCCACGCCACCTAATGCTTCCCAGCGCCCTATGTTCAAAGGCCGGTCATTCGCGAGAGGGAAAGGAATATCATCAACCAAGGGTTCGGTTGCTTCAACACCGTCAACGTAGAGATATAATTTGCCTTTCTCCCTATCCCTGACTAACGCGGCGTGATGCCAAAGACCGTCATTGTACACACGATCACTTGTAATACGCAAGATTGTATCCGGCGGCGATCCATCCCATCGATTTCCAATTTCACCAATCACGTGGCCCCCACCGGTTCTCAAAATATATCCGGGAAGAGGCGCTATTGCTTTACGAATAATATTTTGGGTGTCTACAGAGGTGGTTTTAAACCAAGCCTCGATGGTAAAACTTTGGGTAGAGCCGAAATTTAAATTTCCGTTAGAGGGATTTGGAACATAAATGTAGTCATTGTAACCGTTAAAATATCGTGCGTTGCCAAACCTGCCGGGAACGACGCTTGTTCCATAAGCTAAGCCATCGTTATGGTACGGAGAAGAATCTGTTATTAGTGATCCAAAAGTTCCGTCAAAGGTCCAAAGAGCAACAGTGTTGCTATCGATGAATTGTGCAAAAGTTGAGTAAAGGGGAAGAGCAGTTATTGCACTGATAAGAATGCAATAATAGATTGAGAATATTCTTTGCATGGTGGAATCTCCTTGCTGTTGTTGGCGGTCTGGGTTCAATATATGCTTATATACCGTGAAAGGCAAGTCTAAATTGAGCGATAAAGAAAATGCTATGACAATGGAGCCATTGCTCTTTTATAAATTCCTCGCAAGAGACTTCTTTCTTGTTCTCCCAAACCTTTAGCGACGTAAATACTTACTCCATAAGTGGCGATTCCAATTGGAATTAAGACAAAAACAGTTAAGTTTCTTATCATGAATAACATAATTGCCATGGCAAGGGAGGCAAGAAGAGGTTTCGTCAGAAATGTGATATGAAATGAGTGAAACCCTTTGTTCCCAATGTGCCATAACTGTGGGAAAAACAGAATAAACTCCGCCGCAATGGCAATGAATGGCAATGCCATCAACCCAAAACGTGGAATCAGAACAAACGAAACGAGAAAAACAGTAACTCCCGTTGCCAACGACAATCGCATCGAGAAGACTTGCTCGTTTATTGCTAAGAGAAACGAAGAAAAAATCCAGTTCATATACCCTGTAACAATTGCCAATATCATAACTTGTAATACTACAATTCCCGCTCTGAACTCTTGTGGGTAAAGAACATCAAAAATCCTTGGAGCAAGCAAGACTGTACCAACAGCAAATGGAATGGATATAAGACACATGACACGCAGTGAATCAGCGAGGGCTTTCTCTAATTTTTCTTTCGCATTGATGTAAAAGTCTGAAAATATCGGATAGAGAACTTGCGTCACAGCTGTTGGAATGAGAGTAAGGATGGAGATCAGCTTATACGCAGAGCTGAACACCCCAACTTCAACATCTCCACGTGTATATTTCAGGATCGTCGGTCCGGCAAACATATATGCAGAAATCCCAATTGAGCTAACCGCAATCGGAGCGCTTTCTTTTACCAGCGCTTTCCACAAAGATGTATCGATGCGCATCACGGGCATTCCTACCAATCGGATGTAGACAACGAAAAGTATTCCAAGATTGAGAAACGATACGAGTGCGGTGATAATCAGCGCCGTAACCACGTAAGGGAATTGCGCGATAAGGAGGATGATCGCTATCGAAACGAGAAGATCGTTCATCATTGTTGTTATCGAAACGAGAACCATTTTCCGGTGAGCTTGATAGGCGCTTAAAAATACCATAGAGATTCCATTGATAGCGAAGGCAAGTGTCGTCAGCAAGATTGCCCAATTCGTAACCCGGTCGAAGTGAGAGGTGAGAGCAATGATTCCGAGCAAAAGGCTGGATATGAACACAATGATGATTTTTAATAACACTGTTTTGCCGACGAGTTCCCTGCTGCGCGATAGGTCACGCGCAAGCTCACGGGTGAGAAGCTGAGAAATGCCGAAGTCAAAGAGTACTTGAAACAGCGAGCAAAAGTATGTGGCAAAATTTAAAATGCCGAAGCCGGCAACGCCGAGGTAGCGCGCGAGGAAGTTCAGGCGAACGATCCCCAACAGCAGTCCAACAACTTTACCAAAGAAGAGGGCAGCCGTATCAAGTGTAATTTTTTTGGTCTGCGTTGGCAACGTTATTCCACCCAACTCGGCGGCAGGTTCTTCATAATCTCAATATTGTCGAACTTCTTACTCTTTCGAGCACCGACCTTCTTTGCCCAATCTGCCATGACGTGGATACCTTGCTCTAACGTATGTTTAGGTTTGTATCCGAACACTCGCCGTACCTTCGAATGATCTGAATAGGCATGCATCACTTCTTTCCGTGCCGGTACGTAGGCAATCTTTGATTCAACATTAAACTCTTTGCACACCGCTTTAGCTAAGTCGTTTACAGTATACACATCATCTGCACCAATATTAAAAATTTCATTGTATGCCTCAGGGAGATAAATTGACTTGGCAATGATGGGAGATACATCCCGGATGTAAGTAAATGCTCTTGTTTGTGTCCCATCCCCAAACACTGTCAACGGTTTGCCCTGCATGATCTGATTCATAAAAATTCCAACAACATTACGATACTTATCTCCAATGTTCTGATACTCACCATAGACGTTGTGCGGGCGAAAGATGATGTAGTTCAAACCAAACATATGCTTTGAGGCTTTTAATTCTTGCTCAACTGCGAGTTTTGCAATACCATAGGAATCTTCAGGAATCGGAATCAAGTCTTCCCGCATTGGAAGCTGAGCCGACCCATACACCGCAATAGAAGAGGTAAAGACAAAGCACTTCACATTGTGATTCACGGAAGCATTAATTAGATTAACACTCCCGATAAGATTATTTTCATAATTAAATCGCTTGATGAAATGACTCAACCCTTCAGCGGCATAAGCCGCAAGGTGAAACACATAGTCAATACGATGACGTTGAAATAGGCGATCAATAAGCTGGACATCATTAATACTTCCTTCAACAAATGTTGCTTGGGGATTGACATTTTCTTTGAAGCCGCCGCTGAGGTCATCAAGGGCTATAACTTCTTCGTTTAATGCCAGAAGGTCATTCACGAGGTGCGCTCCCATAAATCCTGCAC
>JACQVI010000183.1 GCA_016209795.1 Ignavibacteriota bacterium
CAATTGATCACACTGGTTTCGGCGCATTTTTCCCAGGAAACTTCCGCGAAGTCCCCCGCGAAAGCGGCTCCAAGCGCCGAAAGCGAGCATTGGGAAAAGTTGATGGTTTTGGTGGAGAAATTCGAGCAGAGACTCAGTGGCTTGGAAACTTACGCGCGCCAGGAAAAACCGGTTTTCCCGACGATCGTCACTGGGGAAGAGAAACACTCTTTCGGTTATTGAAATGAGTGGTCGGTGGTCAATCACTGTGTGCAATCCTAAAATAGGTTGACACATTTTTTGTTGTGATCCTGACAAAGTTGACGTCTGTTTAAGCAGCGCAAGCCATGCGCCGCAAGCTAAGCAAAAAGTTTGGTCCAGCTTTTCAAAGCTGGCCGCCAGAGGCAATAGCCCAAACTATGCGGCTTTTTGGTAGACCTCATCAGGAGTTTGATCATCAAGACTCATGTGAGGTCGCAGCGTATTGTATAAAGGGATGGCTTCCTTGGTCGCCTTCTGAGCGTGTAAAAAAGAAGGAAACACTTGATCGAGCAGGAATTCTGCTTTCAGAATCCCATTCATTCTTTCAGCAATGGCATTCTCATCAGGATTTCCTTTTTCAGCCATACTGATTTGCAGGTGACGGTCTTTGAGAAACCGCACATAGGCTTTGGAACAATATTGCATGCCGCGGTCAGAATGATGAATCATGTTTTTGGGAGCGTTGGTTTCCGCGACAGCCATGTTTAACGCTCTCAAAGAACCAGCAATACACAGACTTTCACTGAGATCGTATCCCACCACTTTTCTGGAATAGACCTCGGTGATCAAGGCTAAATAGCAAAAGCCCTGGAGCGTTTCGAGATCAGTCATATCGGCGACAAGAGCTTGATTGAAGGCGATTTCATCGAGTTCTTTGAGCAAATTATCATAGCTATAAAAACGATGCTTAGCGTTTGTGGTGGCAACTCATCCCATTTGCTTTGGAGTAAATGATGAAGTTTACGGCCACCTATTTTAGGAAGCTGTTGACGGAGGCTCTGAACCTATTGCAGCATAATTTCTTCTTGCAGCATGCGGCTATCTTCAGCCTGAATCCATTGATCATGGGATTGACGGCTGATACCATAGTGTCGACAAATTTGACTCAGGAACACGCGCGCTTCTTTTGAACCTGACTGAATTGGCGCTAACGCCTTCATGATGCTTTGGTGTCGAAGTTTTTTTTAAATCCGTCTGGTAATACTCATTCGCTGCCTTGATCGTTGATTCTAAACACAGAATCTTCAGTTGCGACTGGGCCAAGGCGGATTCGAGCATCTGCTTTTGACGTTCTAATTCTTTAATTTTATCGTATTCGTTTTTCATTTCGATCCGAATGACTTGACCGATTAATTCATTTTTACCGTGTTTGTGTAACCAACGTTCTACTGTCCCGTTACCTGTTATATCATAGAGTTTTCTGGATTGCAGAATGGTCTATTTGCCTGATTCAATTTCTGCTACAACTTTGCGTTGAAAGGCATCACTATAACGTTTTAAACAACTTGTCGATTGCATAGTTGACTCCTGATTCATCGTTGAATTGTGTCAACCTATATCAGGACGAGACAGGTGGCGCGTTTGGGCTTTCTGATTGCACAAGGACCCTCCTGGTTATCACTGTAGATCAGATGACGAACTCTGCCAGCCGATAACCTAACAGGTTGGCTAATTTCTGTAGAGGTCGAGGAACTCGATACAGCATGACGGATCACCATCCATTGACGTACTTCCACGGCGCGACGGCAAGTACGGATGTATTCATCTATCTCCGATAATGATCGAGAAGCTCTGATTATTAAGGTTCTGCTCGTAACTCTGTTCCTCGATAGAATAATTGAAATCAGGGAACAGATTACTATTGTCACGTTTTAAACGCAACTTGGTATGAAGACCCTCACGGCTTCGCTGTGGGCACGGTCTTGAGACGCTAAACACATACGTTAGAATCTCATTCCCATGAACAACAATAAAAATTCAATGAGACGCTGGGTGGTTTTGGCGGGATTGGTTTGTCTAGCACTTGGACTGTGGGGTGGCGCCAAGCTGAGGGACGTTTTTTGGGAAAAAGGATGTCTGCCTTTACCAGAAAATATCATTCCTCTTGATTTGACCTCTTCACAGGAAACCATCCGCTTCATTGCTGTCGGGGACACCGGCACCGGGGATGACGATCAAAAAAGAGTCGCGGAGGGAATAGGGCGTGTTTGCGCGGCGCAGGGATGCGATTTTATGCTGATGCTGGGGGATAATTTTTACCCGCATGGAGTCAAATCCACCCAGGATCTCTTACTTGAGGAACGTTTTGAATCCATTTATAAAAAGCTGAACAAACCCTTTGTCGTGATTGCGGGAAATCATGACACTCAAGGGGATCTGCAATCACA
>JACQVI010000184.1 GCA_016209795.1 Ignavibacteriota bacterium
CTCAAAAAGTAAATCAGGATAACAGTGGCAAAGATTCGTGGCTGCCCATATTCACTGTGGACCAGGCCACCGGGGACCTTTATGTGGTCTATTATGATAGCCGGAATTTTCCGGCCAATGATTCTGCAGAAGTCTACATCTCTGTTTCGACTGACGGCGGCCAGACATTTGGAGACATTTTGGTTAGCGATGTTCCTTTCTTGCCAAGGCCGCTGATTCGAAACGATGCTGGCCGTGCTTACATGGGGTCTTATATCGGGATTTCTGCTCTCCAAGGAATCGTCTGGCCCTGCTGGATGGATAATAGAACCGGGATTCATCAAGCATATACGTCCCGAGTTGTTTTTAGCGATACGAGCGCTCCACCGATGATCGGCGTGTCGCCCGAGACACTCGACTTTGGGAATGTTTTCGTAGACTCTTCCAAAACGCTGGGTCTCTACGTTCGTAATCGGGTATTTTCCCCCGATACTCTGTTTGTAACAGATATTCATTCAGACAGTGCAACCTTTACGCCGGATATAACCTCGTTCTCCCTTCCCGGTGCTAACAGTCGAAAGGTTAACATCGCCTTCAATCCTCTATCGGTAGGGCTTAAGACAGCGACACTTACAATAACAAGCAACGATACCGCTCATCCTGTGGTGACAGTTGCTTTGCGAGCATACGTTCTACCGATTACGCCAACACTTGTCAGTCCGCCCAACGGAGCAATTAATCAGCCGATAACGCCAACATTAATCTGGACATCAACGGGAGCTTCCTCATACCACCTTCAAGTCTCAACAAGTTCTTCATTTACAACAACTGTCTATGACAACTCCACCATCGCTGATACTTCGAGACAAATCGGACCCTTAGCAGGTCTTACAAGATACTACTGGAAGGTGAGTGCAAAAGTGAATGAAGTGAACAGTCCATACTCCCAGTCCAGATACTTTTTTACCGGCATTGCCCCTCCATCTCCACCAATACTCGCATCGCCGGCAAATGATACGACAAATCAGCCAACTACCTTAACGTTGCATTGGAATGCCTCAGCGTTGGCGTCGACATATCATCTTCAAGTCTCGACCGACTCTACCTTTGCAGCACCGTTCCTCGAAGATTCTTCGCTTACTTCTACCTCACGACAAGTTGGAGGATTAGCAAGCGAAACGAAATATTTCTGGCGGGTACAGGCGAAGAACAGTGGTGGGATCAGCGATTGGTCATCCGTATGGAATTTCACCACTGGAGCAAGAGAGGTGACAAGGCAGTTTACGGTAGGGGACCGTTGGAATATCATATCCTTACC
The DNA here is from genome assembly GCA_016209795.1 of Ignavibacteriota bacterium. Classification (GTDB taxonomy): domain Bacteria; phylum Bacteroidota; class Ignavibacteria; order UBA10030; family SZUA-254; genus JACQVI01. Next base: position 1,298 of record JACQVI010000184.1, read on the forward strand.
GGTTCAAGTTGACAACAACTTAAAGCAGAATCTCTTCCCCACGGCAGCATCAAACGCCTTTGCTTATGAAGGTACCGCGGGCTACATGCAAAAAGATACACTTCTTGAGGGGAGCGGGTACTGGATAAAGTTTGGTGCGACACAAACTATCTCTATCACCGGTGTGCCAATCACATCGGATAGCATCGCTGTGGGAGAAGGATGGAACCTAATCGGCTCGATCTCTGAACCAATTGCTGCTGCTCAAGTTTTCTCGATTCCATCCGGACTTATCACTTCACAGTTCTTCGGTTATCAGGGTGTGTATGTCGTCAGTGACACCATCCAGCCGGGCAAGGGCTACTGGGTGAAAGTGAGTCAAACTGGCAAGTTGATTCTCTCTTCTTCAAGTCTGGCACGAGCATCAAACAGAATCAGAATTGTTCCGACATCTGAGCTTCCTCCTCCACCGCCCGACGGAGAAATCACCAATCTCCAGTCCCAAATCCCAAGTCATTTTGCCCTTGAGCAGAACTATCCAAATCCGTTTAATCCGAGCACAATTATCCGTTATCAGTTACCCGTTACAGGTTATGTGACACTCAAAGTGTACAACGTGCTCGGTCAGGAAGTTGCTACGCTGGTTAATGAGGTGAAGCAGCCGGGGAGGTACAGCGTGGAGTGGAATGGGAGCGGACATCCGAGCGGAGTGTATCTCTACCGTCTGCATGTGAGGAAATTCAGCGAGACGAAGAAATTGCTTTTGGTGAAGTGATCTAAATGCGACGCACCTCCGAGGTGTGTCGCACATCTTTTATTTTTTCCAATTCTTCAAAAATTCCACGAGTAATCTCACACCAACACCAGAACCACCTTTGGGTGCATAGGGGAGAGCTTCTTCGAGTATTGCAGTGCCAGCAATATCGAGATGAACCCACTTGTAATCACCAATAAATTTCTTGAGAAAAAGTGCTGCCGTAATCGCACCCGCACCTTTGCCACCCCCGGTATTTTTCACATCCGCAACATCGCTCTTGATTTGTTTCTCGTACTCTTCAAAGAGTGGAAGCTGCCACACACGCTCATACGTTTTTTCTCCTGCTTCTTTCAGCTTTTCCATTAACTCCTTATCGTTACCCATCATGCCTGTTGCGTGATGGCCAAGTGCAACAACACACGCACCGGTTAGCGTTGCTAAATCAATAACAGCCTTCGGCTTATATGTTGCAGCATACGCTAAAGGATCGGCAAGAATCAATCGCCCTTCAGCGTCTGTGTTGTCTACTTCAGAAGTCTTCCCCCCATAATGCGTGATGATATCCCCAGGTTTCATGGCTGAGCCACTCGGCATGTTTTCCGTTGCTGGAATAAGTCCTACAAGGTGAATAGGAAGTTTCAGACGCGCAGTCGCTTCGAATGTTCCAATAACAGCCGCAGCACCCGACATATCCATTTTCATTTCAGCCATATTATTTGCCGGCTTGATTGAAATCCCACCGGTATCAAAGGTGATTCCTTTCCCAATGAGCACAATGGTATCGAGCTCTTTTTGTCCTGAGTTATATTCAAGGATGATGAATCGTGGAGGTCGATGGCTGCCTGAGTTCACCGCCAAAAGTCCGCCGAATCCTGCTTGCTCAATTCTTTTCTTATCCCAAATAATTGCCCGATACCCGTACTTGGCAGCAGATTTCTGTGCTGCTTCTGCAAGTGTCTCAGGAAAAATTTCATTGCTGGGTGCGTTTTCTAGATCTCGCGCAAGGTACGTAGCCTCGCAGATGATGCGAGTTTCATGTAATCGCTTCTTTAATAATTTTACCATTGCTTCACTCGAATCAAAGATCGTCAAGTCAGTTACTTTGCCGTTCTCATCTTTTTTCTCAGTAAAGTATTTATCGTAGTTGTAGTGAGCCAGGATTGCTCCTTCTGCAAGAGCATATGCGACTTCATCTTGAGCAATCTTCTGTGTAGTATGTTTGCTATCCATGGCTGGTAATGAAAATGAAAGATGTTTAACATTTGAAGCTTTTGCTTTTTTTACGACAGCGGCTGATGCACGACGGTACTGCTCAAGTGACAATTTCTTTTCTTCTCCAAGCCCTGCTATAAAAAGACGCGGTGCGTTGATTTTCTTTTCAGTAAACATGGAGATCAGCTCAGCTTCCTTTCCTTTAAAGTTTTCTAGCTTTATAACTTGATCGATTTTCTTGCCAAAGAGTTTTTGAACCGCTGAGAGATCTCGAATGAAATACTTTTTATCCTGACGAACAAAGACAGCAACGCCATCTGTCCTAATCCGACGCAGTGTTGACTGTTGTACCGAGAGTTTCATGAGTGCTTCACTTTCGTTGAATATTGTTGTAGGTGATTGAGAATGAAATTAAGAGATCAACTAAGTTAATTCTTCAAGTATTTACCGGCTTTTTCCACAACCGCTTGGACGATCTCATCCAGTTTCACATTATACAGTCGAGCACCTGCAGCATTGAGGTGTCCATTCCCTTTAAACTCTTTTGCCAATTCATTAATGGGAATGTTTCCCTTAGAGCGGAAGCTGATCTTGACACCATTCGGTAATTCATTGAACAAAATCCCGATGACAACTCCTTTGACACTCATCGGATAGACAGTGAAGTGATCAGTCTCAATTTCCGTGGTACCTGTTTCCTTAAACATCTTCTGAGTGCAGACGACGTATGCAAGTTTACCATCATATGCTGTCTTCATGGAATCGAGAATTTCACCAAGTAAGCGCATTCTGTTTGGTGACCAACTTTCGTAGATCTTTGCATAAATTTCAGTTGGGTCGGCACCGCACTCGATGAGGTGTGCGGCGATACGGTGAATTTCAGGATCTGTTCGAGGAAAGCGAAATGATCCTGTATCTGTCATAATTGCCGCATACAACGCGACGGCAATGTCCCTATCGATAAATTCGGCTTTAATGTGTTTGAGAATGCCATAGACAATTTCACCGGTAGACGTTGCATCATCATCAATGACATAATAATCGCCAAACGGATTGGGATCGAGATGGTGATCAATGACGATTTTCCTGGCCTTGCTCTGACGAACAAACGGCTCAAGGCTGCGAAGTCTATCAGGTTGATTCGCATCCAGAATAATAATGACATCAGATTGAAAAATCTTATCTCGGTCTCTCTCAGGAACAAAATGAATGATTTCATTTTCACAATCCATCCACCGATAATGCTCAGGCGTATCACTGTGATTCAGAATGGTTGTAATTTTTCCAAGTTTGCGGAGGAAACGGGCAAGTGCAAGCTCGGAACCTAACGCATCACCATCGGGATTAACATGCGTGGTCAGAACGTAGTTCTGGTTTTGTCCGATGACAGAGTTAAGTTGTTCAAGTGTGGTAATCATACTCAACAAAAAGGCGAGAAAAGATTATTTTCTCGCCTACCTACAGCTAACGATCAGATCGTTAGCTTGAAAAATAGTGATTAATTGATAACCCAAGTTTCTCCGTAATTTAAGAGTTTCTCCAAATTTCCTTCGCCTTGCTTCTGGATGGCTTGGTGAATTTGTCGTGACATCTCTGCTTCATACAGTGGTCGTTCTACTGCATAGACAACACCCACAGGACGTGGGAGATTAGGAATGCTCGACATCCTCGCAAGGATAAAGGAAAGCATCGTATCTTTTTCATTGTGGACGATGAGATCGTTGACAGAATATTTTCCATCAGTTAGTGAAACCACGGAAGGTGTAAAGCCTTCGAGCCTGATTCCTTTGTCTCGCTCTTTTCCGAAGATCAGTGGCTTTTCATGTTCAATGAAGACCACGTTATCATCTTTGGTATCTTTTTCTGTGAAAGTGAAAAATGCGCCATCATTGAAGACGTTGCAGTTCTGATAAATTTCGATGAATGCTGTTCCCTTATGTTCGGCAGCTCGCTTGATCACAAACTGTAGGTGCTTGGGATCGCGATCGAGAGTACGCGCCACAAAGGATGCCTCTGCACCGAGGGCGACCAGAAGAGGATTGAATGGATGATCGACTGAACCGTATGGCGTCGATTTAGTGACCTTGCCAAACTCTGATGTAGGGGAATACTGACCCTTGGTGAGGCCATAAATCTGATTGTTGAACAGCAGTATCTTCACATTTAGATTGCGACGACAAATATGAATCAGATGATTTCCTCCAATGCTCAATCCATCTCCGTCACCGGTTGCGACCCACACCGACAAATCGGGACGAGCAATTTTTAATCCTGTGGCAATTGCCGGTGCTCGACCGTGAATGCCATGGAAACCATATGTATCCATATAGTACGGAAAACGACTTGAGCAACCAATGCCAGAGATAAAAACCATATTGTGCTTTGGGATATTCAAGTCTGGCATAACACGTTGTACTTGGGCGAGGATCGAGTAATCACCGCACCCCGGGCACCAGCGGACATCCTGATCGGATTGGAAGTCCTTGGCTGTATATTTCTGTACAGGTGTTTTTGGAGCATCTTTTAACGTTTCTTCAACAAGGTTCATAGTGTTTTTCTCTTACAACAGTTCATCAATTTTATTTTCAATTTCTATGGATTTAAATGGCAACCCTTGAACCTTACTCAGTGTTATTGTCGGCACAAGGTACTTTGCTCGAAGCAATTTGGAGAGCTGACCGAGGTTGAGTTCAGGGACGAGGATATTTTTGAAGTTATAAAGAATTTCACCCACATTCTTTTGGAATGGGTTGAGGTATTTTAGATGTAAATGAGAAACCGATCTTCCCTCACGGCGCTTATTGTCGACCGCCGTTTTGATCGCACCATACGTGCCACCCCATCCAACAACGAGAAGATCACCCTTTTGGTCACCTTCAACTTGAGCAAGAGGAATGTCATCGGCAATACGATCCACTTTCGCCTGACGCATCTTTACCATGAATTCGTGATTCTCCGGATCGTAGCTGACATTTCCAGTGATATGTTGTTTCTCCAATCCACCGATGCGATGTTCTAAGCCAGGGGTGCCAGGAATCGCCCATGGGCGCGCCAATGTTTTTTCATCACGGAGATATGGGTAAAATCCTTCAGGATCTGTTCTAAATTTTGGCGCAATATCTGGTAGTGAATTGACCGAGGGGATGAGCCAAGGCTCAGCGCCATTGGCAACATAGCCATCAGAAAGAAGAATCACAGGAGTCATATACTTTAGTGCAAGTTTCACAGACTCAAAAGCAGTGAAAAAGCAATCTGCGGGTGTGTTTGCGGCGATGACAGGAATGGGAGCTTCGCTGTTTCTGCCATACACAGCCTGTAATAAATCCGCTTGTTCAGTTTTGGTAGGTAAGCCCGTACTAGGTCCACCACGCTGGATGTTACAAACAACTACCGGCACTTCGAGCATGACGGCAAGCCCAAGTGCTTCGGTTTTCAATGCCATGCCTGGACCGCTTGTTGTCGTCACGCCAATAGCGCCACCATACGACGCACCAATCGCAGAGGTAATGCCGGCAATCTCATCTTCTGCTTGGAATGTTTTGACACGGAAATTCTTATGTTTTGATAACTCATGAAGTATGTCGCTTGCTGGAGTAATGGGATAGCTTCCAAGGAAAAGATCCAGACCGGATTTCACGGATGCAGCGATCAATCCCCACGCAAGCGCTTCATTTCCAGTGATACTGCGATATCGCCCCGGCTTAAGCGGGGCGGGCTTGACCTGATATCGAACGGCAAAGATTTCAGTTGTCTCACCGAAAGCATATCCCGCTTTTAACACACGAGTATTCGCTTCGATAAGCTCAGGTGTTTTTTTGAATTTTTCCTGGATCCACTTGATCGTTGGTTCCAACGGCCGCGTGAACATCCAGTACATCATGCCAAGCGCAAAGAAGTTCTTACACCGCTCGATGACTTTGTTTGAAAGACCTAAGTCTGCAAGCGCATTGTGTGTCAGCGCTGTGATGGCAACGGCGTGAACCTGATACTTTGAGAGTGAACCATCTTCAAGTGGATTGCTTTGGTATCCAGCTAATTTGAGATTTTTTTCATTGAACCCATCTTTATTAGCAATGATAATTCCACCATCTTCCAAGCTTCTCAAATTCACTTTTAGAGCAGCGGGATTCATGGCAACGAGGACATCACACATGTCACCAGGCGTATTGATTTCGGTTGATCCAAAATGGATTTGGAATCCGCTAACGCCAAATGTCGTACCAGCCGGAGCGCGGATTTCGGCTGGGAAATCTGGCAAAGTACTGAGATCGTTGCCTACCAGTGCAGTAGTACTTGTGAACTGCATACCAGTGAGCTGCATACCATCGCCAGAATCACCAGCGAACCGGATTGTCACTTCGTCCAAATTTTTAAGATCTTTGTTCATTGTTTACTATCGTTCATGGATGTGTTAACCAAGTTCATTCAAAAATGGAAACCATTTTGAGAGATACGCTGAGAGGATTGTCAGATAGTTTGTTATAATGAGGATTCCAACGGCGATGAGCATGATACCGCTAGCCACCTCAATTTTGTGAAGGTGCTTTTTTAATTTGTTGAATACGTTGAAAAACACTGTCATGCTCAGACCTGTTAAAAGAAAAGGAATACCCAAGCCAAGCGAGTATGATGATAACAAGACGATTCCCTGCCCAACCGTTTCTTGCTGACTTGCGATTGCAAGGATCGCAGCAAGGATAGGTCCGATACAGGGTGTCCATCCAAATGCAAATGCTAACCCAATCACAAAAGCCCCTAAGAGTCCAAGCGGCTTTGAGGAAGTGTGAAACCGTTTTTCATAATTCAAGAAGGGAATTCTAAACATGCCCGTCATGTGTAATCCGAAGACAATGATAATGACCCCCGCAATTTTACTAAGCAGATTCAATTGTTGCTGGAAAAATTGCCCTAAGACAGTCGCCGATGCTCCGAATCCGATAAACACCAACGAAAAACCAGCGATGAAGAAAATACAGTTAATAATGATCCGTTTTCGAAGAATAGATTGGGAACTAGAGTTTTGGATTTCTTCGAACGATATTCCCGATATATACGAAAGGTAACCCGGAACGATAGGTAGTACACAAGGAGAGGCAAATGAAAGCAATCCAAAAGCGAATGCCGTTAAAATCCCAACGTTTTCCAAACTCTTAACCTTTTACAGTTTTCGATTCCTGAATAAAAATAACCTTTTTCTACAGAATAAACAAACTAATCCTCAGCAACGTTTCATTACAGGCAACCTTTCTGGAACGCGCGTGAGTAATGTCTTCAAGCTACTGAAGCAATTATTCCCTTACAACCCAGACTTTTACTTTGCCGGTCACATTTGTGTGAAGTTTAATGTTGACGGTATAGATGCCAAGCGCTTTAATTGGTTCTTCAATTTCTATATTACGTCTGTCAACAATAATATTCCTTTCTTTGAGTTCATCGGCAATCATTTGGGTTGTCACTGAACCAAACAGCTTTTCATCTTCACCTACCTTCATCTTGAGCGTGATAGAAATTTTCTCTAATTCAGCAACGGTCTTTTCAGCTCGATGAAGTTCCTTCTTCTGTCGGTCAAGGTGTTGTTTTTTTTCTTCCTCAAAAGCCCGAAGGTTTCCTTCTGTCGCAGGGTATGCTATCTTCCGAGGGATCAAAAAGTTACGGGCGTATCCATCTTTCACTTCAATAATGTCACCAAACTGACCGAGTTTTTCATGGTCTTGTCGTAATATGATTTTCATTGTACTCCTCTTATCTTACTGTCTCTGAAACATAGGGGAGAAGAGCCAGGTGGCGTGCACGCTTTATCGATTTTACAAGTTGGCGCTGATGCTTCGCACACGTTCCGGTGATTCGTTTTGGTATGATTTTTCCTTGTTCAGAGATAAACCGCATTAACCGCTTCTCATCTTTGTAATCAATATAAATTTCATCGGTATTGCAGAAGCGACATGGACGTCGCTTTCGTATTTGCTGATCTTGTTTTGCCATAGATTACTACCTTATGATTTTTGTCGTGTCGGAGATTGTGATTGATCTTTCAAAAGCTGTGCCTCTTCATTGGTAAGATACTTATCGAAGAAATCATCTTCCACAATCGAAGGCTCTTCCTCCTGTTGTTGATGTTGTATTCCTAATACCTCAGCCTCAGTCGCAATGGGTCGTTTATTCAGGAATTGTATCCTTCGTGCTTTGATTTCAACGACATTGCGGCTGTAGCCATTTTCGTTTTTAAACAAGTGACTCTGCAACTCTCCATCAATGAGAACTGCACTTCCTTTTTTCAATCGGTTGGCACAGCTCTCCGCTAACTTGTTCCATGCCACTACTCCAACGTAACAAACTTCCTCTTGCCATTGATTATTAGCATCTCGGTATATACGATTTGATGCTATAGAAAAATTGACAACTGGAGTTCCGTTCGTAGTTTGACGGAAGACTGGATCCTTGGTCAAATTTCCAGCAATCATCACGCTATTGAGTTCAGGCATTTTCAATTCAGCCATGGTTTATCCTTCTGGTAGTTGAACAATGGTTATTGCATCGTAAAACTTTAGAGTGGTTTTTCTTCGGCAGCCTCGTCGATTTCATCTTCAAATAATGGCTCACGATCAAGATCTGAAGCTTCCGGGATAAGGAGCCCAGTTTCTTGAGTTGATGGTTGAGTGGGTCGCTGGCGAGCTTTGAGCGCTCTTCTATCGACTTGGAGTGTTAAGAAACGCAAGATGTTTTCATCCAGTAAAAGAGTACGCTCTAATTGTGCAATGCTTGAGGTCGGGGCGTCAAATTCAATGTTGACATAATATCCATTGTTCTTCTTTTGGATCGGATAAGCGAGTCGTTTTCTGCCCCATTTATTCGTTGCCTTAATCTCTCCTCCATTACGTAGAATAAATTCCTGTAGGCGAGCGATATAAGCGTCAACTTGAGGATCCTCTAGTGAGGCATTAACAATAAATGTTATTTCGTATAGACGTTTTCTTTCGTTCATAGTTTTCCCTTTGGCCTTTAATGATTGATCCCTGAATAATTATCCCATGTGTCTGGGAATAAATTCTGGAATAGGGTGAATTAAACATTTTTCGTATTATACTTGTTAATTGCTGCGTCAAGTCCTTCTGTTATTGAGACGAACAGTGCGTCGCTTGCACGATGAATCATTCGGTCTGCAATCTCGTTTTCTTGTTTGTCAAAAGTCGAGAGGACATAGCCTGCCATGTCTTTTTTGTTTGTGGGCATTGTAACGCCTGCGATGCCGCACCGAAGTCGAGGAAATTCATTCGAGTGTAGATGGTATATGAGTGAATATAAACCATTATGACCACCATCGTTACCCTTATGTCGTAATCGCAATGTACCCAGTGGCAGATTGAAGTCATCAACTACAACCAACAAACCACTTGTACTCGTGCTGTACGATTCGGCGATATCTCTGACTGCTACACCTGAATTATTCATGAACGTCAGAGGTTTTACAATGCCAACATGCTGTTGATTGATTCTTTTCCAGCCAATGAGATAATCACCCTTCCCCGGAATGAGTTTAATATCAAGTTTTTCTGTAAGGCAATCAACAACCTCGAAGCCAATGTTGTGTCGCGTTCCCTCGTATTCAATTCCTGGGTTACCGAGTCCGATGATAAATCGAATGGTTGAAAAAAACACGACATTAGACTTGCCAATTATTTCTTCTCTTCTTTTGCAGGAGGAGGAGCAGCAGCTTTGCCAGCAGGTTCAGCTTTCTTTTCTGCGGGGGTTTCTGCCTCTTCACCTTCTTCTGGTTTCTTACCCTTTGCGATGACTTCAGGTTCAGTAATTTCTTCGACTGCTGCGGCACCGGGTTCAGGCTCTTTTTCTATCGTCGGGGGAACAACACCAACGATAGAGCTACTTTCACTTTCAAGTATTCTTACGTTTTCGATCTTCAAGTCGCTGACGTGAATGAAGTGATTGATCTTCAAATGTTCAGCATTCACTTCGATATGATCTGGAATATATTTAGGCAGACACGATATTTTTAAGCCATGGATAATTTGCTGCAGAATACCCCCGTCCCGCACGCCGACAGGAGTCCCGCCCACAATCGTCACCGGCACTTCAATGGTGATCTCTTCATTCTCCCGTAGACCCTGAAGGTCGAAGTGAATAGGTCGGTCTGTGACAGGATCAAACTGAATATCGCGAAGGATACAACTCTTGTCAGGACCAGTGTTCAATTTCAAATTGATGATGTGCGTTTCGGATGTAAAAATCAGAGGTTTCAAGCTCTTCTCAGGTACGGTAATTGGGATGTTCTCTTCACCGCGAACGTAAAAAATTCCTGGTATTCTCCCTTGGCGCCTAAGAGCGCGAGAATGCTTACCTCGTTCTGGTCGTACTTCTGCCTGTAACGTAATTTCACGCATACAATAGCTGTCCCTTATCCTTTATCAATATCGAACAATGAACTAATAGATTGATTCTTAAAACCTCTTGTGATTGCTTCTCCAAAAACGTCAGCAACAGTTAAGACTTCTATTTTCTCCGACCGTGAGCACTTGGAATTCAGGGCAATCGTATCAGTTACATACACCTTAGAGACACAAGAAGTTGAAATACGTTCAGGGGCGTTTCCCGATAGTAACGGATGAGTACATGCCCCATAAATCTCCTTTGCTCCAGCCTTTCTTAACGCTTCAACTGCACCGCAAAATGTTCCTGCCGTATCAATCAGATCATCGACGATGAGAATGTTACGGTTCTTGACGTTGCCGATAATGTTCATGACTTCCGCCTCGTTGGGTTTCGGACGGCGTTTGTCAATCAAGACTAAATCGGCATCAAGGCGTTTTGCAAACGCTCGTGCCATTTTGATACCGCCTACATCGGGTGACACGACTGTCAAGCTTGGTATTTTTTTCTTTGCAAAGAACTTTGTATACACTGCCGACGAATATAAGTGATCAACCGGTATATCGAAAAAGCCCTGTATCTGAGGTGCATGTAAATCCATCGTAATGACACGATCAGTTCCTGCTTCGGTCAGCAGATTGGCAACGAGTTTGGCTGTGATAGAAACTCTCGGTTGATCCTTTCGATCCTGACGTGCATACCCAAAGTAGGGAATGACAGCTGTTACTCTACGAGCAGATGCACGTTTGGCGGCATCCACCATAATAAGTAGCTCCATCAGGTTTTCTGATGGAGGATTCGTAGACTGAATAATGAAGACATCACTGCCCCGGATATTTTCGCTGTACTTGACCCAAATTTCACCATCGCTAAAGTTTCGAATCTCACACTTGCCGAGTGGCTTACTAACGTACTTAGCGATTTTTTCAGCAAGAGTCGAGTTCGAACGACCAGCGAAAAGTTTCAGCTCAGACATTCAAAATTTGTGATTGGGCTGATGAATTCTGTGATACCTTTGCCCGAAAAAGCCTTGAAAACATCCAGCTTTCGAGACAAATTGGATTTTAATATAACGAAAATATGGAAATCTTGCAACAGGATATAGTTCCTGCACCAGCTACGGATCTATGGTAGAAGGAACTCTATTAGGAAATTAATTTGAATAAATCCGCTGGAAAGCTATTGCTTTGGGACAATATGCTTTCTCTCGTCTCTCAAGTTACGCAACACTGATTACACGACTTGAAGGAATGTTCTTCATTCAATCCTTTTTGACTTTCCAGAGTAAAACTAATATATTGATTTTAAATGATTGTTCAGATCGTGAATTGAGGACGTTATGAAATTAGGGATGCCCAACATGCAGGGGATGCTGAAACAAGTCCAGAAGATGCAGGAGAAGATCGCTCAAGTCCAAGCTGAGCTTGAACAGAAAACTGTTACTGCTGAGTCTGGTGGCGGTATGGTGAAAGTAACGGCAAATGGTAAGCAACAGATCATGCAGATTCAAATCGAGAAAGAAGTAATTAATCCTCAGGATGCTGAAATGTTAGAGGATCTCGTCGTTGCAGCGGTAAATAAAGCACTTGAGGAATCCCAGAAAATGGCACAGGAAGAGATGAACAAGGCAACTGCGGGGATGTTGCCGAATATTCCGGGATTGAATTTTCCAGGAATGTAGATTGGTGAGGTGTTAGTTAACTGATTTTTCATTGTACATTTTTCCTTTTGCATTGATTCATGCTTTATACTTCTGATTCTCTCAGTCAATTAATAGAAGAATTTTCTTTGTTGCCAGGGATTGGTAAAAAATCTGCACAACGCATTGCCATGTATATCCTCAAGCTGCCGAATGAACAGGTTGAGAGGATGGCGAAGGCTCTTGTTAATGTGAAGGAAAAGATGCAATACTGCGTGTCGTGTTGGAACTTCACTGAACAGAATCCTTGCAGCATCTGTTCCAACCCCAAACGTGATCGAAGTACTATTTGTGTTGTCGAAGAACCAAGTGATGTGATTGCCATTGAAAAGACCAATGAGTATAAAGGACTCTATCATGTCCTCGGCGGCTCACTCTCACCACTCGATGGAATCGGACCTGAAGACTTGAAAGTCAACGAGCTTCTTACTCGCATGAATAGTAGTGTGCAAGAAATTATCCTTGCCTTGAATCCCAATATCGAAGGGGAAGCGACAACGATCTATCTCACACGATTGCTCAAGCCTCTTGGTACTAAGGTCACACGCCTTGCCCGCGGTATTCCGATTGGTGGTGATTTAGAATTTGCCGACGAAGCGACCATTACTCGTGCATTAGAAGGAAGAGTTGTAGTGTGAGATCAAAAGCTATTGTGCTTTTACTTGCAGCCGTGCTCATGAGTTTGCAAGGTTGCGATATTTTTCAAACACGAGAGCCCGAACCGCCAACACAAGATATTTCAACATTTGATCCCCCAGTGAGTCCAGACATTGTGCTGCGGAATCTTCAATTTGCAATTTCAGAGTACAACGTCGATAACTACATGCGATGTTTCACAGATACCGCGATGCGTGTCTTTGTCTTCATCCCTGCACAAGAAGTGCGGGCAAACTTTGAAAGTGTTTTTCAGGAATGGGACCTCCAAGCTGAGCGACGGTATTTTCAGAATCTTGGACAGCCAAGCAGTGCATCACCATTACTAACACTCACAATGCAACCGCCAAATGTAACGGCAGATTCTGTCGTGTACACGATCAACTACACCTTGTTTTTTCCTCATCGTCGTGCCGGCGTACCACAGGTTGTGCGTGGCAATATGCAGCTATACCTTGGTGTCGATAACCAGCGTCGATGGTCGATCAATCGATGGGAAGATTTTAAGACAACGACTGATACAACGTGGAGTTTTTGGAAGGCGGTTTTTAGTGGAAGCTGATATAGGTTGGTGGTGAACAGTGAGTGGTGAATGCGGATGTTCTTTAAATACATTCTTCTTGTAGGTATACTGGTGATATTTGGATGGAGTTGTCTGAATCCGTTTGCACCGAGATTTGAAGAAGAATTTCCGGGAGAGACGTGTTCCGATCTCACAAACACGGATAATGTGTTTTGTGTTTTTCGTAACGCGTATACATTCAAAGATACAACATTGTATGGATCGGTTATTGCGTCGGTATTTACATTTATTTACACTGATTATGATCGAGGCGTAGATGTAACGTGGGGAAGAGATGATGAGATGCGAACAACCTACGGTCTGTTCCAAAGCGCACAATCGCTTAATCTCATCTGGAACAATGTCCTTTCTTCGAGTGGCGATGAGATACAGCAAACAATTGTTCGTGGGTTTAATCTTACTGTAACGTTTAATCCAAGCGATATCACCCATGTTGACGGTTATGCGAATATTACAATGGCACGTCCTACAGCCAACGATCCATGGAAAATCATTCGCTGGCGAGATGAATCAAATTTCTGAAACATGAAATATCCTGTTGTCGCATTTCAAGGTGAATATGGTGCTTTCAGCGAGCAAGCTGCTAACGGTTTCTTCTCTCGTCCTGTGAAAAAAATCCCATTGAAGTCCTTCGAAGAGGTTTTTGAGTGCGTTCATCGCAAAAAAGCCGACTTCGGTGTCATCCCCATCGAAAATTCACTCTATGGTAGCGTTCATCAAAACTATGATCTCCTTGAAAAATATCATCTTCATATTATTGGTGAAATCAAATTACGTGTAGTGCACGCGTTGTTAGTCAACAAAGGTGTCACGCTTCAGCAGGTCAAGTACATTTATTCGCATCCGCAGGCGTTAGGACAATGTAAGGATTTCCTCAGCCGCTTGAACCATGTTGAAGTTATAGCAGCATATGACACGGCTGGCGCTGCAAAGGCAATCAAGGAAGATCGTCGAGATGATGCTGCAGCTATTGCCAGTCTCGAAGCAGCACGAGCCTACGGACTCAAGGTTTTACGTCGTGGCATTGAGAGCAATCACGAGAATTACACCAGGTTCTTACTCATTTCGAAAAAGAAAAGAGTTGCAACCAAGCATGCAAAGACTTCGATCATTTTTTCTATGGAGAATGTTCCGGGTGCACTCTTCCGAGCGTTGAGTGTTTTTGCTTTACGTGATATTGATCTCTACAAAATTGAATCGAGACCGATCATCGGCAAACCGTGGGAGTATCTCTTCTACCTTGATTTTCAAGGAAGCATCAAGGATGAACCATGTCGTAATGCCATTGCTCATCTCCGAGAGATCACTACGTATCTCAAGATTCTGGGATCGTATCAAACAGGTAAAACCATGACGCAGTAAAAGGCATGAGCGTTCTTTACATTTTTAAAGAAGGTATTTCGGGATTTCGACGTGCGAAACTCGCTGCTGTCGGTTCGATCATCACAATAACAATTTCGCTATTGCTGTTAGGAATTTTTTATGTTATCTCCACAAATACGACCCGTATCGTAGCGGACTTGCGGGCGAGAGTCGAGGTGGAAGCATTTTTAGATGAGCCAATCTCACGGAAGCGCATCAGCGAAATCGAAACCGAGCTTTCATCGGTTGAAGGGATTGCTCGTGTTCAATTTGTCTCCAAGGAGGAAGCTGCTAAGATTTTCAAAGAAGAATTTGGTGAGGACATTGACAACGTGCTCGACTTCAACCCGCTACCACCTTCGTTTAAAATATTTCTCAGTGAAGAATATCGAACGACCGAGTTAGCAGATACGATCCGTCGCCAAATCGAGGCAATAAGAGGGATTGCGACAGTCGCCTATCGGAAAGACTTGCTCGAGTTCCTTGATACACGGGCAAAGATGCTCTACACCATCGGACTTGCTTTTGGGATTTTTCTTGGCATCACGGCGATTTTTCTTGTCTCCAATACAATTCGATTAACGATTTATGCAAAACGGAAAGCAATCCAGACGATGAAGCTTGTTGGGGCTACGCGGTTGTTTGTGCGAGCACCTTTTGTGATCGAGGGAATCATGCAAGGTATTGCCGGTGGCATAATTGCAGTGGCAATCATGTATTATCTTATAACATTCGCTGCTGGTTTAGTTTCGGCAGAGCTTGCTGAGTTTATCCATGTCGACGCTTCGTTTTATACAGGCGTGCTGACTACGGGCGCGTTTCTTGGCTTCTTCGGGAGTATGATTTCTGTGAGAAAGTTTATAGGGGAGAGCGTGGCAAACTGAGATATGTGATTTTGGATGTGAGATGTGGGATATGGGATATGAGATTGAAGTACTGATAAAGTTTGAGGTTACGAATGGCTTGATATATTGATTGATGTTTTATATCTTCAGTGGAGAATTATATGCAGACTACTGAATTACTACAATCACTCGATATACCACTGGCTGAAATAGAGAGGATTTGCAAGAAGTATTATGTCAAGAAACTATCTCTCTTCGGCTCGATACTGCAAGGCGACGCTCGTCCTGATAGCGACCTCGATGTGCTTGTCGAGTTTATCCCCGGGCATGTTCCAGGGTTCGCATTTGCAAGATTAGAGAGGGAACTCTCAGCTATTTTTGAGCGACAGGTTGACCTCAGAACTCCATTTGATCTCAGTCAATACTTTCGGGAAGAAGTCCTCAAAGAAGCACAGACTCTTTATGCCGCTAACGGAGAATGACATTGTTCGACTGCGGCACATGCTCGACTACGCTCGCAAAGCGTTATTGTTTTGCAAGGGCAAGACTCGAGTAGACATTGAAGAGGACGAGCAACTTATGCTTGCTCTTGTTTGACTTGTTGAAGTGATTGGTGAAGCCGCATCAAGGACGTCACAGAACCTTCAGGAACATACTCCATCAATTCCTGGGCGGACATTATTGGTACTCGAAATAGACTTGTTCACGCGTATTTCAATGTCGACTTAGATGTGCTGTGGGAAATTATCAAGAATGATTTACCGCCGTTGGTCGCTGAACTTCAAAAAATCATTGACGAAGCAGAGCAACAACAAAAGCTGTTTTAAGTTATTTTTACTATGAACAATTAACCAATAACCATTAACGAATAACTAAGAACTAAGATAAGGGCTCAGCTTCGGTCAGCAACTCTTTTTGAGTTGCTGTCTCGCGCTGAAAACGAGGAATTTTTAAGTCTATCATCGTAGAGTCCGATTCGTAAGCGGACCGCAAAGATGTCCATTTACAAAATGGTCTCTACTCTTAGTATTCTTGCATCTTTCCCCATC
>JACQVI010000208.1 GCA_016209795.1 Ignavibacteriota bacterium
ACGATGGATAGTACAACCCAAGAAGTTCTCAACAAATAATCATGCATTTGACTATCTACACATTTGAGTGCTGCAAAATAAGAAATTAAGGACTGTATTTGGGAAAATCTAACAATGAATCAAATTTTGCTTACGAGCGCTTCCAGCTCATCAGGATCGATGCTCGAAACGAGTGCATAGATCAGACCGTTAGCATTCCAAAGAACTGCGTTGAATCCTCTTTCACTCCAGCGACAGAAACGTTTTGCATTGTTAGAGGCAGTCTGGCTCAGTGGAGAAAGATCGATTCCATCGCCATCAAGAATGTAAGCAGAGATGAGTTTGTTCAGCTATCTATGTCATCTTTTGTGAACGCTCAAGAAGTGCTCAAATCACAAGAGAAAAGCAAAGAAATTTTGAACCCAAGGAAACCTAACCGTCTTATTAATGAAAAAAGTCCCTACCTTCTTCAACACGCTTATAACCCCGTGGATTGGTATCCTTGGGGTGAAGAGGCATTTCAGAAAGCCCGCAGAGAAAACAAACCGATTTTCCTTTCGGTCGGATACTCCACATGCTACTGGTGTCACGTGATGGAGCGGGAAGTGTTTGAAAATGATTCCATTGCTAAGCTGATGAATCAATATGTTGTCAGCATTAAGGTTGACCGCGAAGAGCGTCCCGATGTGGATCGAGTGTACATGACAGCGCTTCAAGGAATGACGGGGGGTGGTGGTTGGCCCATGTCTATGTTTCTCACGCCGGATCTTAAGCCTTTCTATGGAGGAACATACATCCCGCCTGAATCACGATGGGGCAGACCCGGTTTCAAAGACGTAGTTCAGCAGATTCATGATGCTTGGATCAATGATCGCCAGAGGATTTTCGACGTGAGTCAAAGAGTTGAAACTTTTCTCAGAGAAAACTCAAAGCGTCAGGCTGGATCGACTCAAGTCGGACCGCAGATACTTGATAAAGGATTTGAGTCGTTTGTGAGGAGTTACGATACGAGATATGGTGGGTTTGGCGGCGCTCCGAAATTTCCTCGTCCAGTATCGTTGAATTTTCTCCTTCGATATTACAGCCGAGCTGGAAATAAAAAAGCGCTCGAAATGTCTCTTGAGACACTGAGACGGATGGCACATGGAGGAATGTACGATCACGTCGGCGGGGGATTTCACCGCTACGCCACCGATGAACACTGGCACGTTCCTCATTTTGAAAAAATGCTTTACGACCAGGCACAACTCGTTATGTCATATCTCGAAGCGTATCAGATCACCCACGAACAGTTTTTTGCAGATGTTGCGAAGGATGTGTTAACCTATGTCCGTCGAAAGATGACCCATACACAGGGTGGATTCTACTCGGCTGAAGATGCCGAGAGTGCAACGAGTCATTCAAAGCCCAAAGAGAAAGAAGAGGGGGCGTTCTATACGTGGACAAAGAAGGAAATTGATCGAATACTGACAAGCGACGAGGCGGCAGTTTTCAATTTCTATTATGATGTAAGAGATGGCGGCAATGTCGCAGAGGATCCGCATCAGGAGTTCGTTGGAGAAAATATCCTGTATGCTGCCCGTACACATGAAGAAGTGGCAAAGAAATTCAAACTGACTGTGAACGAAGTCCGTAAGCGTATTTCGACGGCAAGACAAAAACTATTTAATGTTAGAGAAAAACGCCCAAAGCCTCATCTCGATGACAAGATATTGGTTTCATGGAATGGCTTGATGATTTCCGCATTTGCTCGTGCATACCAGGTCCTTGGCAATACAGAATATTTAACTACGGCAGAACGTGCAAGTCAATTCATCTTGGGGAAGATGTACAACTCGAAGAAGAAACAGCTTCTTCGCCGTTACCGGGAGGGTGATGTCCGGTACGAGGCACATCTTGAAGATTTTGCTTTTTTTGTCCAGGGCTTGATCGATCTGTATGAATCTTCGTTCAACATTCGGTGGTTTACTGCTGCGATTGAATTGACGGAACTACAGAACATTTTATTCTTTGACAACAAGGATGGTGGTTATTATGATATTTCTGGAAATGACAAGTCTATTCTTGTTCGCACGAAGGAATCCTACGATGGCGCTGAGCCAACGGGCAATGCAATTGCAATTTTGAATCTCCTTCGTCTTTCGGCAATGATTGACAAAAAGGAATTGAAAACAATGGCAGAACGCTCACTAAAGTACTTCGGCGAAAGCATGCTCAATGCATCACACGCAATGCCTCAATTCTTAGTTGCACTTGATTTTAGCCAATCCAAGCCTAAGCAAATAATCGTTGCCGGCTCGGCAAACGATGTTCGCACGCGAGCAATGCTCAATGAGGTGCACGCACGCTTTATCCCAAACAAAATTATTCTCTTAGCAGATGGTGCAGAAGGGCAAAAGGCTGTTGCAAGGTACATGCCGTTTATAAGTAGTTTCAAGACACTCAACGGGAGGCCCACTGCATATATATGTGAGGATTATGTTTGTCAGCTTCCAACTTCCGATGTTAAAATCGTGGCTCAATTACTTGAAGGGAAACAGTAACTATAACAATGAGATTGATTGACATAGATAGAATAAGTCAGTTTAAATTGTGTCATCATCATATGTTAAAAACATGAGAAAGATCGTTCTATATGAAAATTGACCCAAATGCACGATGTCCGTGTGGGAACAAGAAGAAATATCGTGATTGTTGTATGAAAAAGAAGCAGAGAAATAGGATGATTATTATTATTGGTGGTATTGCTCTTGGCATTGTAGTTGCGAAATATGCGTTCACAGATGAGCCAAGTGCACCGCCGGGAAAAGTCTGGTCACCTGAGCATCAACATTGGCATGATATAAGAGAAAATTCGCCTATAACACCTCCAGTTAATCAACCCACAAATACCAATCCTCAGAATGGCAACTATTTTCCACAACCCCTTGGTCCGGTACCGGCTGGCAAAGTCTGGTCGACTGAACATGGACATTGGCATGATATAGAAGGAAACTCGTCTATAAAACCACCAGTGAATCAACCTCCGAATACTGATCCTCAGAATGGCAACTATTTTCCACAGCCCCCTGGACCAGTACCAGCTGGCAAAGTCTGGTCGACTGAACATGGACATTGGCACAACGTGCAATAAAGATTATTTCACCTTAAATAACATAACCTAATAACCATTAATCAAGGAGTGATTTATGAAAAGCATCACACATAAGGCTACGTTCATAGTTTATCTTATCGGCCTTAGTCTGCTCACGATATCGGTGAGCGCGGTAGCTCAAGAACATCCAAAGGAACATCCTAAGGAAAAAGCAAAAGAGTCATCGAAAGAATCTGCACGTGTCATATCGAAGGAATCTCTTGCTGAAGCCATCGCAAGTTATATTCAGACCGACTCTGAGCTGAAAGGTGGATACTTCATTTATTATGATAAGAAAACTAAGAAACCTCTCATCCTCACGATCGATAAAGTACATAAGGATAAATTAGCCAAAGTAGATGAGGACAAATATTTTGCCTGCACTGATTTTAAAGCTGCCGATGGGCAAACATACGACCTGGATTTCTTCATGACATCAGCCGGAGCGGGCTTACAAGTAAGCGAGATTATGCTTCATAAGGTTCAGGGAAAACCTCGTTACGGTTGGTATGAACAGGATGGCATCTGGATCCGGAAATAGTTAATGGGTGAATTCATATGAAGGATTTGCCCTGGAGAAAGGTGGTCGGGGGAGGGATCATTCTTGTATCCCTTTTGTCTGCGCTGGTGTATTCTCTATCAACGAATTCACCTGCGTGCATGAAGAAGGCAACCAGATCGTTAGAGCTGTCTTACGATGTTATCGTACGAGCCATCCCGCCCCCAGCGAACAGTGTCATTATCTGGATTCCAGTTCCTCGATCAGATTCATGGCAGGGCATCTCGGACGTGAGTGTAAGCTGTGCTTATCCGTTTTCCTTTCACACTGATCCCGAGTATGGCAACA
>JACQVI010000178.1 GCA_016209795.1 Ignavibacteriota bacterium
CCTGTATACAGCACTAACGTTATCAAATACATGATGGACTGCTGATAGTAAAAATCAAGTTTATATTTATACACTTTTGCATCTTGTGATAGTCGAAGCTCTTCCATAGGCAACTTTACGAAGGTTTTAATCCTTCACAAGGTTTTACTCCTTGCTAATTGTAACACTCGTTGTGCGATATGCTGCGCTGCGTGTGGCTTCCCTAACATTTTGCTCTGTTCACTCATCTGCGTTAACGTTTTATCATTAAGTAGTAAAGAAACTGTCGAATACATTTTCTCTGAAATCTCGTGGTCATAGATAACTGCCGCAGCACCTGACTCCGACAATGTCTTTGCGTTTTCGACTTGGTGATTCGCTGCCGCATGTGGATACGGAACAAGAATCGCAGGTTTTCCAAGTCGTGTCAGTTCAGCAATGGTCGTTGCACCAGATCGACAGATGATGAGATCACTCACAGCATACGCATAATCCATTCTATCGATGAAAGCACTACACCACACGTTTTCGCTGGAATATCCTTCGCACACTCCTTTGGCATCCTCAAAATCCTGGCTACCTGTTTGCCAGATAAGACGAATGTTCAATGCGATCAATTGCCCTAAGTTATTTTTGACAGCCTTATTTATTGTATGCGCACCAAGACTTCCACCGAAGACAAGCAAAGTTTTCCTTGTATCACTTGGCTGAAATCCAAAATACTTTAACGCTTCGGTAATGTGTACATTTTCTAAATCGTTCCGTGTCGGGTTGCCCGTGACAAAGATGTTCTCCATTCGACTAAAGTATTGTTTCGATTGCTCAAATGCCAGATGCAGCTCATTGACTCGCTTTGCAAGGAAACGAGTTGTTTTACCTGGATATTGATTCTGTTCTTGAATAAGAGTCGGAATCTTCAACATTGTCGCTGAATAGAGCACTGGTCCTGAAACATATCCGCCAGTTCCCACTACAACATTGGGTTTGAAGTCTTTTATAATCCATAATCCTTGAATCATCGCAACTATAAGCTTTACCGGAAACAACAAGTTACTTGGTCGAAGACCTCGATGAAAACCACTAATCCATATAGAACGAAAGGGATACCCCTTGTTCGGGACAACACGCGCTTCGAGCTTATCTCTCGTCCCAACGAAAAGAATCTCTGCGTTTGGTTCGAGCTTTTTGATCTCATCTGCAATTGCAAGAGCGGGGAAGAGATGTCCACCAGTCCCACCACCTGCAAAAATAATTCGTATCGAAGCCACATCAGTACACCTTTCCCACAGTTGCTTCACTTGGTTGTATCGAACCAAGTACTTCAATCTGTCGTGCCCGAGGATACAAATCTGTCTGTGATGATATATTCAATAAGACACCTATTGCACACGCTGAGAACACCATCGACGATCCGCCATAGCTAACAAACGGCATTGGTAACCCTGTCGTTGGAAAAATCCCAAGTGTCACTCCTGCATTGATGAGAGCATATAACGTGACCGCACTTGTAATTGCTATTGCTAAATTTCTTCCAAATGGATCACCCGCATATTTTGCAATTCTAAATCCCCGGTACATAATCAGGAGAAACAGAAGCATGAAGAACATCGTACCGATGAAGCCGTATTCCTCTCCAACGATTGAAAATACAAAATCGCTATAGGATTCCGGTAAGAAGAACTCACGCTGTTTGCTCTCACCGGGTCCAACACCAAACATTCCACCATTCCCGAATGCAAGAATGCCTTGCCAGAGCTGATAGTTGCTTTTCGCAGGTGAGCCACCGCTCAGAAACGTCATCACTCTCTCCCGTCGGTAATCAGCACTCAGCATATAGGCAATCAGTACAGGAATAAGTGCTACTGCAGCCAATGTTATGTGCGATAGCCTCGCTCTCCCAAGAAACACCATGACCATACTTAACAGAAAAATCATTGCGCCCATGCTAAAGTTAGGTTGAAGCATAACGAGCATTGTGACAAAACCAATCCAGAACATCATCGGGAGAAATCCTTTCTTGAAATCCTGGATCAACTCGCCCTTCGTGGCAATCAGCGCGCACAGATGAAACAACAGGGCATACTTGGCAAACTCAGATGGCTGAAACCCTAGGTTGCTGAAACGCAGCCACCTCGTTACACCTTTCGTTTCACCACCGAGTATCAGTGTGATCATCAGAAATCCAACAGTTACAATGACAGAAAACTTTGTTAATCGTTGCAGCCTGTGGTAGTCAATCTGCATGGCAATAAACATCCCAAGGATTCCAAGGGACACCTTAACAGCATGGCTGATCAGCACGCGCTCGCTGTCACCTAGCCGTGCCTGTGCATAGCTCGCCGACGCGCTGTACACAATACCGAGACTCAGGAGCATCAAGGTCAGCACTGCGATGAGGACCAAAATGTCAATGTGATTGTGATGAGTTTTGAACATTCTCTTACGTCAATGATTGAACAATCTCTTTAAACATTGTACCCCGGTGCTCATAATCCTGAAACCAATCAAAGGATGCACACGCGGGGGAGAGCAATACCACATCTCCATGCACGGCTATCGCATTCGCTGCCTTCACTGCCTCCTCTATCGAGCTTGCTTTCACGGTTTTGGTCTTACCTGAAAATTCCCTCATTACCTTGTCTGCAGATTCACCAATGGCAACAATCGCTCTCACATGCTGTTGCACGAGATCATACAGTCTGGAATAATCATTTCCTTTATCTCGACCACCAAGCAACAACACAATGGGTTCCTTGAATGCTTGCAGAGCATACCAGACCGAATCAATATTCGTTGCCTTTGAATCGTTCACGTATTTGACACCTCGAAGTTCCCTGACCGTTTCCAGACGATGTTCAACACCTTTAAAATTTTTCAGTGTTGCTCGGAAAGATGGTCTTGCCACTCCCATCAGCTGTGCTGCAAGTGTTGCAGCCATCGAGTTATAGAGATTATGAACACCCGGTATACTGATCTGGTCAATATCGATGATCTCTAATTTCGTACCATCAAGCATGGTGATAAGTTTTCCATCCTCAACAAATGCACCTTCATCGAAGCGATTTGAGACACTAAAGGGAATTGTATGAACATTGCCAACAGCAAATCGATTAACATGTTCTCGTGTCACCCAATCGTCGTAGTCATAGATAAGATAATCTTCCGATGTTTGGTTCTTGAAGATTTTACACTTCGACGCAATATAGAGATCGAACGATCCGCCATACCGATCAAGATGGTCAGGTGTAATGTTCAAGATAATCGAAACCTTTGGCCTAAACGACTCAATATGATCGAGCTGGAAACTGCTCACTTCAAGAACAGCAATTGAGTCTTCCTCAAGCTCTGAAATTACCGATGAGAATGCTGTGCCGATATTGCCTGCAACGATGTGCTTTTTTCGTCCATCGTACAGCATTCGTCCAATGAGCATCGTTGTTGTTGTCTTACCATTACTGCCTGTAACAGCAATAATCGGACACGGACAGAGCCAGCTTGCTATCTCTAATTCGCTGACGGTTCTGATGCCACGCCTCTTTGCCTCTTGAACAACTGGCGCAGTTGATGGAACCCCAGGACTGATGACAATCATGTCGGCATTGTACACACGCTCCGAGTGCTTGCCAGTTTCAATCTCGATCCCGGCAGATTGGAGCGTTGAGATTTGGGATTGGAGCTTTTCAGGTGAACCACTATCGCTTACGAAGACACTTGCACCTTTCTCTTCGAGAAGACGTGCCGCGGCGAGTCCGCTTCTCGCAGCACCGAGAATGGAAACCTTTTTCCCGACAACAGTTATCTTGTTCCTCAAATCCACGGCTGTTTCAATAACTTCTGTTTCAACCATCTGTAATCAGTAATCTGTAATCCTTTATTTACCGTACTTTGAACGTCGCCAGACTTAGGATCATCAACAAAATCGCAAGGATATAAAACCGGGTGACGATCTTTGGTTCGGGCCAGCCAAGCATCTCAAAATGATGATGCAGGGGGGCCATTCTGAATACTCGCCTTCCTTCACCATATTTTCTCTTCGTGTATTTAAAATAGTATCGCTGGATAATCACCGATGCTGTTTCCATCAAGAAAACCCCGCCGAGTGTCGGCAGCAGCAACTCCTTTTTAATGAGCACGCAAAGCGCGCCAATGGCTCCGCCCAGCGCAAGCGAACCAGTATCACCCAAGAACACCTGCGCTGGGTATGCATTGAACCATAAAAATCCGAGCGACGCTCCCACCAGCGCCGCGCAGAAAATGCTGAGCTCTCCGTTTCCCCGCAGAAACGGAATCGTCAAATACTGACTCAACTCAGCATGCCCCGAAACATAACTGATGACCGCCAGAGTTAATGCAACAATCCCAACAGTGCCCGCAGCCAATCCGTCGAGCCCATCGGTGAGATTGACAGCATTGCTTGTTGCTGTAATGACAAAGATAACCATCGGGATATAGAAGATCCCGAAGTCAATCTCGAGATGTTTGAAAAATGGCACTGTTGTGCTCGACTTCAATTTCACTAAACCCGGCTCAATCCATTGTGGATAAAAGTATATCACACTGCCAATAATCAATCCAATGAGAATTTGTCCAACAAGTTTATATTCCTCAATCAAACCTTTCCGTTTTTTTTTCACTACCTTTAAGTAATCATCCAGAAATCCAACAGCGCCAAGCCATGCTGTTACCAGCAGAATCAAGAGAACATATCCATTCTTTACATCAGCCCAGAGAAGTGCAGGAATCAGTGTTGCCATCAAGACGATCAATCCGCCCATCGTCGGTGTTCCTGCCTTGCTCAAATGTGTCTTTGGCGCTTCTACCTTTGCCCCTTCACCAATCTGATGCTTGCTCAGCATTTGAATAATTTTTGGACCAATCCAAAATGCAATGATCAACGCCGTGATCGCAGCTGCACCAGCCCGGAACGTGATATAGCGAAACAATCCGAATCCTGGCGGATGAAATTCTTGCCGAATGTATTCAAATACGTAATACAGCATCAGTTCATGCAGCGTGTCTCGTAAGTCGTTCCTGCATGAAAAACACTACATCCTCCATCATCATTCCGCGTGAGCCTTTCACTAACACAAGGTCACCCGGCGATACAAGCTCTACTGCATACTCGGAGAGGATGTTTTTCCGATCGTAATGAAATTTTAAACCTACCTTTGCACGCTCGGTGATGTGCCGGGACATTGTACCGAATGTCAAAAGACAATCAATGCCATAGGTGTTAAGTACGTTTCCAACGTGTTCATGCTCCTGCTGTGAATGCTCACCTAATTCCAACATATCAGCAAGGATAACTATCTTTTTACCACTACACTTCATTGCTTGCAGTGTCTCGAGAGCCGAAAGCATGGAATCAGGATTAGCATTATATGTGTCATTCAGGATTGTTATGCCGCTAACATGTATTACTTCCATTCTCTTACCAAGCGCGGTGAATGTTCCCAGTGCACGTTGAATATTCTTTGCTGGGACTCCAAACGTCAACCCAACAGTTGCTGCAGCAAGTGCGTTGTACATCGAGTGTTTGCCAGGTACTGTAAGCTGAATGTTAACAGGTTTTCTACCTTTCGCAGTTGTTGAGAATGCTGCACATGCTTTTTCGTTGATACCAATAAACTTCCCACGTACTTTGACATTGGGCTTTGAAAAACCATAAGCAATCTTTTTCTTCATCTTCTTCTCAAGCTTGACAACATACGCATCGTTTCTGTTCACAAAGCCGGTGCCAGCACTACCAAGAGCATCAAACAACTCCCCTTCAGCCTGGGCAACACCATCGAGGTCCTTGAAAAACTCTAAATGTTCGCGACCAATGTTGGTGATCAACCCATGCGTTGGCTCAAGAATTTCGCAGAGGTACTTCAATTCACCGAAATGGTTTGTTCCAATTTCAATGACGGCAAGGTCATGCTTTTCATCTAATCGAAACAGTGTCTGCGGTACACCAACATGGTTGTTCAAATTTCCTTGTGTGCTCAGCACCTGATACTTTGTTTGTAACACCGTCGCAATCATTTCTTTTGTTGTCGTTTTACCATTACTGCCTGCTATTGCAATGAACGGGATATCAAATTTTCGTCTATACCAATTGGCAAGTCTACCAAGTGCTTTCGTTGCATCATGAACAACAACAAACGGTCTATCGCTGAACAGGTCGAACGGTGCTTGAGGTTCAACAACTGCACACGCTGCACCTTTCTCAAAGCCATTCTTAACAAATTCATTGCCATCAAATTTCTCACCACGAATTCCAAAGAATAACTCATTTTGCTTGATGGTCCGTGAATCAATTGACACGCCAGCAAAGGTGATTCCCCTTAACGGTTCGATATTGCATGCTGTCACATGATCGAGACGCAGCACTTCCTCTATTGTTAGTCTCATGTTCCAAAGGAATGGTTTCCTACATGCGATTGAATAAATTCTTCAACAACTTCTCTATCACTAAAGTGAATTTTCCGGTCGCCGATGACCTGATACTCTTCATGCCCTTTGCCAGCTATGAGGATAACATCACCCTTGTGTGCAAACCCAAGTGCTTTATAAATTGCTGTTCTCCGGTCACCCTCTCGATGAACGTTACCATGAGCCTTCATACCTTTCATCACTTCATTAATAATTGTCTCGGGATGTTCATAGCGTGGATTGTCAGACGTAACAACAACGATATCGCTGAGTTCTTCTGCAATGCGTCCCATAATTGGTCGTTTAGCCTTATCACGGTTTCCCCCACAGCCAAAGGTGGTGATGATTCGACCTGCTTTGTTGATTGTTATCAACTCACGGACCGCCATCAACACTTTCTGAAGTGCATCGGGAGAGTGCGCATAGTCAACGATGGCAGTCCAACCCTGTGGGGAAACAATCGGCTCAAATCGACCTTGAACTGTTTTTGCATTTTGTAGTGCTTTGTGCAGTGTTGACTTTGGGATTCCCATTGCTATGCCAACACTAAACGCCCCAAGAATATTGCTGACGTTAAATCGACCAACCAAGGGAGATTGAATCGGTGTTTCTTCACACGCATGCAGGATTGTGAATTGAAGTCCACTCAAAGAACAAGCAACATTCTGAGCTCGAACCTCAGCAGATGCATTCATGCCAAACGCTATTTTGTTACAGCCCACTGAATCGTAAATCTGTTTCCCCCACTCATCATCCGTATTGACAATTGCCCACGCAGATGAATCAAGTGAATCGAACAGGGTTTTTTTCGCCTTAAAGTACTCTTCCATCGAACCATGGTAGTCGAGGTGATCCTGTGTGAGGTTCGTGAACACAGCATTATTAAAATGAATTCCATGGACACGATGCTGATGCAGGGCATGGGATGACACTTCCATAACAGCGGACGAACATCCGTGTTCAACCATTCGCGCAAGCAGTTCATTAAGCTCAAGCGATTCTGGTGTCGTATGTGTTGCAAGAATAACTTCATCACCAATTTTATACTCAATGGTCCCGATCAAACCTGCATGCTCTCCGCTCGCCTCTACAATAGATTTTACAAGATGCGTTGTTGTCGTTTTACCGTTTGTTCCTGTTACACCAATCATCCTAAGCTTGCTTGATGGATTGCCATAATAGTTAGACGCGATTTGCGCGAGAGCAATTCTACTATTTGGAACAACAACCTTGACAACACCTGTATGCATGAAGAATGAATCATGCATCGCCACATCATCTTGCACAACGATCACTTTGGCACCGTTGTTTACCGCCTCATGGATGTAATTATGTCCGTCAACGTCACTACCGCGAATCGCAACAAAGAGATCGCCCAAGCCTACCTTGCGCGAGTCATACTGGAGACGTTGCACCTCAACCTCGTGCGTGACAACCATGTTGCCATAGACTGTTTGAAAGAGCTTTATAACAGTAACACCTTTCAGTAATTTTGATAGTATCATGGGCGGAACATCATCAATGATTTCACACTCTTCTACAAATTTTGTTATGACAGAGCTTTGATAAGCCATGAATCAATTATCGTGCAGTCAGCGTTGATACCGCTTTCGGCTGACACACAAGTGTAATTTTCATTCCTTCGGTTGCAGGTTGTCCTGCAGTTGGAATCTGACTAACAACAGTACCAGAACCATTGACAATTGGCTGAAATTTTCCAACCGTCAACACCGTAATAGCTCGACGAACACTGTATCCGCGAACATCAGGAATACTATGCGCCTCAAATGCGCGCGCTTTTTTTTCTTCAGTGATTCGATATCGATGAACATTCTTTGGCGGCAAATCCCTTTCCGGTATCGAATTGTTTGAAACGTGCGCCATTGGAGCTATGGGCTTAAACAGATGTATATAATTGAGGAGTTGTTCAGCGATCGCTCTAAAAACGGGTGCACTCGTTGTGCCACCAGTGTAGTTATCACCCCGGGGATTGTCCATCATCACCAAGCACACAATCTGGGGGTCTTCCACAGGGAAAAATCCCACGAAGGAAGCTGTGTATGTTCCTGTTTCATATCGACCCTCAATGTATTTTCTTGATGTTCCGGTCTTGCCTGCGATTCTTACTCCGGGAATCTTTGCTGGCGCTCCTGTACCGCGCTCGACGACTCCTTCGAATAATCCTTTTAGTGTTTGAGCTGTACTTTCTGAAATGACATTTCGGATTTTTTCCGGCTGCGCTTCCCAAACAGTCTGTCCCATTGCAGCCTGTTCTCGCGCGAAGATGTAGGGTTTCATCAACATACCATTATTGGCAACGGCTGCATAAGCAACAGCAATTTGAATCGGAGTAACCCCAACCTCATAACCGAATGAAAGCGAGTTTAACGTTGTACCAGACCATTCGACTGGTTTTTTCAACACACCTTTTACCTCTCCGGGAAAACCAACATTTGTAGCTACTCCGAAACCATAATTTCGTGACATTCGATAGAAACGCTCACTACCGATCAGGTCACTCACCTTTGCCATCACAATGTTGCTAGATACCTCCATCGCTTCCTGAAAAGTCAGCCATCCATACTTATGCATGTCTGTAATCTTTCGCCCTTTACCTCCTGCTGCGCTAACCACGTAAACACCATTCTCTGCAAAAAACTCTTTCTGTAGTGTAACCATGTCATGCTCAAGTGCAGCAGATGCCGTCACGATCTTAAAAAGAGAACCGGGTTCAAAGAGATCGGTCACAGCACGAAGTTTTTGATCTGCTAAATTATAATCACCAAAGTCATTTGAATTAATACTGGGATATTGCGCCAGCGCAAGCACCTCGCCGGTCTTAGGCTGCAATAGTATAACAATTCCGCCCTCAGCCTTGTTCTTTTCTATGCCCTTTTTTAACTCCTTCTCGGCAATAGCTTGGAGATTGAGATCAATGGTAAGAACGATACCATGACCATTGATCGGATCTTGACGCGGATAATCAACAGAAGGTCGAGCACGCCCTAAGCCATCCCGTTGAAAAACAACATAGCCATCCTTGCCTCGAAGCTGTGCATCGAAGGCAAGCTCCACTCCAGCAATCCCCTTATTATCAATATCGGTGCAGCCGATTAACTGGCCTGCTAGTTGCTCGTGGTAATACAACCGCTTTGGTTCTTGCAGGACTACTAATCCCTCAATGTGTTTCACGTTGATTTTCCTAAGGAAATTTCCATTCACCTTTCGCTCCAACCATACAAAGCGTGAATCGGAGTGCAGTTTTTGAAGGTAATATTGCTTCGGTTTACCAAATATTTTAGAAAAAGTATTTGCAATGCTTCTGACGTCCTCACTTGCTAGCATAGGATCAGCAGCTAAGGAGACAATCATCGAGTTCGATGCAATGACAATGCCATTCCGATCATAGATTGAACCACGAATAGCTGGAAGAACAATCTTTGCCTGATATTGCCTCTGCGCAATCTCACGATACTTTTGAGAATCGAGTATTTGTATTTGTACCAACCGAGCAATGACCACTCCAAAAAGTATCAGAATTGCTATTTGCAACAATCGTAGTCGGGTACGCGATGTGCTTGAAATGGACATGCTCGATTGTTGTGTTATGTTCTCTTGATGATTATTCATACATCGTACTCAATACCTGCTTCCTGCTACTGTTTTTGCTGCTGCAACTGTTGTAAGCGTTCGAGATCAACCTCTAACCAATTGGGTTGCTCTTTTGGATACTTTAGTCCCAACTCCCCCGCAATTTTTCCTATTCGCTCGAGGCTGGATTTCCGATTAATCTCTGCGCGTAAAACCTCATTGGCATTCATTATTTTCTGGTGCTGAACCTTAAGATCGTTTACCTCTACAACAAGTCGGTTGACAGCAATCTTATTCCAGATGTAAAAGACAATCAGCATTGAAATCCCGAAGAGCAAAGCTATGAGTATGAACGGTGACTGTTTGCGTCGCTTCACTGGTCTATTCACACGAGATGCAAAATCTACTGGACGATACAGAGGATCACCACTGTAGATGTGTCGACGCTCGGTCAGTTCATTACCAGATTCTGATTCTATTGCTGTTTCTTCCAATCTTGTCACTCCATTACCCTTTCAGCAGCTCTCAATTTAGCACTTCGAGCGCGTGGATTTTGTTTTATCTCTTTTGCATTTGGTGTAGCGGGTTTTTTCGTTAGAATTCGTAACATCGGCGTTGTCGGCTGATCAGGAAGAAGGTTGCTTCCAGCGGCAATTGTGCTTCTTGCTTTCCCTCTGAAAAAATCTTTCACAATTCGATCTTCTAGCGAATGATACGAAAGAACGACAATTCTGCCTCCGTTTGCCAGAACCTCCAATGACTTCTTAAGAACAGTGCGGAGGTTTTCCAGTTCATTATTGACTTCAATGCGTATCCCTTGAAATATCCTTGCAAGTGACTTTTGCATAAACCTCTTCGGTATGGCTGATTCAACACAACGAACCAGTTGCCCAGTTGTATCAATTGGATGACGTTTACGTTCTTCAACGATATGCTTGGCAACCTTACGTGCATGATGTTCTTCTCCATACTTCCAAAAAATATCAGCTAATTGTTCCTGCTGATAAGTATTCACTACCGCCCAGCCATCTAGTGATTGTTTTTGATTCATTCGCATGTCAAGACGTTCATCTTTCTGGAAACTAAACCCACGCGCTGCCTCATCAAGTTGATGAGACGAAACTCCCAGATCAAGCAATAGACCATTGATACGCCTAACAGCAAACTTTTCCAAATATTTATCAATGTTTACATAATTGTCGTGAACAAACACTGCTTGATGACCAAATCTCGCTAACCGTTTCATCGCCACGTTCAATGCTTCAGCATCAACATCAAATCCTATCAATTTTCCGTTCGACGACATCTTTTCAAGGATATTCTCTGCGTGCCCTCCATCCCCAAGCGTTCCGTCAACATAAACACCATCTGGTTGGATATGCAGAAAATCAATGACTTCATCAACAAGTACGGGCGTATGATAAACATGGGTCATCTAAATAGTCATAACATCACGAAAGCATCTCACAGTATCATCTATCTCATCACTCTCGCAGCCATACTTTCATAGGATTCTGGCTCAGAGCTTTTATATTCTTCATACACCTTCGGGTTCCAAAGTTCAATCTTATCAAGAGTGCCAATGATACGTACTTCATTTTGAATACTAGCATATTCTCTTAGTTCCTGAGGAATAGTCAACCGCGCCTGCGCATCAAGCTGGCTTTCTGACGCAAGCTCGAGAAACGCGCGGATGAACCGGCGGTGCTCGGGATCGTACGATGAGAGGTTACGCAGGTTCTCTTCTAATTTGTTCCACTCATCAACAGGATAGACGAATAAACATTTTTCAAAGCCACGAGTGATAACAAACGCGTCATTTGCCTCAGGAGAGACGTACTTCCGCAACTTGGCAGGAAGACTTACTCTGCCCTTATCATCAACAGCATACATATGTGAGCCCTTAAATGATGACATATTTTCAGTTCAGCTTATCAGAAGTCATATCCTCAAAAACATAAAAATTTGTACTCCATAATTCCCCACTTTTCCCCACTGGTAAGC
>JACQVI010000179.1 GCA_016209795.1 Ignavibacteriota bacterium
GCTGAAACTGTAACGTTTGTACTGCCACCGATTAATTTCTCCCTTCTTTTATTGTTTAACTTTAAATCATGCTTGGAAGCAGTAAGTTTCGCTAATAGTTATAGTGGATATGAATATACACATTTTTTTTAGAAAGTCCACAAAAAAATGCATGAAATGAGCTTGTTTGATTCATTCCCCTTCAGGAATTCTTTAAAAATAAGCCGTTTAGGCTAATTCTGATTTATGACCCTAACGAGATCCGCTTTAAGAGTAGGCAGGTTACTATCCTGGTTAGTAAGGGATATGTATTTTTGAAATATGTCGAGCGGTCCGTTGGCTATTGTCTCAATGAGAGCCGTCCGACCCATACGGAGATCGATTTCACGGGCGATGAACATACCCGTCATCGAGCCGAAACTTTCCCAATACCCACTGAGGTTTGAGGTGCGGATGATTTCGGACGCGCGATGAGGTGTAAGACTATCTGAAAGTAACTCCAAAGCGTTTTTGTTAAACGTGACAAAAACTTCTCTCGTCTGGTTATACCAATCTCGTGGCAAGTATCCTCTTCCACGCTGATCAAGTGAGAGGTAGTACGCAATGCCTTCGTTTTGCGTCAGCTCAAGAAGATGGTGAAAGGGACTGCCGTGACGACGATAGTATCGTCTCCACGTTGGAGAATTTTCTTTGTACACTCCGAATGCCGCATGGAAGACTTCGTGTGCTACAACTCCAAGGAGCGATATGAATCGCTCTTCAAGAGTGGGAGCATAATCAACAGCATGAGCAAGATTAACGACAATCGTAAGCTCACCTTCATCTTCACCAACGAATTGCGGGGCATTACCCTGCCATTTGATCCGACGGACAAAAGCATCGACGTTCTCATGACCTAAGGCCACCACATACACAGGTATCATTGTCCGCACTTCGACATCTTGTGGAAAGATCTGCTCAACTGTAGCGACGACTCGTCGATTGAAGTTGCGTTTCTTGATCTCATTCAGAAGTTCTTTGATGTCTGCAACACTCTCACGCGCTTCTTCAAGATGATACATGTCATCACGAATGATTTGGTGATACTTAAGAGAATCGAGATAGCTTTGAAGCAGATGTTGTACAGACCGACGGTCGGCAATGAATCCGGCTGTGGACGCTGCGATGCGGTTGCCACGAAGCTCTGCAAGCGCTTGTGTGTTGACTGGCTGATCTTCATACAATTGAATTGTTTGTTCTGCGGCAGAGTAGTTGAGCAGTAAGTTGACATCGAATTTTGGATTCGACTGAGGGAAAACCTGTACGCAGAAGCAACAAGTTAAAAACCACAGTGTCATTACGCTATCAGGCATGAACTTAGGAAACTTCGATTTCCTCAATGGTGCGTAAGTACCTTGTACGATCATCATTGCACATGAAAAACAATAAAATCCATTGAGAATGTTCCTGAGCCAAAGATTGCTAACACAAATGCCATCGTAAAGAGTGCAAGGTCAAGCTCATAACCTCCAACCCAGCCAGCTTCCATGATTTTGGTAATGAGTCCTATTTTAAATTTAACTTTCCATATTGCTATAAGCATGTCAATGGCAATAGCGATTGCTACTAACCTCGTAAACAATCCATGGATTAAGAGTGTTCCACCGAAGAATTCTACGTAGCCGACAACGTATGCAAGGAACAAAGGTTCCAAAATACCAAGATTCTTCAGGCGGTTAGGAACTTACGTTCTGAATTTCGTTCCCAGTCCGTTATTCCACAAACTTGCCAAGATTTCCCTTCAGCATCAGCATTCGCCCCGTAATTTTCGTACTATTGGTATCAACGGCCTGTTGTATTCTGGAAAATATTTATGTGTGAGAATCCAGACCTCACCTCGACGAGTCGAGTCGTCGACCTAACCCTCTGCTAAAAGGAGAGGGGATGTGTCATTTTACCATCGGCACCTTCATCCCGAACCTCCTGGCATTCTCAATTGCCCGTTCATAGCCTGCATCTGCATGGCGACAGATTCCTGTACTCGGATCGTATGTGAGAACGCGTTCCAGTCTTCGTTCGGCTTCTTTTGTTCCGTCGGCGACGATGACCATTCCAGCGTGAATGGAATTGCCAATGCCAACACCTCCACCATGATGCACGCTAACCCAGCTTGCCCCACCAACTGCGTTGAGCAGCGCATTGAGGATGGGCCAATCGGCTATCGCATCGCTGCCGTCTTTCATCTTCTCGGTTTCTCGGTTTGGTGAAGCAACGGAGCCGCAATCAAGATGATCTCTGCCGATGACTATGGGTGCTTTTACGTCGCCTCGTG
This sequence comes from Ignavibacteriota bacterium, assembly GCA_016209795.1. GTDB lineage: Bacteria > Bacteroidota > Ignavibacteria > UBA10030 > SZUA-254 > JACQVI01. The sequence goes on from JACQVI010000179.1 coordinate 2,291, forward strand.
CAACAAGATCATTGAAAATCTTTCCCATCTTTGCTCGCTCTCCATAGCCGAGCCAGCAAATACGCGCAGGAAGCCCCTGGAACTTCACCTGCTTCTGCGCTTTTTCAATCCATCGACAAAGCGGTTTGTTTTCAGGAAACGTTTCCATCACTGCACGATCAGTTCGGTAAATATCCTCCGGATCACCAGAAAGTGCCACCCATCGGAAAGGTCCCTTGCCCTCACAAAATAATGGACGAATGTACTCAGGCACAAAGCCAGGAATATCAAATGCATTCTTCACTCCACCAGCAAGTGCCTCACCTCGAATGTTATTGCCGTAATCGAATGTGATAGCCCCCCGCTTTTGTAACGTGAGCATCGCTTGCACATGCTCGACAATGGAAGCACTGGCAAGCTGAACGTACCTCTTCGGGTCGTTTTTGCGTAACTCAAGTGCCTCATCATAAGGAATATGTGCCGGCACATAGCCGTTGAGTGTGTCGTGTGCAGATGTCTGATCTGTGAGAACATCAACCTTGATGTTACGTGCGACAAGTTCTGATAAAACTTCTGCAGCGTTTCCAAGTAAGCCAACAGATTTTGCTTCCTTCAACTCCCGCGCTGTTTGCACAATGAGCAATGCCTCATCAAGTGATGTTGTCATTTCATCAAGATAGCCGGTCTTGAGTCGACGCTCGATGCGTGCACGATCGACTTCAACCACAAGACATGCTGCACCATTCATTGTCGCCGCAAGCGGCTGTGCACCTCCCATGCCGCCAAGTCCCGCAGTAACAAGGAGCTTGCCTGCTAAACTTCCACCAAAGTAGCAATTGGCAACCGCTGCGAACGTCTCATACGTCCCCTGCAAGATTCCCTGTGTACCGATGTAAATCCAGCTTCCTGCCGTCATCTGCCCAAACATCGTTAAGCCAATTGCTTCGAGGCGACGGAACTCATCCCACGTTGCCCACTTGGGCACAAGCATAGCGTTGGAGATCAACACTCGCGGCGCATCAGGATAGGTTTTGAAAATGCCAACGGGCTTTCCAGATTGAATAAGCAGCGTTTCATCGTTCTCTAAGTTTCTTAGACTTCGGACGATTGCTTCATAACATTCCCAGTTGCGCGCAGCCTTTCCAGTGCCGCCGTAGACAATAAGCTCATCCGGTTTTTCAGCAACGTCAGGATCAAGGTTGTTCATCAGCATGCGCATAGCGGCTTCCTGAAGCCAGCCTTTGCAGCGTAGCGTTGTTCCCCGTGGGGCTCTAATGACTCTCCGTTTTGTTTCTATCTCAGTCAATACGTCTTCCATACTTCTGTCTCCTTACATGTTAATCAGCAGTTAACGTGACATTCTTGATACTTGGCATCAATAAGATACTATTGAGGAACAACTTGTTAAGCCCATCCCAGAATAATCGGAAGTTTGGATCGTCGGCAAAGAGGATGATGTTTCCTGAGCCAAGTTGTTCGTGAATCAAGAACGGTGTCTCTTCGACTTTCTTCTCATTTTCTTTTGAGATGTAGCCGCTAAACCGTGGTGATTTCGTATAGATACCAACGTTGTACCCTTTTTCTGTTAATTCAAAGATTGTCTTCGTTGTCTTCAGAACAATGATAGTCGTATCATACCCAAAACCAAGAGGATGAGAATTATCCAGCTTGACTCGTAGCATGGTTCCGGGGATTGATTCAAGTCGACGCTTGCGCTCTTTCTCTTCGACAGTCATGCGTTTTTCCAGTTCCTCCTCTGTCAGTCGACCAGCTTTGGCTGTGTCCTTCTTGGCCTCTTTATCCTCTTCATCTTTTTTCTTCTCTTTGATCTTGACACTGGCGATTTTTCCTTTCGATGCAGAAGCAAATGCAGCACCACCCTCGATACCGATGAATGTTCCACCACCAGCGATCCATGTTTTAATTTTCTGAATCGCAATCGAATCGAGCTGACTCTTATATCCTCCTCCCTCAGCATTGTCATCAGTAAAGATTATCGCAGTGTAATCATGTAAGTCGGTATTTCGGAGTTGAACAAGCTTCATCGGGACAAACTCAAGACTATATTGCTGATCGAAGAGCGCCCATATTGCCCCAAACGCTTCAGGGCTAACAGGTGCATTGGTAACAACAGCAACTTTCGGTTTTTTGAGCATCACTGCACGATCCGAACCGAGATTAATACCACTTTCAGTAAACCCACTGTGCGCTGAATACATCGTAAGATGAAACCGTTGAGCAAGTTCCTGCATACGATCATGAATATCGTCTTTGTTCCTGTGAACAGGAACGATGATGGTGCCTCGGCCAAAGCGTTCCTTATTGAGTGTAAACTCTTTCATCGCGACTTGAGCTTTGCAGTCATTCTGCAGCAGCCAGATGAGTGCTCGCAGCGCATCATTTGCATCCCACTTGATGAGATAGGCATACGAGGCTTTGCCATTGAGAATTTTACCCTCCGGTATCATAATGTCAGAAACCTTTTTTGTTGGAACCGATGGTGACTTTCCCGTCCAGTACGTTTCGACACCATACGCTATCGGCAATGCCCATGTTGAAATGTCATAGAAAAAAGTATCACTTAAAGCTGGCTCTTGCTCCATCAATGCCATGATCAATCGTTTTGCCGGTTGATCGAGTTCTACGATGTAACTTCCAGATGGAAATGTTTTTGAAGGCCACTTCTTGGAGACATATCCCGACAACCCATCAATGGTAAATTCTTTCTGAGCTTGTAAAACTTCGACACCTTGCTGCTGCAAAAGTGAAATCATTCTTGCGGCACGAGCGGGATCTTTTCCTGGGTGTACAATGAAGGTACGGATTTGTTCTGTTTTTCCCTCCTCAATAGCATCCTTAAAAAACCTGTAGAAGTCTCGTAAGCGTTTTTCACGATAGTCTGCCGTAGCCTTCAAGGTTGCGAACGATGTCGTCGTATGGTGCTCGAGGCGGTCCTTCAGTGTCAAAGTGGTTTCATCAGCTCGTTTGATGCGGACGCCAACCTGACCGGCTTGCTCATACGTCATTCCAATGGCTCCATTGAGTGAAGGCCATGAATCTCCATATCCGGGATAGAAAAGATCAAATGATTCGCCACTCCAGTAACTCCACCCCATCGTATCAAACGCTGCAGCATTCGCCTTGCCATAAATTTCACCCCATGCGATCGTACTTTGTGGAAAATTCTTGTTGATTGGTTTGAAAGCAGGAAAGAAAAAGTACGAACTCGTGTAACTCATCTCATGAAAATCCACATGCACTTGCGGTAACCATTCACGATATGCTTTGATGCGAGCGTGACTTTCGCGCTGCGTCAACCATGCCCAATCACGGTTGAGATCGAAGTAATAGTGATTCGTTCGACCTGAGGGCCAATCTTCATGATGCTCGACAGCATTCTTATCTTCCCGTGCCGTAATTCCTGATCGTGTGATTTGATAGTTAACGTAACGTTCATGACCGTCAGGATTGAGGAGCGGATCGATGATAATAACAAGCTGCTGTAAGAGCGTTCGCGTTTGCTCATCATCACGTGAAGCAAGCTGATATATCACGTTAAGGGCAGCTTCGGGACTAGATGCTTCATTCCCATGCACACCGTATGACAACCACACAGCGGCTGGCATTGTATTAATAAGCCGTTCAGCTTGAGTATCTGTTATTGTTCGAGGATCAGCGAGCTTATGAATATTTGATCTGATTTCATTGAGCCGATTCAAATTTTCTGGAGAACTGAAAACAACCAAATAGAGTGTTCTTCCTTCGTACGTCTCTCCATAGGCAAATACTCTCACACGATTTCGAGCAGCATCCCTAAGCGTTAAGATGTATTTTTCAATATTTGCATGCGACGAGAATTTTTCCCCAAGTTCATAGCCGAGGACAGCCTTAGGTGTCGGAACAGTATTCGTCGATACTTCTTGGGTTTGAATGGAGAATGAGAAAACAAAGATAAGTAGTAAGGTTTTCATAGTGGTCCTTTATTTGAATTTATATGCAATGGCAGAGATTTCGACACGCGCATCTCGAGGTAACGCCGCAACTTGCACGGTTGCTCTCGCAGGATAGTTTCCTTCTTCAAAATACCCTCCATACATCGTATTCATCTTCGTGTAGTCTTTGATATCCTTTAAGTACACAGTCGTTGCGATCACGTCAGACGAATCATAGCCGGCGTTCCGTAAAATCATCATGAGGTTGTCAAGAGCCTGTCGTGTTTCTGTTTCGATATCTTTATTCTCCAGAACACCCGTGTGCTGGTTGAGCGCAATTTGCCCAGACACAAAGAGAAAATTCCCAACTCTCTGAGCAGGACTATACGGTCCAACGGTGTACGCATCGGTAATCGCCGATCTTTTTGCAGCTTCTGTAAGTTCTTCCCTGACAATCTCTCGAATGCGTCGCTCGTTCATCTGGCATCCTGAAAAAACATACAGTGCGAGAATAAGAAGGATGAGATAAAAATTTTTCATGTGTAGCATCTCCAATGATATTCTTGCTATTGATATCTGTACAATCGTGATCTCAGAGTTTGTAGCCGATCTTCCGTAAAAACTCTTTTCTGACCTTGATGTCAGCTTCAGTTTCGATGTCTTTAGATTTCAAACCATCGATGACCCCGAGAATACCCCTTCCTTGCTCCGTTTCAGCCACAATAACTTCAACAGAGTTTGCTGTCGCGCAGTAAATTGTACAAACTTCCTGGATGTTCTTGATGGTATTGAGAATGTTTATTGGAAATCCGGATTCCATAAAGATGATAAATGCATGCCCACATGCAAGGTTCATCGCATTCCTTTGAGCAATCCCGATGAGTGTCGCATCGTTCCCAGCCCATCGAACAAGTGCCGGACCTGATGACTCACAAAATGCAATCCCAAATTTCATTCCGGGTTGCGTTGAGACAAGTGCTTCATACATATCCTCGACCGTCTTTATGAAATGTGACTGTCCAAGGATGAAATTCATGTCAGCCGGTTTGTCGATTTTTACAATGTTAAGTTCCATGGCTTTTCTCCTATTCAAAACTTCTGCAAGCAGCTCACGTATTGAGAATCTGTTTCAATTTTTTGAGAGTATTGACTCGATGCGAACCGCCCCAGTAAAGGGCACCGCAGGACGGACATTCAAAAAATTCATCAAACCCTTCGAACGACTTCTCAGGGACCTTTCCTTTGACTCGAGATTTCTCCGCAGCGCGTACTTCAACGTTACATTTCGTACAGCGGCTGAAGAGCTTTGCCCGAACATCCAGACGAAAATGATCAATCACTTCTCGTAACTGATCATTAAATCGCTCACCCTTGATAGCATACATGTTGTTCGGACTGATCCCAGCAGCAAAAGATTTTCTGCGAGTCAAAAATATTGCATTCCATTGAGTGCTCATCGCAATCAACGTGCGTAGAGGTAATGAAGGATCGAACACTGTATCGTAGCCCAAAATTCGTAGCCACCGTGCTAATTTGCCCAACATATTGTCTACGACAAATTTCATCGGAGTTGTTGTTCATCTGTAAATGACCCTATGGGAGCTTAATGAAAGTACGAATTTTTTTACTCCAAAGCCAAGCCTATTCTTAAGATCAACAAGAGATCCAAATCATGACGATGCCTGTTAAAAAGGAGGCTTATTTATCCATTTTATGTGTCCATTTGAAGCCGATTCTAGAAATATTAAGATTTCCCTTGCCTCAACGTGGTAAATTTACTATCTTATATTATTA
>JACQVI010000185.1 GCA_016209795.1 Ignavibacteriota bacterium
CTGAACTATTCCTCATTAGCTGCAGAGAGATGATAAGGAGCAATAATTGAAGTGCAGTATTGATCAAAGCTATTGCAGTAATGTCTCTGTGAGGAAATAGTAGAGACAAACGCAATAGTACTAAACAAGAAAACCAGATAACCAGTATTTTAAATTCATTTCTAAGGGCAGGCATAACTCTCCTCAATGTAATCTTTCCTTATGATTTAGTCAAGTTCTTTTATTATAGATCGTACAATCTTCTTAACGTCTTGGTAAAGCTATTATTATTTCGATTGGGCGAAAATATTTGTGTTTTGTCGAGTTTCTTTGCATCTTTAGCAAATACCAATGAGTCCACCTCATTCAATCTCATGAACCCTTAATTGTGCACATAGCACAGGAGGAATATAATGAAAAACGATAGCAAACATACGTTCTTATTCAGAGCAGTATCGACATTTATTTTTCTCTTACTCTTGCTTCAGAATGTCGCTGTCTCGTATCCAAAGAAACAAAGCTTCTTTGGAAGATTTCTTACAACGATGTACGCTCTTTTTTTTGACACGCAAAGTACATCGTATACACGATTAACTGATTCTAGAACGACTCCATATACCGGAGCAACTAAAACTAGAACCTATACTACATTATCAGACTCATGCAGAAATCCAGTCTGTCCCCCACCTAAGCCACAGTCAGGTCCGGAGACGGGTCCGTAGCTTTATCTTAATAGTCCAAAATCATAATTCACGAGGTGGACTCGTTGGATTATTGAGGGGTATTGCTATAGTTATGGAACAAAGGAGATAGTGAACACACGAATAAAAATGTTGGTTGTTGATGATAACAAAGAGCTAAGACAATCTCTCTGTGAACAATTCCTGCAAGAAGGTTTTGAAGTGGACTTGGCAGAAGATGGCGATATCGCATTAGAGATGATAAAGCAGAAAGAGTATGCCATAGTCTTGTTAGATGTAAAGATGCCTCGCATGGATGGTACGACTGTACTTCAAGAGTTGCAGAAAATCCACACATACCCAAAGGTCATTATGTTAAGTGTGATGAATGATATAGCCATAGCGTTAGAGTGTGTTAAACGCGGTGCTCAAGACTACATTACAAAACCTTATGATCCTGAAGAGTTGTTACAAGTTGTTATGAAAGTTCTTAATAAATAACTGATGTTATGCAAAAAAGGCCTAATGTCATTCCCGAATGCTTCTATCGGGAATCCAGAATGAGCAAAGGCTGGATTCCCGCTTAAAACATGCGGGAATGACGGTAAGGGATGAGTGGCATTGCTGTGTCAACGCCTTAAAGGGTGTTCTGCGTAACATCAGTAAATAATTTCTTTGTAACATTCTGAAATAGACAAAAGGGGAATGATTATGTCAGAAAAACACCGACTTCTTGTAGTCGATGATGAAGATGCTTTCAGAGTTGGTTTAAGCAATACACTACTAGAACAAGGATATGAAGTAACTACAGCATCAGATGGAGAGGAGGCGATTGCATTAATCAAAAGTAAGAAAATAGATCTGGTTCTTCTCGATATCAATATGCCCAAAATGGACGGTTACGAAGTCCTTGCTTTCATTAAGAAGAACTACCCTTTTGTTAAGGTTGTCATGTTAACCGCATTTGCGGATCTTCGGCATGCCATGGAAGCAAAGCGCCACCAGGCAGATGATTTTCTAAGTAAACCCCCGGATTTATTAGATTTATATACCACTATTGAACGCTTATTGGAAAAATAAAACTTCACTTTTCTGCCCTCGTGGTATAAATAAAATTGTTTTCAACCATGTTTTCGCTTGCATTTTACAAATTTATTGATAAATTGTGTAACCATGGTTTTTTATCCACCCCAAGGCTCTTCATCACGAAAGCGACGATCATGTCCCAAAGGGATCATTTCTGATTTTGCTGCTGTATCGTTTTTGTTGCTTCTATTATTTATTAATCCTCTTATTGCATCTCAAAACACGAGGATTTCTTCAACCGCCGCGAACCACCAAGGGATGTGGGTAACTGCGTATTATCCGACATGGGCCTATTGCTCGATGAAGCCACAGGATGTTGATTGGAAAGCGATCACGCATTTAATTCACTTTACCGCCGATCCTGATTCTACAACCTCTCCATATTTTGGTCCTATTACAAATCCTGAGGATTCATCGGGACTCGAATGGGGAGTACCGAACCCCAACTGTGGACCACCGGCCGGGACATCTTCATGGACGCAGCGGCTTCGGGATTCCTGCAGTGCCAATGGTGTAAAGTTTCTCTTGTGCATTGGAGGAATTTACGGAAATGGGGCAGCCAACATGAGGGCGATAGCCAGGAACCCCAACAAAGTAAAACCCTACGTGAGTTCTATCATTCAGTACATTAAGCGCAAGGGTTATGATGGAATTGATGTCGATTGGGAGTTTCCGCAAGGAACAACAGACTCAGCAGCCTTTATGGGACTGATGAGAATGCTGAGAGACTCCCTAAACCACTATATGCCTGTTGGGAGTAGAATACTTACCATTGCGGCTCCCTCGTGGACAACTAATGGAGCGTATAGATTTGCAGAATTGAATACCCTCCTCGATCAAATCAACATCATGTCCTATGATTTTTCGGGAGGCGCATATGCATGGTTCAACGCAGGGCTAAGCAATAACACACCTCTCTACCCGGGAACGGCAACGTGGTGGAACTGGAATAACCACGGTGCGAAGCAATGGATTGCTGCAGGGGTGGACCCGAAGAAACTCTCGATGGGGATTCCATTTTATTCATGGCGGTTTGCCGGAGCGACGAGGCCAACGGAAGTCATTACGAGTCGTAGGTATGGGAACTATCAGGATGCTGTGAATGCCATTGCGGCACAACCCGGAGGGTACCGATGGGATGATTCCGCAAAAGCTCCGTGGTGGGGAAGCTCTACGGCGCATAATGGGTCTAACTTCATCACCTTCGACGATACGAATTCCGTGAAGTATAAAGTTCAATGGTGCAAGGATGCAGGGATTGGTGGAGTGATGATCTATGAACTTTGGTCGGGGTGGCTTGCTGGGGCACCAGCAGGACAGAAAGACCCCTTGCTACAAGCTGTCAAACAAGAAGTCTTTGGTGTTCTTCCTCCGCCACCACCACCTATCGATACTATTCCGCCAATTGTCTCTTTCATCTCACCAGTACATGGGGACACAGTTTCCAATACTGTGATGCTGAGTGCGAGCGCATCAGATAATATTGGCGTGATAGGGGTTCAGTTCAAATTGGATGGCGCCGATCTCGGATCGGAGATAACAAGTGCACCATACACAATAGCATGGAACACAACACAAACATCCAACGGTACGCACACGCTTTCTGTGGAGGCTCGAGATGAAGCGGGATTCAGCTCAGCAGCGAGCATCCAGGTTGTGGTTTCAAACGGTGTTGTTCCTCCCCCCAATACTTCTGATCAACATGTGTATATAGATGCATTGCAATCGCCCTGGATTAATGCCTCCTGGGGTTCTGTGAATACATTGACAAGCACGGAACAGATCTACAATGGTTTGCATTCATTGAAAGCCGTTCAAAATGCATGGGGTGCAGTGAGTTTCCACAGCGGTGATTGGAGTGCACCAGTGAATGTTGATCCCGCACTCTATTCCAAGTTTGAATTCGCTGTTTACAATACTACTTCTGGACTTAACTTGAATATTTATTTTAGCAATGATCTTGGTGGTTCATTCATTGATGTCTTTCAAAATAACATTCCTGTTAATCAATGGATGGTAATATCTATTCCAATAACTCAGCTTAATCCGAATAACTTAGATATTCATAGAATACACATCCAGAATTATACAAGTTCAAGTAAGACGTATTACGTGGATAATATTCGGTTTGCAGCTACGGATAGTGCAGTATTAGATGTTCAACCAGATGAAGTCCCAAATCAATTTGTACTCGAGCAGAATTTTCCAAATCCCTTTAATCCAAGGACAACTATTCATTTTTCTTTATCAGCGACGAGTAGGGTTAGGTTAAAGATTTTCAATATACTGGGCCAAGAGGTTAAAACGCTCGTTGAAGGGATTAGGGAAGCCGGATTGTACTCGGTTGTGTGGAATGCGACGAATGATGAAGGAACTGATATCCCTAGTGGAATCTATTTCTATCGCTTTGAAGCTCGAGGGATCACCAATCCTCAGAACTCATCGGTGGATGTGAAAAAAATGATCCTGAAGAAGTAGTTGGTCGTATATTGGAGAGCCAGCAAAAGATACAATGAGGATTGGCTTCTTGATCCCCTGTTACACCACGTTAATTTGAATCTTTCCTGGTGGGTTTGTAAATCTTAAATTTCTTTAAACGGTAGCGTAAATTTGCTTCTGAAAGATTAAGAATCTCAGCGGCTCTAGATTGATTATGGCCTACTGCTTCAAGAGTTCTTTCAATGAGGGTTTTTTCTAAATTAGAGAGAGATTTGTCAAACCTAAAAATCCTCTTTGCTTTGATGCTTCCCATCATTTCTTCCAGCAGCGAGTGCTCATCGTACAAGTACTCTGGTAATTCAACCTCTTTACCTTCGGACATAAAGACAGCTTGCTCTATAACAGATTTTAACTCACGTATGTTTTCTTTCCATTCTCGTCTCACCAAGAAATCAAGTACATTAATATTAATTGCCTTGAGCTTCACACCGATGCTCTGGCACGCAACTTTTGTAAAATGCTCAACAAGTAACGGAATATCGTCTGTTCTTTGACTTAATGGCGGTATGGCAATACTTTCAAAACTCTTAAGAAGTTCATACAGTTCATGTATAAGTTTCCCATCCTTTTGTAACTCACCAAGATTTTTCTTTGAAGTTACAATAGCTTGCATAAAGGGTTTCTTAGGCAATCTCTCAATAGAAGCATGGATAGCGGATTGACCAAGAAATGAGAATTCCTCGATGTGCTGAATTAATATTCTGTCAGAGTTTTTACCGAGTTTTGCAAACGCTTCCTTGATTTCTTGTTCGCTTGTTCCCAGGGGATGCAGTGAAACGAATGAGCCTTGGGAATTAGAAGCCTGGCGTATTAACTTAGCTACCAGTGCTTTTCCTGTACCGGGTTCACCTTTAATTAAAAGATGTTTTTGCAGCTTTGCTAGTTTAGGAATCTCCTTTTTCAATCTCCTAATTATTGAAGATTCGCCTATTAACGATGTTTCGATATCCATTACATATTCTCCTTTCCGGATTGTCTTGATA
>JACQVI010000186.1 GCA_016209795.1 Ignavibacteriota bacterium
GGATTGGCTTGCGGCGAACGCTCAGAAAAGTGAAATTGCTTTACAACTTCCTGAGTACCTGAACGATCAGCCGGTCAAATTCTTTCGTGAGTTTGTAAAACAGATGCCGCGGCGCGAGCCAAAATTGCAACTCGCCCTCGCACTGGTTGACCACATGCTATTGTTCCCTGCGCTGGAGATCAAAGCACCATCGAGCGTAGAAGCAGTGGAAATTCTCACAGAAATTCTTCAGATTTCACAGACGAAAGATAAGTACTATGTTCCGGCACTCTACGCACGAGGGCTGAATTACCTGTACCGTCCGTTTAATCTTGTCTGGCCCGAAAAGATCGCTGCACCGCCCGACGCGGCGAGCAAGGATATTAGTCTTGCAGTAGCAGTCGGTCAGAAGATCGGTGCTGGCTCAAATTCTTTGAAAGCAGAACTTTCTCTGACGCTTGGTGATGCATACGCAAAAGAAGGAAAGTTCAGTCTCGCCCGCTCGTGGTGGCAGCTTGCCAATAATATGGCACGTGATGAGAAGTTTCGTGAGCGTGTCTTCCAGCGATTGAAATGGAATGATGATGAAGTCAGACAACATCTTGAAGAGACTCTCCAAAAGCAGATGGAGGATCTCGATCATCCGTTAAGTGATTTGAGGTTTATGTGGAATTAACCTGTAACCTTGCGAAGGCTCCCTCAAAGTTGTATCCCAAGTAAACCTTCGCAAGGTTCGCCTACGAGAAAATACAAACGTGCAAGAAGATAAACCCAATAGAAAGAAAATCGAATTCGTCGTTCCAAGTCTCCGTGATCCGAGGGTTACTCTGTTCATTGCGCTTTCGACGTGGACGATTCTTGGGCAGGAAGTCCTGTATTTCAACAGGAATCCTCAACAGATTGTTCTGACCTTAATGATATGTTCAGTGCTCGATATCATTCTTGGCATTATTACTGCTAGGAAAATTCTTGTCCCACTCAGCGGTGCAATCACAGGACTCAGTCTTGGCATCCTGTTGGAAAGTTATGACTGGAAAATCTATGTCGTCTCATCCATCTGGGCAATAGCATCCAAGCATCTGATCAGGATAAAAGATCAGCACATCTTCAATCCCTCGAACTTTGGTGTTGTAGCTGCTATTGTGTTGACTCACGGCGTTGCCACAGTGGCACCCGGCTCGCAGTGGGGCGGTGATTTCAGATACGCTGTTCTCATTTTTACGATTGGCATGGTAATGATGTGGCGAGTAAAACGACTCCCGCTCGTTCTTGGCTGGCTTTCGGGATATATCATTATGGGTTTGCTTCGCATGGCAGTTGGACAGGGTGGATTAATCTTTGCTCTTGGACCGATGACAGGCGCTGAGTTCACACTGTTTACATTCTCGATGATCCCCGATCCGAAAACCTCACCATCGGAGAAAAGCTCACAGATGTTGTGGGGATTATCAATTGGATTTCTCGATGGAATCTTACGACTTGCCGAGTTTCGCTTTTCGATGTTCTACGCTCTCTTTGTACTTTGTGCATTGAGACCGTGGTTTGGGCCCATCAAAGAAAAAGTCATCAACGTCATTCCGGTTCCGCAGGCAATCCGGGCAAATAGTTTATCCCGGGCAAAAGTTGAATAAACGATTCACTCACTATCTATGAAAGCTTCGTCATGAAAATAATCTTTTTACTTTTTGTATTCATAGTTACCCAGCCGAGTTCACTATATGGGCAGGCTCGCTCGAATCCGAAGGAGGTCGGCACACAAGCAGCTACAAAATCTGACACTGCCGACCAGCCCGATCCCAAACTTGCTGCTACCTACAAAGGTCTTTTCGATAAAGCGTGGTCTCAGAAATTTGTTGAGCTATGGAATAGCAACCCTGATACGGCAAAAGTGTTCAGTGGTATGGGAAAGGTACACTTCGTTTCGATTGGCATTGAGACCATCGATGTGTTCATGAATTACGATTCGGCTGGCAAGGCAACGGTGCTTGGTGTAGCAAACTCGTTTCCAACAGATACGCTGCCGACCTTCAGCGCCGAGTTAGCAAGTTGGGCTGAGTTCATGGAAGGTAAATTCGGTGCAGTAAAAGGTGTTATGACAGGAAAGATTAAGTTTCGAGGAAACTGGGCTGTTGCATTCAAATATGGTTTCAAGTTCGACAAAGTAGCGCCGGTTGGAAAACGTGCAACGGAAATCGTTAATCAGAAGAAGAAGTAATATGGCGAATGTAATCTTGCGCTTGAGGCTGTCCAAAAAGTCTGTTTTGCTGTCATGTTGAGCGAAGCGAAACATCTCAATGCCCGAAAATGAATGAGATTCTTCTCCCAATAAGTCAGGATCAGAATGACAATTCCTCTTGGATTCTTTTTGCACAGCCTTTACAGAGGTGGTCAATATGATCGGCTCTCTTCTTTCATACTGGGTTGGGCGAGTGATTCGGACGATGAAGTTTCCTCATCAAGGGGAAGGTGCTCGAGAGCTTTGTGATACTGTGCTGCAAACTTTTGAACGTGGATGCAGCATAGGCTTGAAGGGATATCGGTACGAGCACGTCCTGAAAGAATCACAATCGCTGCCCTGGAATCTCCGTGCCTTTTTCAATGAAGGTCATGCGATGGGTGCGGCAGGACGTTCGGTGTATTCTCTTCGCAGAAGAAATCCTGAGCTCTCTATGAAATCGACAAACTACCAAGTCATGCGCTTCGTGGGATATGGCTTCTGGAATGGGGTGGCAATGACATATCCTGTGCCTAAATTGACTGAGAAAAGAGAATTTTGGGACGAAGTCCCTATGTTCGATAGATATCATCTATTGATGTACAACGGTGTTGGTTTTGCTGCCACGTTGTTCAGAGGTCAGTTCGATGACACTCTCAAAAAACGATTCCTTGCGTTTGATAACCATGAGCAGCGTGAAGCGATCTTCCACGGCGTTGGACGCGTGTTGTGGTTTCTTTACATGAACAACTTCCAAGCTTTGAAGGGTATCATTTATGAGCATGATGGTATTACAGCGCCAATTGGTATTGGACTGGGACTTGCAATTGCATTCACGCAAATTGCAACGCCAGAGAGAATCTTGCAGTTAATAAATAAATTTCAAGAGCGAGAACACACACACCTAATAAGAGGCGCAGGCATTGCTTTGCAAGTCCATGCCAACAACGACCCCGAGTGCAGGTACAAGATAGAGAAGACCCTCATGGGCGAGATGCGAGACTGGTACGAGGGTGCATGCCATGCCTCAAATGAGGCTGGGGATGGAGTGGAATGGTATCCGAAGTATCATGAGTTGACGGAGAGGATTGTAAAAGCATGCACAAGTTAGTAAGTCGTGTTATACATTTATGTATGTTACCTGTTATTAGTTATTCTTTAGCACTTCGGCATCACGTTAGTCTAAAAATCTATAATGTACTTGGGCAGGAAGTGAGAACACTGGTGGATCAATTTTAGGATACAGGATACAACTCGGTGAGTGGAACTCAGCCACTAACACTGGAAACTCAGTTGCAAGTGGTGTATATTTTTATAAGATTGAAGCAGCAAGCACAACTAATCCAAGCAAATCATTCACGAAGGTTAGGAAGATGTTACTTTTGAAGTAAAGAAAGCAATTATTATGGGTCATTTATATACAGACATAGTTGTAAAGGGAGTTAAAAGCGCAAAGGAACTCAAGAACGTGCTGATAGATTCAGGTGATACATACACCGTGTTGCCAGGTAATGTGTTGGAAGAAATTGGCGCATCACTGCTTCCAACAGAGGTTGTTCTGGAGCTAGGGAATGGCACAAGAGTGAAAGCGAAAGCCTATGGAATGGTTGTCAGCATACTGGGTGCCGAGGCACCATCAATAGGTATTACGTTCGAAGGAGCCCAAAGTGTTGTTGGTGTAGAAACGTTGGAATCTATCGGTATTAAATTAGATCCGACCACAAGTAGATTGGAGTTTACAAGACCCAAAGGGATGGCATATTTTTACTCTTCGAGACAAGTTAGTAGTGGTGTCAGGACTTTCGTCCTGACACAAGAAGATAACGCAGGTATACCATGGGGTATGCGTCGGGAGGTAACTCCTGACGCCACTAGACTTAGCATCATTACTAAATAGGAGTTATGGGAAGACGTGGTAGATCTTTGTTTGGTGATCAAGGTTTAGTATTTTTCATAACCACAACTGTGATGAATTTTGATCCAGTATTTTCATGCGGGGATCGATACTATTTCATTTTAGTCGACTCTTTAAAACACGTGATAGCCGAACATCGTGCAACGCTGTTTGCATACGTCCTGATGCTGAGTCATGTCCATTTGATTATTGCTTTGCCGCCGGGTGAAAGTATTTCCGACTTGATGAGGGATTTCAAAAAGTATACTTCAACAAGAATACGTCAGCAATTGGAACAGGAAGGTGAAGTGGCATGGGTAGAACGTCTACGGGCCAATATCGGGAGTCCCGCCCATGCGGGACCGACAGCACTGACTGGTGGTGTCAGGACTTCCGTCCTGACACAGGAGAGTAACGTCAGGAGGAAACTCCTGACATCACGCCTGGGGACCAAACTCCAGACATCGCCTTCTGTGGGCAGGAAGCGTCAAGTGTTCAAACTGTGGATGGATCGGTTTGACGATGTTGTAATCTATACCGAGAAAATGCTCCGTGTGAAGATCAAGTACATTCACGATAATCCAGTCAGAGCGGGACTGGTGCAGGAGCCAGAAGATTGGAAATTCCCCAGCGCAAGGAATTATACACTTGGAGATCAAAGTCTTATTTATGTCGCAACAGATTGGGAGTTATCGGGAGAGCGTCAGGAGGTAACTCCCGACGGCACCGGGAGAGTAGGTAAGTTATGACTAACGGCATTGCCATCATCGGAATCGGCTGTTACTATCCGGACGCACGCTCGCCGAAGGAGTTCTGGGAGAATATTCTTGCTCAGCGTCGAGCGTTTCGTCGCATGCCGGATGAGCGGCTACCGTTGAGCGAGTACTGGTCGACAGATCGCAATGAGCCTGATAAAACCTACTCACCCTATGCTGCACTCATTCATGGCTTCGAGTTTGATCGTATTCGGTATCGTATCGCAGGCTCAACCTTCCGTGCAACCGATATCGCCCAATGGCTTGCTCTTCAAATCGCTGAACAGGCTCTAAAAGATGCTGGCTACGTCGATGTTACCAAGCTTCCACGTGATACGACTGGCATCATCCTCGGGAACACACTTACGGGTGAAATCTCCCGTGCAAACACGCTTCGCTTGCGCTGGCCCTATGTTCAGAAAGTCTTACGAAAGACACTTTCGCAGCTTGGAGTTCCGTCAGACAAACAAGCGGTCATCATCGCTGAGGCTGAGAAGCGCTACAAGTCAGCATTTCCTCCCATCAATCATGAGAATTTAGCCGGCGGACTTTCCAACACCATCCCAGGGCGAATTTGTAACCACTTTGATTTTCATGGTGGTGGTTATACTGTCGATGGAGCGTGCGCTGCATCCTTACTTGCTGTGACAACAGCGTGCGCTGCACTTGAATCTCACGATATGGATGTCACTCTCGCTGGTGGCGTCGATATCAGTCTCGATCCGTTTGAGCTTGTTGGCTTTTCAAAGATGGGCGCTCTCGCTGAACATGAGATGTTTGTCTACGATGAACATTCTAACGGGTTTCTCCCCGGTGAAGGTTGCGGTATTGTCGTCCTCAAGCGACTCGAAGATGCCATCACTGATGGTAATCGAATTTACGCTGTCATCCGAGGATGGGGTGTTTCGTCTGATGGTCAGGGCGGATTGACGACGCCGTCGATTTCTGGTCAAGCATTTGCAGTGCGGCGTGCATACAAACGTGCGGGCTATGGACTTCACACAGTTCCTCTCATCGAAGGGCATGGAACTGGAACAACGGTAGGTGATAAGATTGAGTTAGCTGCTCTCGCAAGCGTCGTAGCGGAGTCTCTTGACGATGAAAAGCGAAGCGAATTTGTACACCAGATCGCTGTCGGTTCAATCAAGGCGAACATTGGTCATACCAAAGCAGCCGCAGGGATCGCAGGACTGATCAAATCGACACTTGCTCTCTACCATCAAATCATGCCTCCGACTCCAGGTAGCATCTATCCACATAAGGAATTTCAACACGAAGCCAAATCGCTCTACCCTCTCCGCAAAGCTCGGCTCTGGGAAAAAGGAAAACCTCTTCGGGCAGGCATCAGTGCCTTTGGTTTCGGCGGTATCAATACCCATATCACACTTGAATCTCTTGCGACAGATTATCGCTCAGAGGTCACTCCTGAGGAAACAAGAATCATTTCTTCGAAGCAGGATAGTGAAGTCTTCTTCTTTGCTACTCAACGCAGTGATGAGCTAAAGGCACTCATCGAAAAAGTCTATTCGTTCGCCCATCGACTCAGTCAGGCAGAACTCGCTGATCTTGCTGCAGCTCTCGCACAGCGCCTCACATCACGTGAGGTTCGAGCTGCGATCGTTGCCTCACGACCGGAAGAGCTTCATCAAAAACTCCAAAAACTTCTCAGCATTCTTGTTAACAGCGGTACTGCAAAGCAATTCAGCTACATTGATACACGAGAAGGGATATTTCTTGCACGCGGAGTCAGTTCACCTAAGATCGGTTTCCTGTATCCGGGACAAGGAATCCAACAGCTCAACATGTCCTTGCCCTGGTATGAGAGATATGACTTTATTCGAGCAACGTTTGAGCTTGCTGCTAGAAGTGTCGGCTGGTCATCAAACGAAAAACTCTCTGAATACATTTTCAAAGATATTGATCGTGCAACACCAGCCCAAATCGACTCATGGCGACAATTGCTGACACAAACCGAGATTGCACAACCAGCTATTGTTGCTGTCTCAGCTGTGATGACCAAAGTTCTTTCAGATATTGGAATCGTTCCATCGTTAGCTATTGGTTATAGTCTGGGAGAATGGTCTGCTCTGTGGTCTGCGGATGTTCTTAGTGAAGGAGATCTCTTTCGCTGTGTTGCTGTTCGAGGTCAAGCGATGGCAGCAAAGGCGGATGTGAAAGGCGCAATGGCAACCATTGCCGCTTCGGCAGACGATGTCGAGAAATTGATTAGCAAGGTTCCGGGATATCTCATGATTGCTGGGTACAATACGCCGAAGCAAGTTGTTATCTCCGGAGAAACAGAGGCTGTACAGAAATTCATTGCGCTGGCACGAGAGCAAAACATTCCAGCAATTGCATTAAAAGTTTCCAACGCTTTTCACTCTCACCTTGTTTCATCGGCAGCTGAGGTTCTACGAAGGGAACTTAAAAAAATTGAGATTTTTAAACCGAGCTTCACTGTTGTTTCAACGGTATCAGCGGACGAAGTTGATTCGGCTACCGTGAAAGAGAACTTGTGCAAGCAGATTCTTCAGCCGGTTCGCTTCATGGATGCAATTCAAAAGGCAAAGTTAATCGGGATTGATGTCTTTGTAGAGGTTGGTCCCGGGCACTCGCTTGGCAGTATGGTAACAGAGGTCGACCATGGATCGGCACCAACCGTGTTGTATACCGATGACGAGGGAGGCACATCGTTCCGTTCATTTAACATTACGATGGGATGTCTTTTTGCGCTCGGCGCACCGATGAAGATCGAGCGATTGTTTGAGGCTCGATTTACTCGTCCCTTAAGTTTGGATTACAATCCGAGCTTCCTGCGCTCTCCATGCGAATCAGACGAGCCAGAATTGATCCTTTCGGGAGACGTTGAGAAAGCAGCAGGGCAGCTCGGCGAGCACCTGTTATCTGAAATACCATTGGTCACTACAGAAGCAGTGGGGCAGCGTGGCAGAGCAGAGGGGGAGATAGGGGAGACAAGAGCGAAGCAAACCAGCGACTACGATTCCGTCTTGAACATCGTTCTCGATCTTGCTGCAGAGATCACAGAATATCCCCGTGAAAGTATCAAGTCAGAACACCTGCTCTTGCGCGATCTCAACCTCAATTCTATTGCCTCGGCTCAGCTTGTTGCAGAAGCAGCGCGGCGTCTCAACTTGCCGCGTCCTGTTGACCCGACCGAATATGCAGCTGCTTCGCTCCAGATGGTTGCCACGACACTTTTTGAACTTCTTTCAACACAAGGTGTTAGTCCGGCGCATCTTCAGGAAAAAGCTCCAGCGGGCATCTCATCGTGGGTGCGTTCGTTCACCGTTGAAATGAAAGAGGAAATTCTTCCAAGTGCTCAGATTCGTCATCTCAAAGAAGGTGATTGGTGTTTGGTCGTGAGCAAAGAAACTCATCCCTTCACTACGGTCTTTGTGGATCGGCTCGTAGCGCAAGGAGTCGATGTCGAGTTATTCAGCGCACAAGCACCTGAAGAACAATTCGAAGCATTATTCTCTTCTGAGCAGGATTTCGATGCGGTCATTATGATATTACCGCATACAGAGCCATCAGATGTGTGGGACATCGAACCTCAGGAGCTTACTCTTCGATTCGATCAAGTTGCTCAACCAGTGTTTATGGTTGCAAAATATTTTGCCCGATGGTTCTTTGAGCGAAAGCAACCAGAATGTTTCTTTGGTGTTGTCCAGTATGGTGGAGGAATGTTTGGTCGAGGCAGTACCGTGCCAGAAGACATTGACTTGGCATGTGGCTCTGGATTGTTGAAAAGTCTGTTCCTCGAATTGAACCTGCCAGCAGCGTGCATCATTGATCTCTCACCCGGAATGGATTCGACCGTAGCTGCCAATACTACGTTGATTGAATTCCAGCGTTCAACAGGATTTGTTGAGGTTGGCTACACGAACGACGGTACGCGAAGAGTCCCTGTAATGAAGCTTCTTGAAGCTGAGGCGTATGATAAGCCAGTGCTGACGAAAGATGACGTCCTGCTCGTCACCGGCGGTGGACGAGGCATCGCTGCTCATTGTGCATTGTCATTAGCACGTGAGACAGGCTGTAAAGTCGCACTGCTCGGCAGAACTCAACTTGACGACGTCGATCATCACCAATCAAAAGAAGAAGTGAAAGGAACGATAGAGCGATTTAAAGCGGCAAAGATAGTCTGTCGGTACGATGTGTGTGATGTTTCTGATCCGGATGCATTGAGATCGACCATAGATACTATTGAAAGAACGCTTGGATCGATAACTGCGGTTCTTCATGCGGCTGGGACAAACATTCCGCAAGCGACGCGGAACTTAACGTGGGAAGCCGTCGACCACATTCTTGCACCGAAGGTTCATGGAACGGTCAATCTCCTTCGAGCACTCAAGAACAATCACGTAAAGCTCTTCATGACTTTTGGATCAATCATAGCACAGACTGGCATGCGGGGTGAAGTTGCGTATGCATTTGCTAACGAATGGATGAATCTCCTAATACTCCGTGCACAAGAAGTTTTTCCAAAGAGTCGTTTTCTCAGCTTGAATTGGTCTGTCTGGTCAGGTACAGGTATGGGTGAACGTTTAGGAAGTGTCGATGCGCTGATGCATGAAGGTATTACACCCATCGAGCCAGCTCAAGGGATATCAGAGTTACTTATGTTGATCAATTCTCATTGTTCTACACCAGAAATACTTGTTACAGGTAGACTTGGTGATTTGCCGACTCGTACATTCGCTGACGGCTCGCTTCCCCTTTATCGATTCCTTGAAAACAAACGTGTCTACTATCCCGGCATCGAGTTGATTTGTGAGTGTGAGCTTTCTGCCGATAACGATCCTTATCTTAAAGATCATGTCTTTCCCCAACGGGGTGGCTCGCCAGAAGGAATGCAGCTCTTCCCCACAGTGTTCGGGATTGAGGCAATGATACAACTTGCTTCCGTGCTTACAGGGAATCAGAACTGCACGACGATTGAGAAGCTTGAGTTGAGCCGTCCTATCATGGTTTCTTCAGGTGGAAAGACGACCATTCGAATTATTGCCCAGAGGCAGAAAGAACGGCCACACTGTGTCGATGTTGCCATTCGAAGTGTGGAGACGAATTTCACTGTCGATCATTTTCGTGGAAGATGTGTATTTGGTGAATTACACGAAGAGTCTCGCGAGACGTTGCCGGGGCTGGATGAACTTCTTCCCCTCAATCCTCAAAAAGATTTATATGGTAGTCTCCTCTTCCAGGGACCGATGTTTCAGCACCTTGTTGGATACCGTGAGTTGAATGCAACACACTGTTTAGCTGAAATCGAATGTCCAGCGCCTCAAGAATTGTTTGGTCGCTACTATCCGCAAGCAATGATCACTGGTGATCCGACAGTACGAGATGTCTTCCTGCATGCGATTCAGCCATGTGTACCACAGAAGAATATCTTGCCATTGTCCATAAAAAAAATTCGATTTGTGAAACCATGGGCAGAAAATTCTCGACTCATCCTTCATGCCGTTGAACGAGAACGGAGTGAGAACGAATACACCTATGATGTTCATGTGTTCTCTACAAAAGGAGAAGTAGTTGAAATACTCGAAGGCTTCCGTTGTCGTGCTGTCGGAAAGAGTCTCCTTGCAGGAAAAGATGGCATGCAATCGCCTCTGCCACTTGTTTTGCTTTCATCTTATCTTGAACGAGAGTTGCAATTGCTGCTTCCGAAAAATGCATTGAGCATCGCCTTTGATTGTGTACCCATAAGCGATCAAATGATGAATGAACAGAGGTATCAGAGACGCAAGGAGTCTACTCGAAAAGCATTAAGGCTCGCAGTCCGGAATCTTCTTTCAGAAATAACAAAAACCAACGTGCCCCACAACACCAGCTTTGTCGGTATTGTGTATGGGAATGATGGGAAACCTAACGTAGAGTTATCCGGAGAATTCAAGCAGCTTTCTACTAATCTCAATGTTTCTGTTACACACATTCACGACAGCACGTTAGCATTTGCAACGCTCGGTGTGTGCGCTTGTGACATGGAAGTTCTCCAATCACGGTCCAATCAGGCGTGGAAGGATCTTCTTGGAACTGAAGGACTCCAACTCGCAGCTATGGTTGGTCATGAAATGCAGGAAGCGGAAGACGCTTCTCGAACGCGTGTCTGGACGATCATCGAGTGTTTAAAGAAAGCTGGCATCAGCCGCTGGCAGCTTCCAATATTTGAATCGGTGAGCAATGGTTGGGTAGTCTGCCGATTGCAGCAGAACGGTGATCAGCTTGCTGTGCTGACTCAACGATTGAGTGTACACAGTAACGTTGATATCACCGATGTGATTGCTGCTCTGCTGCTTTCTCCCGTTGCTCGTCCCGACGCCGTGGATTTGAAAATTGGTCGGTGAGATTTTGAATTTGTAGCTCGTTTGAAATTTGTTACTTGGAATTTAGCATGTACCTTCATCTATGCGCATCTACGAATACCGTCATATCGTAGGGTTTGAAGAGACGAACATCCTTGGCAACGTCTACTTCACCAACTTTTTCCTTTGGCAGGGTAAATGCAGAGAAATGTTTCTGCGTGACTACGTTCCGGAAGTGGTCAGAGACTTGAGTGGGGATTTCTACCTTGCGACAAGTCGGAGTAGCTGCGACTTTTTTTCCGAAGTCTATGTGTTCGATGAGATCATTGTGCGGATGAGCTTGCTGCAGCTTTCCCAATCCCGCATCACGATGGGGTTTGATTATGTCCGAGTCAAAGATGGAAAGGAGGAATTATTGGCTCGAGGTGAGCAGCAGGTGGTCTGTATGCGCCGCCACGGAGGAAAAGTAGAAGTAGCGGACGTACCTTCCAATATGCTTCGCGCACTTAAAGAGTATCAAGAACAATAAAATATATTGATATCATAAACATCAAAAAGGATTAAATCTATGGCTCACATTGCAGTACCACCGGACTTGCCCGGGATCATCGGGTTACTCGCTTATCGTCCTGAAACCGCAAGACCGCTGAGTGAATTAGCACAAGTCCTGCTGCGGGGCGTTTCGACGCTTTCGGCAGGTGAACGAGAACTCATTGCTGCGTACGTCTCTCATCGCAACGAGTGCTATTTTTGTTCATCGTCGCATAGTGCCGCCGCAAAATATTTGCTCGATGGGAATAAGGCTCTTGTCGAAGCAGTGAAGAACAATGTGGGGACAGCACCCGTTAGTGAGAAACTCAAAGCACTTCTTCGCATCGCTGGAAAAGTTCAAATGGACGGTAGAACTGTCACGGAAACGGACGTTCAACAAGCTCGTGCTCTTGGGGCAACCGATCAAGAACTTCACGATACCGTGTTGATTGCAGCGGCGTTTTGCATGTACAACCGCTACGTTGATGGACTTGCCACGTGGACTCCAAGAGAGGAAGCTGTGTACGACAGCATCGGTAAACGGCTGGCTCGGGAAGGGTATGGTAAGGGGTAGAACGGGTAAATCTTTGAAAAATGACTCTCCGTGTGGAGATTTTTTAGAAGCAATTATCATAATTGACATAAAGACTTTCATCTAAATTTTTTGACAAGTCGTACAAAGCTTCATCTAAGACTGGACTCAAGTTTTTTTAATTTTCCACTTGATTTTGTCAAGGGATAGTTTTATAATAGTACGTATTTCTGTAGGTCTGAAGAGGTGAATAGATCGCCACCATCTTGGTGGGCGGAGGGTTCACGAGCGTCGACC
>JACQVI010000022.1 GCA_016209795.1 Ignavibacteriota bacterium
CTTTTAGGATAATGTAGAGAAATCAACAAGAACATGGCTGAGGAAAACACAACACAACCTAATCAAGAGCAACCTTCAGAATTGATCCCGCCAAAGGCGGGACAAGAACCGACTCCCGTAGCTCAGATTCCCGAGCCAAGCGAGATCGACCTCCTGAAGGAAAAAATATCCGAACTGGAAGCGTTGGCGAATCAGTACAAGGATCAACTGCTCAGGAAAGCGGCGGAGTTTGAGAATTACAAGAAACGTGTCGAGAGTGATTATATCTCGATCATCAAATTTTCCAATGAGGAGTTGATTCTCAGATTGCTTCCTGTGTTAGATGACTTTGAGCGCTCGTTGAAAGCGTGGAAGAATTCATCGTCCGGGAATAATGCTGAACAAGCGAAGGAGGGAACGGCGGAGAATTCCTTCATACAGGGTGTAGAGCTTATTTATAATAAGTTCAAGAACATTCTCGAGAAACAGGGTGTGAAGACGTTTGAAGTTATCGGAAAACCCTTCGATCCAGAATATCATGATGCGATGATGCAGATTCCCAAGAACGACGTCCCTCCACATACAGTCGTTGATGAATTAGAAAAAGGGTACATGCTCAACGATAAAGTCATCCGTCATGCGAAGGTAATTGTTTCGGCGGATGCACAGGTCGATAGCGGAACTAAAAGCGATGACAGTGAGATTTCCAAATCAACTGATACCGGTGTGAACTAAGTATGGCGAAGAGAGATTACTACGACATTTTAGAAGTTCCTCGGAATGCTAGTCAGGATGAAATTAAAAAAGCATATCGCAAAGCCGCTCTGAAGTATCATCCTGATCGCAATCCGAATAACAAAGAATCAGAGGAAATGTTCAAAGAGGCTGCGGAGGCGTACGAGGTTCTAAGCGATGAGACCAAGCGTCGCCGCTACGATCAGTTTGGCCATGAGGGCTTGCGTCCTGGAATGGACTTTCACGGCTTCACCGATATCAACGACATCTTCTCGAGCTTCAGCGATATCTTTGGTCCTGCATTTGGTGGCAGTATCTTTGAAGAAGTGTTTACAACAGGAAGGGGTAGAAGTCGTGCTCGAACATTTACCGGAGTGCCGGGTTCCGATCTCAAAATCCGTTTGAAGCTGACACTTGAAGAGATCGCTGCCGGTATTGAGAAGAAAATTAAGGTTAAGAAATGGATTACCTGCGACAGCTGCAATGGAACTGGGGCACGGGCTGGAACTTCAAAGACGGCATGTCCAGCATGTAATGGTACGGGAGAAATTCGTCATGTCTCACGCTCTGTCTTTGGACAGTTTGTGAACATCACGACGTGCAGCACATGCAACGGTGAGGGGCGCATTATCAAAGATCGCTGTTCTACATGTCTTGCTGAAGGTCGTGTGCAGGGAGAATCGACCATTAAGGTGAATATTCCTGCCGGAGTTTCTGAAGGGAATTATATCCCTCTGCGTGGACAGGGTAACGCGGGTCAACGTGGAGGACCACCCGGCAATCTCATTGTCATGATTGAAGAAGAGCCACACAAAGTGTTCATGCGGAGTGGTGATGACATTATTCTCGATCTACTCGTGAGTTATACTGATGCAGCCCTTGGAACGGAGATGGAAATTCCAACGCTCAACGGTCGCGTTCGGTTGAAAGTTGATCCGGGCACTCAGTCGGGTAAAATCCTTCGCATCCGTGATCGAGGAATTCCACACCTGAACGGAGATGGATCTGGTGACCAACTTGTCAGAGTCAATGTGTGGGTACCTACCAGACTTTCGAAAGAAGATAAAGAACTCTTGAAGCAGATTGCAAAACTTGAAAACCTTAAGCCGAAAGAAGGAGATACATCGGCGCATTCTGAAAAAAGCTTTTTCGAGAAGATGAAGGACATCTTCTCGTAACGGAGTCGAGATAAATCGACCGTTTGTCCTTCCATCATAACATCGTCGATGAACGTGTTCGACAAATTTAATAGAGCTTTTGGATTTACACCGGCAGAGAGTCGTGTCATCATTTTTCTGGTCGCAGCGTTTCTTGTGGGACTTGCAATCAGAGCATTCAAACAAGCGTCAGGGCACCAAGAACAGTACGATTACTCGAGCCTCGATTCAGAATTTGTTGCACGTTCGCAAGCCTTATATTCAGGAAGCTCGTCAATCGGAAGTGATAGTGGAGCGAGTAAGCCAGCCGATAAACAAGAAGGAGAAACAATCCAAGGTGCAAGATCAGCATTAGCTCTTGAAAGCCTTAACATCAACACGGCAACGAAGGATGAACTTGTCAAGCTTCCGGGCATTGGTGAAGCGCTTGCGGAGCGCATCATCATTTATAGAGATGAATTTGGTCCGTTCAAGTCAGTCGATGAGCTGCAAAAGATTAAAGGCATTGGTAAGAAAAAGTTTGAACAAATAGCTCTCTATTGTACGATAGGAAAATAACGCATGGGTAAAGAATACATCGGCGGCGTCAGCTTTACCGATGATACCGCTCAGGTCGCGGTGCTTGAAGTAGGCGGATCGGAGATTAAGGTTCGATATCTCGAAGACATCAAGAAAGGTTCGAGCGATGATCTTTGGTTCCTGCAGGGAGTTTTTGAAATGAAAGAGAAAAGGGTGCGAAAGGTGAAAAAGGTGAAGAAGGTTTCCGTGGCTGTTGATAATGCATCGCTTTTTCTTCATAGCTTCCCCATGGACACTTCGCTGACGAAGGCTGAACAAAACGAACACGTAGATTGGGAGCTTTCAAATTACCTCTCGGAATACAACCCGAAAGACTACGTCAATGATGTCCACATTCTCAGGACAAAGGCACGTGAACACGTGTGTCATGTTTTGACTATCAGCGTTAAGAAATCGTTGATCTATGGCATTCAAAACATGCTTTCTGAAAACAAGTTCGAGCTGCACATCATTGATACGAATCATTTCGGCGCACAGTATGCTCTCATCACGAATTACCCCGAAGTGAAAACCAAAGTGGTTGCACTCGTTGCAGTTGCTCACCATAGAGTCGATGCAGGATTGCTTCATAGCGGTCGTCTTATTGCGTACCGATACGGTCTCATGACCAATCGAGACGATGCTGTTAAACTATTGCAGGAAGTGTTGAAAGATACCACGATTTCCGATCTGTTCATCTATGGTACTGCGGTTTCGACTGAAGTCGTTGGTGCGATCGAGAATTCATTGAACATTAAAGTCACCAAACTTAATCCATTTCAGCGGTTGAAGATTGCCTCTTCGTTCCGTGATTTCGAGAGGTTCCTTGGACGAGAACATCGATTTGCGGCATCAGTAGGCTGTGCTCTGAGGAAGGAATAACATGCGAGTCATAACAGGAAAATATAAGGGACGTACGCTTGTTTCCATACAGGATCGAAGTATTCGACCGGCGACAGATCGTGTTAAGGCAACGATCTTCAACATGTTACAAAACAGACTGGGAGTGATCAACGCCAAGGTTCTTGATCTCTTTGCAGGGAGTGGAAGCCTTGGGTTCGAAGCGTTAAGTCGAGGTGCTGCACAGGTTGTCTTTGTCGACAGCCATCGTGCGATGATCGAGATGATCAATGAAAACGCCCAGTGCTTAGGCTGTCTCGATTCCTGCGACATCGTTCATGAGGATGCCCTGGTTTTCATAGAACGAGAAACGGATCAATACAATCTGATTTTCGCCGATCCACCGTACGCTTATGAAAAGACTCCTCAGCTGCCGACGCTCATCTTTGGTCGTCAGTTGCTCAAGAAGGAGGGGTTTCTTATCATTGAGCATGCGAAACGAACGATCTTTGAGCCTTCAGCGTTCTTCACGCTTACAGTTCAAAAAGAATTTGGCAATACACGTGTTAGTTTTTTCACACACCCGTCGAATCACGAGGCTTGAGGTCTGATGAAGGTTGCAATTTATCCCGGAACGTTCGATCCAATCACGTATGGACACATCGATGTCATTGAGCGAGCACGTGAGATTTTTGACAAAGTGATCGTGACCGTTGCACGGAATACGACGAAGCGACCGTTCTTCAGTGTGGACGAACGTGTCCGAATGATCAAAGACGTTCTTCGAACGTACAAGAAGGTTGAAGTTTCAAGCTTCAATGGGTTGTTAGTGGATTTTGCAAGGTCCAAAAAAGCAACGGCTATCATTCGTGGACTCCGTGCCGTTTCGGATTTCGAGTATGAATTCCAAATGGCACTCACCAATCGTAAGCTTGATAACAGTATTACGACGGTGTTTTTGATGCCGCATGAAAAATATACGTACCTCAATTCAACCCTTGTTCGTGAGATTGCATTGTTCGGAGGCGACTTGTCTGACTTCGTACCGCCCATTGTTCAGAAGTATCTCGCCAAGAAAGTGAAACGGTTGAGAAAGAAATAATTACGTGTGAAGTCGCTTTCCCTTAAAGTTCAGCAGCTCGAAGAATCCCAGACACTTGTCCTGACAGCACTTGCCCGTCAAATGCGGGATGCTGGTCAGGATGTCATAAGTCTCACGGCAGGTGAGCCTGATTTCCCAACGCCGCCTCACGTGAAAATGGCAGCAATCCAGGCAATCGAAGAAAACTTCACACACTATACACCGAATTGTGGGATTGCCGAGTTGTTAAAAGCCATCGTTGAAAAATTCAAGCGAGACAATAACCTGCATTTCGAGCCCTCTCAAATTCTTGTTTCCTGTGGGGCGAAACACTCGATCTTCAATGCACTTCAGGCAATTTGCAACAAAGGTGATGAAGTAGTCCTTGCATCACCGTACTGGGTTAGCTATCCTGAGATGGTGAAACTCGTGGATGCAAAGCCTGTGATCGTGCAGACGACGCCGGAGACTAACTTTAAGATCACGCCGGTGCAATTGAAGCGAGCGATCAATGCAAAGACGAAAGCGTTCATCTTCAACACGCCATGCAACCCAACTGGATCGGTGTACAGCCAGGGTGAAATTGAAGAGCTTGCAGATGTCATTGCGGATACCGGTATCTACGTGATCTCGGATGAAATTTATGAGAAAGTGATTTACGACGGGGTGAAGCACTTCAGCATTGGTGCCATCAAGCAAATCAAGGATCACGTTATTACGGTGAACGGGGTTTCAAAAGCATATGCGATGACAGGCTGGCGTATCGGCTACCTTGGTGCACCAAAAGCGGTTGCTGAAGCAGCGGCGAAGGTGCAGAGTCAAATAACTTCGAATGCTACATCCATCGCACAGCGAGCGGCTGTCGTGGCGCTGACAGCCCCATCCAACGATACCGATGCGATGGTTGCAGAGTTCAAGCGTCGTCGGGATTTTGTCGCTGAACAACTCTCAAAGATTTCAGGGATTGAGCTTCAAATCCCCAAAGGCGCATTCTACCTCTTCCCATCAGTGAAAGCATTTGTGGGGAAAAGGGTTGATGATAAACTGATCAAAGATGACATGGACATGAGTCACTTCCTGTTGCAAGAAGAGCAGCTTGCCGTTGTGCCGGGAAGTGCTTTCGGTGCGAAGAATTATCTGCGCCTCTCATACGCTGCCTCGATGAAAGAGTTGGAAAAAGCCGTGCAGCGACTCCAGAGCGGATTGAAGAAATTGAGAGAAGGATATTAATAGATTTTGGATTTCCGACCCGCTTGCGCAAAGCTTCAGCGGGCGCAAGTTCTAGATTTGAGATGTGCTCTATGAGATGTGCGTTATGCGATGTTGCAAACACTGTGTACCACTAAGAACTAACAATTAACTACTCACTTATTATGCCAACATATACGTATCGTTGTAAAGCATGTTCATATCAGTTTGAAGAATTTCAAAAGATCAGTGATGACCCGTTGGTTCGCTGTCCTTCCTGTAATCGAGAAGCACTTGTTCGGATCATTGCTGGCGGTGTTGGATTGGTATTCAAGGGAAGCGGCTTCTATCGTACCGATTATAAAAACAAATCTTCAACAGAAGGTGAGAAACAATTACCTGACAAGACCGAAACAAAAACCAAGCCTAAAACCGAATCAACGTCCGAAACGAAAGCAGAATCAAAGCCTGCTGAAAACAAAGCATCCGAGTAAATTCTGTTAACATGATGCAGCAGGAACATGAGCACACAGAGCCAAAGCAATCTGGAGTTACGCTTCTCTTTGCTCTCACGATCTTCAGCGGTGCTTTTCTGCTTTTTCTCGTTCAGCCGCTGATTGGAAAATACATTCTGCCGTGGTTCGGTGGAAGTCAGGCAGTGTGGACAACGTGCCTGCTGTTTTTCCAGGTGTTTCTTCTCGTTGGTTATACCTATGCTCATCTGCTAACAAAGTGGCTTCAGCGGCGGCGGCAAGCACTGCTACATATCGGCTTACTCATCTTATCTCTCTTGTTTCTACCCGTGATACCATCAGAGTTTTGGAAGCCGACGCCCGAGAGCAACCCAACATGGCAAATCATCACTCTATTGACGGCATCGATTGGGTTACCCTATGTTTTGCTTTCAGCTACCAGTCCTCTCATCCAACGATGGTTTACCTATGTAAAGACAAGCTCGTCACCGTACCGACTCTTTGCACTTTCCAACGTTGGGTCGTTACTGGCGTTGGTAATTTTTCCCTTGCTACTCGAACCATCGCTTTCACGGAACGTACAAGCAATCGGCTGGTCGTGGGGGATGGGTCTCTTCGCTCTGGTGTGCTCTCTCTGTGCAGTATATGTGTGGCGGAGCAAAATGAATCCCACAACTGTCAATACTTCAACAGACGCCGTCGTCCAAACCCGAACTTTGGCATCGGATGAGGTCGCAAAGCTAAAAGCTCCTGATGTCCGCACCAGAACCTTATGGTTTGCACTTCCAGCATCTGCTTCGATCATGTTGCTTGCAACCACAAACAAACTCTGTCAGGACATTGCCGTTGTGCCGTTTCTTTGGGTTGTGCCGCTTATCCTCTATCTGCTTTCCTTCGTCATTTGCTTCGATAAGCCATCCTGGTACTCACGCCTATGGTTTGGGATTGGGCTTGTACTGGGATATGCGGCAGTGATTGTCGTGCTGCTGATGAGACAAGATCCTCCGCTACTCCTTTCACTTACAGTGTTTCCTGTTGTGTTGTTCGTGGCATGCATGGTGTGTCATGGAGAATTAGTGAGACTCAAACCAGAACCACACTTTCTCACATCATACTACTTGAGTATTGCAACAGGCGGAGCGATTGGCGGAGTTTTTGTTGCGATCGTTGCACCGATCATCTTTGATGACTATTCTGAGTTTCAAGTCGGCTTGCTTGTCTGCGTACTGCTTATGTTGATTGTGCTCTTTAGTGATAAGCAGAGTGTTCTGTATAACGGAAAGCCTCGCTGGGCATGGGCGTTGATCGTTGTTGGAGTGATGGCGTTCGGCTATGAGCTTCAAGAAGTGCGAAGCGTTGCACGTCAATATACGATCAACAACCAGCGCAATTTTTATGGAACACTTTCTATTGCTGAGTACGGCGTTGAGCAGCCAAAGTTTCTCCATCGCACGATGCGGCATGGAAAAATTCTCCACGGCTTGCAGTATCTTTCTCCGCAATTTCAGCAATTACCGACGGCGTACTTCACCTACAAAAGTGGTATAGGATTTTGCCTACGAAATCTTCCCAAGAAGGATCGACGAAGGATTGGAGTGATCGGACTTGGTGTCGGAACGTTAGCTGCCTGGGCAGGTCCTGATGATTACATTCGCTTTTACGAGCTTAATCCTGACGTTCAGCAGCTTGCTAAGCAATACTTTACTTACCTTACAAACTGTCGAGGAAAGGTGGATGTGGTGTTAGGCGATGCGCGGCTTTCGTTGGAAAACGAATCACCGCAAGAGTTTGATGTCTTGGTTCTCGATGCTTTTAACAGTGATACACCACCTGTTCATCTGCTGACGAAGGAAGCGTTTGACATTTACCGACGCCACCTCAAACCTGAGGGAGTGCTTGCCCTACATATCACGTGCAAGTACATTGATTTCTATCCGGTGGTTGCTGCGTTAGCTGAACATGCCGGCTATCGATGGGCATATATTGTGGATTACAACCGTGAGGACGAATTCTTTCGAACCTACTCAAAGTGGGTGTTAGTGACAAACAACGAAACGCTCCTGACGAGCGACGAAATTATCCACGCCAGCTCGTATCCGACTGCTACCCATGCAAGCGATAAATTGTGGACGGATGACTACACGTCGCTGTTTCAAGTGTTAACGTGGTGAAGCGATACCCTCTTATTGAGACAGACAGGATTCAACGCTTGCTCTTTAATCGTGTGTTGACAGATGCTAGGAATTTAGTTCCT
Source organism: Ignavibacteriota bacterium (assembly GCA_016209795.1). Classification (GTDB taxonomy): domain Bacteria; phylum Bacteroidota; class Ignavibacteria; order UBA10030; family SZUA-254; genus JACQVI01. The sequence goes on from JACQVI010000022.1 coordinate 8,266, forward strand.
TCATCAACGTCCCAATATCACTAATAAGTTTTCCAATGATTCTGAGCCATTCTATATGACGATGTTTCTCTCTGAAGGTGTTTGGTAGTCTATTAGCTGCTTCACCTATTATTTCAAAGTTTCTAACAACAGCATCCTTGGTCTTATCATCTTTTTGGAACTCCTCATAAGAAAGATTCACAGTGTAGTCTTTTATTTTACTGGAGGCCTCCAAGATATCCTCCAACAGAAGGCGAGGATTCCTTCTAGCAGGTTGTTGAAAAACTCATAAAAAATATTTTTCTAGGCGTGTCGAATCTCGCGTGTGATGTAGTATATTTGTATTCATCTATCACAAACGAAGGAGAGACGGCACACCATGCGC
>JACQVI010000200.1 GCA_016209795.1 Ignavibacteriota bacterium
CTATGATACACAGTGGCATACCATTGAAAACGTGCTTCAGGGTAAGCGTGTTTTACTTATCGAAAAAACAGGATTCGGAAAATCACTGTGTTATCAATTTCCTGCAACACAGTTAAGTGGAACTACGGTGATTTTCTCTCCGCTCATTGCATTGATGCGGGATCAAGTAAAAAAGCTCAATGCGTTAAAGATCCCTGCTCAATGTATTAACAGCGAACAAGCAGATGGAGAGAATCAATCCATCATTGAGCAAGCAAAGCAAGGAAAAATTAAAATTCTGTATATTGCACCCGAACGTCAAGAAAACACTGACTGGATTGAAGCGACACGACAAATGAACCTTTCGATGGTCGTTGTGGATGAAGCACATTGCATTTCTGTCTGGGGACACGACTTTCGTCCAGCATTTCGCAGAATTATCAACTTGGTAAATTTACTTCCTTCTCACTTCCCCGTGCTTGCAACCACAGCAACTGCAACGAAACGTGTTGAGGAAGATATCGTGAAACAAATGGGAGGAAATACACATTGCGTTCGTGGTAATCTCCTGCGAGATAATTTTCATTTGAGGGTAGTGAAAGTGAATTCCGAAGATGAGAAGTTGGCCTGGCTTGGGGCGACTATCAGTAAGATTCCTGGAAATGGAATCATTTACACTGGGACACGAATCAACACGGAAATCTATTCTCGCTGGTTTGAATATCTTGGGATATCTTCAGTTGCGTACAATGCTGGGTTAGAGGGTGAGGTAAGAAAAGAGATAGAAGAAGGTTTGCTTAATAATCGTTGGAAGTGTGTCATCTCAACAAATGCTCTTGGGATGGGAATTGATAAACCAGACATCCGATTTATTATTCACACACAAATTCCCGCCTCGCCGATACATTATTATCAAGAAATAGGAAGAGCGGGGCGTGATGGACAGCCCACGTACCTAATTCTTTTCTTCACTCCCGAAGATATTGACCTTCCCAAAGCTTTCATAGACACTTCCAGACCATCACTTGAAAAATACGAGCGAGTGATCGGCGCATTGAAAAAAGAGCCCTTGGGTGAACGGGAACTGATGCGAGTCACAAATTTAAAACAAACACAGGTACGAGTCATTAGGGCAGATTTGCTGGAACAAACTATCATACGTGAAGTTTCTTATGGAAAACAAAGGAAATACGAGTATCAATTTAACGCTCCAAAACTTAATACCGGATCATTTGAAGATCTACGGAGCTCAAAATTAAAAGACTTGGATAAAATGTTGCAATATATTGAAACAAAAGAGTGTCGAATGAGTTTTCTGCAGGATTTTTTAGGCGATGTACATATCAAACCGTGTGGCAAATGTGATAATGATGTCAAGAAAAGCATAAAAGTTTATTACACGCAAAAGTGGAAAGAAAAAGTTGAAGCATTTCACAACACCTATTTTCCTCTTGTGGAGGTAGAAGATACAAAGATAAATTTAGTCAATGGTGTTGCTTCGTCGTATTATGGTGCAACAAATGTTGGGTCACTGATTCATAAATGCAAATATGAAAACGGCGGCGACTTTCCAGATGCCCTTTTAAAGCAAACTCTAAGAGCATTCAGAAAACAATTTGGCAAAGAAAAATTTGACTTAATTCTCTATGTTCCACCGACCGAATCGGGAGACTTAGTCAAGCATTTTGCCGGGAAAATAGCAACTGCTTTAAACATTCCTCTGTCACACAATCTTAAGAAGATAAAACACACCCGGCCACAGAAAGTCTTCCAAAATTATCTTCTCAAATACGACAATGTTGCAGGTGCATTCGCATATACAAAACCAAGCGAAATAATTGGAAAATCCATTTTGCTTATTGATGATATTTATGATAGTGGTGCAAGTATAAAAGAAATTGGGAAACTATTGACACATCTTGGTGCTGTAAAAATTGGCCCACTCATCATTGCAAAAACAGTGGGAGGAGATTTGCAATGATAACAAACTCCGAGGCCCCATACTGGATTGCACTCACGCAAATTCCCCGGTGGGGAAATGCAAAAATCAACACGCTGCTTACTACTCTTTTTCAACAAGCAAAGATTAGTGTAGAAGATTTCTTCGGCCTTTCTGAAAAGGAATGGAGGAAAAAATATAAGTTATCACCAACGGATTGTATGAATCTGCAAGCGGCGAAAAATGAATTGCCTAATTATTCTTTCTTATTAGAAGACTTATTATCACAAGGATTTGAAATTATTCCCATCTCTTCTCCCGAATATTCGACAACACTGAAAGAAAATCTGAAATCTATACACGCCCCACCGCTTCTGTACATCAAAGGGAATAAGAAAATCTTACAGGAGGATTCGGTTGCTATTGTTGGATCCCGAGATGCATCTGAGATTGCATTACAGTTCACCGATAACATTGCTCGACTTGCTTCACAGCAATATAAAGTTGTGGTCAGCGGTTTTGCAAAAGGCGTTGACAAACAAGCCTTAGATTCATCCCTCAAATACAAAGGACACAGTATTATCGTCCTTCCACAAGGCGTAATGACTTTTGGTTCTGGTATCAAAAAATATTATACTCAAATTGTTGAAGGAGATATCCTAGTGCTCAGTACATTTTTCCCCAAAGCCCCCTGGAGTGCGCAGCTTGCAATGGCTCGAAATCCAATTATCTATGGCTTAGCAAAAGAAATCTATGTTGTAGAATCACAGAGTAAAGGCGGAACTTGGGCTGGCGTCATTGATGGGTTAAGAAAAGGAAGAACAGTCTATGTGAGAAATCCTGAGCAGGGTGAAACCAACGCAAATAAAGTTTTGATTGAAAAAGGTGCAATAGCAGTGGATTTTGATGGACAACCGATGACTGTGAGGTATCAAGATACTAAACACGAAAATCTAATAGTTGCAGAACCAAAACAAAAAAGAAGAAAACAAGCGTCTCAAACCGATCTTTTTAAGTAAAGTAACGTGAAGATTACTGTTCAGCATAAAGCTAAGATTAGTGTGTTTTCTATGAATGATATTTCTATAGTACGCATCTTCTCTCCCATCATCACCCTGTTCCCTGAGAACTGTAGCGTAGCTCATGAATCATCCAGTAAGTCAAGTAAACTTTTGCACGTTATCCAATTTCTAAGGAGAACTCTATGATCACAAAAAAATTCTGGCTTGCAGCGTTAGGATACATTGTTATCACGTTCATCATCGCCGCATTCTGGCATCTTGTAATTTTCAAAGATGTCTATGACCAACTCGGCATCTTCACACGAAAGGAACCTATTATCCCTCTCGGTCTCGCTTCGATGATTCTTCAAGGATTGGTGCTTTCGTATCTCTATCCGCTCTTTCGGCGGGGCAACAGTCCAATCAAGGAAGGTTTGAAATTCGGAATTCTCATGGGAATCTTCATGGGAAGCAACGCCGTCCTCGCTGAAGCCGGCAAGCAACAAGTTTCTTCTCTCTCGACCTGGCTTCTGTTAGAAGGTGTGTATTACCTTTTGCAATTTGCTATCGTGGGTGTGGTGATTGGCTCTATCTATGGGAAAGTCACCACAGATCTTCCCTCGTCATGATGATGAATACATTCCCTCTCCTCACAGGAGAGGGTTAGGGTGATGTCACAATAGAAGACTTGGATTGATGTCTTACCTCTCCATAACAGCATCTTCCCTCCAGTTATCACTCCGTTCAAATAATGTTGATCTTGCCTGAGATTTTTTCTATCTTTCAGTGAATAATTCAGAGGAACTCATATGCTAACGAAAACAAAGAAAGAAATTCGTATTCCACGTAAAGAATGGGAACGGTTACGGAAAAGCCCTGCCTTCAGTGAACTTATTGAACTTCTTGAGGATCAAAGAGACCTCGAAACAGCAAAGCGTGTGCGCGGCAAAGATATGACACTCAATGAATATCTGAAGAAACGTGGCATACGAAATCATCATTAAACCTTCAGCTCAGCGAGACTTCGACTCTTTTCCAACTAAAGAAGTTGTACGCATTTCGCAGCGTATAGCTTTGCTCGCTAACGATCCTCGTCCCTTTGGAGTCCAGAAACTTACTTCCGAAGAGGGCTACCGCATCCGAAGTGGCAACTATAGGATACTGTATGTTGTAGACGACAACAAGAGAAAAATTCTTGTCTATCGAATCAAGCATCGGAAAGAAGCTTATCGATAATGCTTATCACTAGCATCCTCCCTCCCGTCATCACTCCGTTCAACACAAACGGCGATGTCGATTACGACACCTTCGTCCGCAACATTGAACGATGGAACACTGCTCCGCTTTCAGGCTATCTCGTTCTCGGCTCCAACAGTGAAACACCTTATCTGAGTGAAGAAGAAAAACTCAAACTCATCGAGTTGACTGTCCAATCTGCCAAGAAAAACAGAATCATCCTCGCCGGCACTGGACTCGAGTCAACCGGTGAGACAATCAAGCTGACGAACAAAGCTGCTAAACTTGGCGCTCATGCGGCATTGGTTCTCACTCCCTCCTACTATGGCGAGCAGATGACCGATAGGGCGCTTATTCATCACTTTACTGTTATCGCGGAAACTTCTGAAATCCCCATCCTCATTTACAATGTTCCCAAGTTCACACACCTCAACATTTCTGTCGAGGCAGTAAAAGTTCTCAGCCAACAGCCAAACATCATCGGCATGAAAGATAGCTTGGGCGACATTGCTCAACTTGAAACATTCAAAAAGGTCGCGTCAAGCGATTTCAACCTTATTGCCGGATCCGCTTCGACTTGGTATCCCGCGCTCAAACTCGGTATTCGTGCTGGGATTCTTGCGCTGGCTAACTGTTTGCCAAACGAGTGCGTTGAGGTTCAGCAGCTCTTTGAACAAGGAGAATTTCAGAAAGCCCAGAATCTTCAAGCCAAGCTTGTCCCTGTGAACAAAGACGTCACCGACACCTACGGTGTGGCGGGATTGAAATGTGCATGCTCGCTGATGGGATATGAAGGCGGCTTTGTTCGCAGTCCGTTACTTTCACTCACAGATAAAGAAAAGGCAAACATTCGACAAGTCCTCGATCGTGCTGGAGTGTTCAATCGCAAAGAAATCCTTAACTGAATTCTCATATAGAAGGGGATTCCCTATGAGTAACTTAGTTTTTTCTGTAACGCTTGTATTGCTGGTGAGTACACAACTTTCTTCTCAACAGCATCCCATCCACACTTACTCTATCGTCGCACGGGATTCTGTCACTGGAGAAATGGGTGTAGCTGTGCAATCGCACTGGTTTTCCGTCGGATCACTAGTAACTTGGGCAGAAGCAGGTGTTGGTGCAGTTGCAACACAATCGTTTGTCGATCCTGCATACGGTCCATTGGGACTTGAGCTGATGCGTGCTCGAAAAACTGCGAAGCAGGCACTGGAGGGATTGCTTGCTTCCGATCCCGGTGAGGCTGTCCGACAGGTTGCAATGATCGATGCGAAGGGTAACGTTGCGGCACACACAGGTAGAAAATGTATTCCCGATGCTGGACACATCGTCGGCGAGCAATTTTCAGTCCAGGCAAACCTCATGCTCAACGACAAAGTTTGGCCCGCGATGGCAGCAGCGTATCGAGTAACGAACGGCGATCTCGCTGACCGTCTGCTTGCTGCACTGGATGCTGCTCAGGAAGTAGGAGGAGACATTCGTGGCAAACAGTCAGCTGCAATTCTCATAGTCAGTGGGAAATCAACTGGCAGACCATGGGTTGACTGTCTGATGGAGCTTCGGGTTGAAGATCATCCTGAACCGCTCAACGAATTACGTCGACTTGTTAACGTTCATCGAGCGTACCAGCATATGAACAAGGGCGACCTTGCCACCGAGCACAATGACATCGATGGCGCACTTAAAGAATATGGTGCCGCTATGAAGATGATGCCTGACAATTTAGAAATGAAGTATTGGACAGCAGTATCTCTTGTAAATGCCGGACGGGTTGAGGAATCGCTGCCGCTGTTTAAAGCGGTGTTTCAAGGAGATCCGAACTGGATTGAGCTAACACCACGGCTGCCAAAAGTCGATCTCCTCAAAATTGATGATGATGGTTTAAAGAAAATACTTTCCGTCGCACCCAGTCAAAAATAGCTGCATAGTACCGTTTGATTTTGTACACCATTCAGCGTATAATAGCTGCATGGAACGAAATCCATTGCGCCTGGCTATTGTATTTTCACTTTTCCTTGTCGGTTTATACATCGCTGGCTATTTCTATCCTTCAGGTTTACACTGGGGGTTTCATTTCTTGGGATTCCTGCCAATTCACTATGTTATCCTCTACCCTTTCTTGATTGTCGCAACGATCTTCACCATCAATCGATGCAATATTGATACGTTCATCGCAGCAGTTTCCGCTATCATGGAGAGAAAACCTTTACGTTTCCTGATCATTGTCATTGGTGTGTTCGTCATAGCAGCATACCTGCTTCGGGTTAAAGCTCCGTTGCTGGGAGATAGCATGTATCTTGCGAAGAATTATTCAGAAGCCTCCCGAGGAATTGAAGCCGTTGATCCTCGGAACGAGCCAATTGCCACGTATTACTTTTACTCCTTCATGGATCTCTTTAAGGTGACAACGTACAAGAAATTTTTAGATATTTTCCTTATTGCCGATCTTGTGTTAGGAATTGGGTTCATCATTGCAGTATTTATATCTGTTAGGCTTCTCTTTTCCGGCGCTACTGATCGTTTTCTTTCCTTTTGCAGTGTGTTAGTTCTGCCGTACATGCAATTGTTCTTCGGGTATGTGGAAACATATCCTGTCACACTCTTTGGTCTTTCTCTGTACATACTGGTTACTATTTTACTGTTGAAGCGTAAAATCCGATTTTACGTCGTTGCTATAACATTCTTACTGCTAACCCTTGTTCATTACCTCACGGTATTGTTGCTTCCATCATTACTCTACCTTGCGTATCGTGAGGCGAAGAATAAGAACATAAAAGATGTGTTTCTTGGATTTTGGTTATCTCTCGCGGGTGTGATCCTTTTGCTATTTGCAATAAACTTTCAAATCGATCAATACTATGCTCACGTGCCACACAAGCATTATCTTCCACTCGTTCAGCCGAGTGATTATGTTGAAATATACTCTTCAGCGTACACGTTATTTTCTGCCTACCATGCCATCGATCTATTAAATCTGCTTCTTCTTTTATGCCCAACGGCGTTCTTTCTCATAACAGGTGTGTTGTTGGCTAAGAAACAATCGATTGTCCAATCAACAATTAACAAGTTCTTGCTTGCTGCAATTGTGCCGGTCATACTGTTCATTCTCGTTGCCAAGTTTGATTTGGGAACAGCGCGGGATTGGGACATCGCAGCACCGTATGCGTACATCATCTCGCTCTTAGCCGTTCTTGTTTCCCTCAACGAAAAACACTTTTCAACAATGAAAACATTCACTATGATAATTGTTCTATCTCTCATGAACTCCCTCATATGGTTTACACTCAATGCTACCGCTGATTCATCGATCAACAGGTACAAAGCGTTACTCGATCAACGCATCTTCTCTCAAGCTGCCATGTATTCTGGGACGTTAAATCTTTCACTATATTATCACCAAATCAAAGATATCCATGGTCCAATCGATCTGTGGAATCGGTACATCTCCATATATCCAGACGATCACAAAGGCTACACAAATGTTATGAACAATCTTAAGCGTAGAGGTGGTAACACTGATCAGATCATCGTCGAGACATTTGATCGATGGATGCAGACCTATCCCAATAATGCAGTTGTCAAACAACTTTTTCTCAACTTTTCGTTAGATACCGGAAATCGATTGTACCATGAGGGAAAACTTATGGAGGCAGAAGCCTTCTACCGAAGAGCGCTCTCCATTGATTCCACACAGGCGAAGCCTTATAACAATTTAGGGAGCGTCTATGCCGAGCGTGGTGAGTATCGGCTCGCTATCGATTTGTTTCAAAAGGCTTTGAGCATGGACTCTTTAAATACGGAAGCATACTACAACCTTGGTCAAACCTACGCTGAGCAAGGCGATACTGCAAAAGGCGTCGAACTGTTCAAACGAGCAGCTCATCTGGGCAACACGCAAGCGCGAGATTTCCTGAAACGTCTGGGGCATACATGGTAGCAAAGTGACTTTGAAGAATTGATGGAGATCCAACAAAGATGTCTACCAAGAAAGAAAAAGCAGACAAACCAATTACTTACCGGTTAGAGCATCTTAACAAAACCGATTTTAATCTCCTCCTTATCCTCGTCATCTTTGGCTTAATTCTGCTTGCATGGTCTCATCGCTTCATTCAGGATGATGCGTTCATCTCCTTCCGCTATGCTCAGAACCTTATTGAAGGTTACGGTTTAGTGTGGAACCCGAACGAGCGCATTGAGGGGTACACGAATTTCCTATGGACACTTCTCATGAGCTTTGGAATCTCTATCGGTATCGATCCCGTTAGTTTCTCATATACATTGGGATTGATCTTTTTCATTCTTACACTCACATTCACGTACAAAACTTCTTATCTCCTTATGACATCCAGAGTTGCGGGTGTAATCACTGTCATTCTCTTAGGCACAAATTATACATTTAGTTCCTTTGCAACCGGTGGATTGGAAACGCAGATGCAGGCTTCTCTGTTTATAGCGAGCTGTTTTTTTGTGCTGGAAGGATGGATTTTGAAAAGTTGGACGACTACAAGAATTGCATTACTTTCTGGACTCATAACGCTCACTCTTCTCACACGCCTTGACTCTGCAATCCTCAGTATAGTGATCGTTTCTATACCAGTGATAACGATCTTTAGAGGACACACGGTTTGGGCTTCGAGAATGAAACTCCTGTTTATGTTGACTGCTCCAATCCTTATCGTTGTTGGTGGATGGTTCTTCTGGAAACTTTCATACTATGGTGATATTCTTCCCAACTCGTTCTATATTAAGGTCGCCACTGAGACTTCCATTACAAGAGGCTTGAATTATCTATATCTTTTCACTCTATCTTATCTCCTCTTCCCATTTCCATTTATCTGGATTGCTGCAGTGAAGGAACTGTTTAAAAAATCTAACCTGCAGATTGTTATTCTTTGTCTTATCTTTACACTGTGGTTATCCTACGTCGTGAAAATCGGTGGTGACTTTATGGAGTTCAGGTTTTTGGTTCCAAGTCTTCCGTTGTTCTTCATTGTACTTGGCTGGTTGATTTTTCAGTATATCAAACGGACGGCTCTACAGGTTGCCCTTGTAGTGTTAATACCGATTGGAAGCTTTTATCATGGCTCGACATTCAAATATAACATTGAGGACGGCATTGAGGACATCCGACAACTTCATGGACATCTGATAAACCCTTACGAGAACTGGATTGGGATTGGAAAGGTTTTAGGTAAAATGTTCAAAGACGATACAAGCCTCGTCATTGGCACGACGGCTGCAGGAGCAATCCCATATTATTCAGGCTTGAAGACAATCGATATGCTCGGTGTGAACGATCGATGGATTGCAGATAGCGGATACTTCATCGGATTTGTTCCCGGACATCAGCGTATAGCACCCTTTGAATACCTATTGAAGAGAAAAGTGAACCTCGTCATCTCACACCCCTTAGTGTTGAAAAGAACTTCTCGAGTCCAGCACATTCCACTGCTTCCGAAGAATCCAGGAGATGACCTCTCTGAGACACAGATTATGGAAATTCCATTGGATACTGAGTACAAATTCGTTGTGCTCTATCTGGCACAAAGTGCAGTGGTCGACTCGGCAATCAAAATGTACAACTGGAAAGCTTACAAAGCAGCCATACGCTAAATTTACATGGGATGATCACTTACTAACATAAAGTTCCTTATCGTCTTGCCTTGCGTACAAGAAAATCTTATATTCTCATTCAATTGAAAGGAAGAGTCCTTCATGGAAAACGCAAAACTCTCAGAGTTGGTTGAGATAGACGTCTCTCAAATCGACCACAGTCCCCTCATCAATGCAGACATCGCACCGACAAAAATTTCTCAGCGCTCATGGACTACCTACAATATTGCTGCCTTGTGGATTGGAATGTCTGTCTGCATTCCGACGTACATGCTTGCCAGTGGTCTGATCGCAGGTGGGATGAACTGGTGGCAGGCGATACTCACGATCGCATTGGGTAACCTCATTGTACTGGTTCCCATGATACTCAATGCACATGCTGGGACGAAATATGGGATACCATTTCCTGTTCTTGCACGTGCTTCCTTCGGGACAATTGGTTCAAACATTCCAGCACTTCTCCGTGCGATTGTCGCTTGTGGATGGTTTGGCATTCAAACCTGGATTGGTGGGCAGGCGATGAATGCCATGCTAAACATTCTCATTCCAGCGTGGGCAAACTTCAGTGCTGGATCGTGGGTAAGTTTTGCACTCTTCTGGTTGATGAATGTCTACTTCATTGTCAAAGGGACAGAATCCATTCGTTGGCTTGAATCGTTAGCTGCCCCGTTTTTGATCCTTGTTGGTTTAGGATTATTTTGGTGGGCATATGAACGTAGCGGTGGTTTGGGACCGATTCTTTCTCAACCGAGTAAGTTTCAATCGTTTGGTGAATTCTGGAAATTTTTCATGCCATCACTTACAGGCATGGTAGGCTTTTGGGCAACTCTTTCGCTGAACATTCCTGATTTCTCACGGTACGCCAAAAGTCAACGTGCACAAATGCTCGGACAGGCGATTGGGCTTCCACCAACGATGACGCTTTACTCCTTCATCGGCGTAGCGGTTACTTCAGCAACGATTGTAATCTTTGGTGAAGCAATTTGGGATCCTGTTGTCCTTCTGGCAAAGTTCCAAAATCCTCTTATTATCCTGCTCTCGATGATTGCACTCATTATCGCCACATTGACGACAAATATTGCCGCGAATGTTGTCTCACCAGCAAACGACTTCGCCAATATCATTCCGAAGAGAATCAATTTCAAAACTGGTGGACTGATTACAGCGGTTATCGGCGTTATCATGATGCCGTGGAAGTTGCTTTTAGATTACGGTACATACATCTTCGGCTGGTTGGTCGGATACTCAAGCTTTCTCGGTCCGATTGCTGGTGTGCTTATTGCTGACTACTTCCTTATCCGTAAGCGAAACCTCAACTTGAAAGATCTCTACCTCAGAAATGGGGAGTACGAGTACAAGCATGGCTTCAATGTGAAGGCAATCTTCGCACTTACTTCAGGAGTTATCGTTGCACTGATCGGCTTGATAGTGGAAGATCTAAGATTTCTGTATGATTATGCTTGGTTTGTTGGATTTGTAGTTGCTTTTTTTATGTATGTTCTGTTAATGAGAAGGAAGTAAGTCACTTGTTATGAAACGAATTGTAAGAATGATTTGTATCGGTAATTTCAATAATACCAATAATCCCAAGTGAATCTGCACCACGCTCTCAAAAAATACTTCGGCTACACCTCGTTCCATCCTTTGCAAGAAGAAATCATCACTGACATTCTTGCAAAGAAAGATGTGTTTGTCTTAATGCCAACAGGTGGTGGAAAATCGTTGTGCTTTCAATTGCCTTCGGTACTCAACAGTGGAATAACAGTTGTCGTTTCGCCCCTCATTGCATTGATGAAGGACCAAGTTGATAGTATGAACAGCAATGGAATTCCCGCTGCGTTTATCAACAGCAGTTTGCAATTGGATGAGATACAAAAAATCCAAACGGAGTTGTTGAAAAACAAAATCAAACTGTTGTATGTCGCACCCGAACGCATTCTGCTTCCCAACTTCATTCCGTTTCTGCAAAAGTTGAATATCGAAGTCTTTGCCATTGATGAAGCACATTGTATTTCAGAATGGGGACACGATTTCCGACCAGAGTATCGTCAGCTAAAAACGTTACGAACGACATTTCCTTCGATACCAATCGCCGCGTTCACGGCGACTGCCATTCCCGAAGTGCAGCGAGACATAATTTCACAGCTCAGCTTACTTTCACCAATAAATTTCGCTGCAAGTTTCAATAGAAAAAATTTATTCTACAAAGTTATTC
>JACQVI010000202.1 GCA_016209795.1 Ignavibacteriota bacterium
CATTAGCGGTTCTGGTACATTAATTCCTCCCTCACAGTTCTTCCTGCCATCGTCCGCAGGCTCACGTGCTGAGGCAGGAGATGACGGTACAGCAGGACCATTTGATATCGGTGGTCCAATGGAGTTCAATGGAAACACTGTCCGCTATGCATGGATCGGCGTAAACGGTGCCATTGCATTAACAGCATCCGAGTCCGATACTCAGCATCTCAACTCCAACGGATATTTCAATGGATTATGGACAATCCCAAGCGGAGCCCAGCACAACATACCAAAAAACTTTATCGCTGCGTACTGGGCAAACCACCAATTCGCACAAGATTCACCGTTCATCCAATGTGGTCGGATTCTTTACAGGAATGGTGAAGATACGTGTCAATTTGTGGTAGAGTGGGATTCACTTGGTCTTCTCAAGACCCTTGGACCAGATTGTGGTGAAACCACCTTCCGCATTATACTGAACCGCTGCGACGGTACAATTGAATTCCAGTACGACAATGTTGGAACTATTGGACTCGACAGTTCCGCACTCGTTGGCATCGAAGCAGACTCCACAGGACCACGACCGGGTGGATGGATTTTTGTCAATAAGAATGGCTATCCCACAGAAACTCGTCCCCGCAACAACTGGTGCATGAAAATTTATCAAGCTATCCCAGTAGTAATCAGAGATGGATGGAATATAGTGTCCGTGCCCGTGATACCGCCTAATATGAATTATTCACGTTCGTTACTATTTCCAAGTTCAATATCTCCATGTTTTCACTACCGAAGTGATGATCCTGGTGAGTTAACCAGGGGAGAAGGTTGTTGGCTAAAATTTCGTGGAGATCAAATCGTTGGTATCCCCGGCATACCAATTCATAGTCTTGATATTCCACTCTTCGATAAGTGGAACATGATTGGCTCTATTTCTAAGCCAGTACCGGTTGGTAGTCTTTCCTTCACCGAAGCAACGATGTCTTCCATTGGGTTCTTTGGCTTCGATGGTGGTGTGGGATATTACCTTGAGGATACGATTGTGCCGGGTAAGGGATATTGGGTGAAAATAAATGCCACTGGTCAAAATCCTTTGTTGCACATGAGTGCTGCAGCAACTCCACAAAAGTTTGATAATCCAGTGTCCTCAGAACTCATGCAGATGAGTAAACTCATTGTTGTTGACAACGCAGGCTACAAGCAGACTCTTTATTTTGGCGATAACGGTCAAGTAAAATCACCTATAAACATCTTCGAACTTCCACCACCAGCACCTGTAGGCATGGATGTACGCTTTGCTTCTGGACGTATGCTTGAAGTCATCGACGGCAAAGAAGCACAGGAGTTTCCTATCCTTATTTCATCAGCAGCGTATCCCCTGACCATAAGTTGGGAGCTAAAGAATCAAGCAGTACAAGCATGGCTTTGCCTGGATAAGAGTACAGTATTGCTGAGAGATTATGGTTCTATCAAAATTGCAAATCCTCAATCACAAATCTCATTGAGACTTGAGGGATCGTCTGAGATTCCATTAACATTTGCTCTCGATCAAAACTACCCCAACCCGTTCAATCCCAGGACAGACATCAGATTACAGATTGCGGATCACAGTCACGTAGTTCTTAAGGTTTTCAATGTCTTAGGACAAGAAGTTGCAACGCTTGTGAATGAAAAGAAGGCACCTGGCGAGTATACGGTTACTTGGGATGCAAATAACAAACCGAGTGGAGTATACTTCTACAGGTTGCAAACAGAGAAATTCATTGCCGTCAAAAAAATGCTTTTGATTCAATAATTCTTTTCTCGTGGGGAGCTTTATGAAAAAAATATTGATAGTGCTGATACTAACAACTACAGCTATTGCTCAAGAACGCCTTCTTGTTAGTCCAGACGATGAAGTCATCCCACTTCACCAAGGAGAGAGTGCATTCGAGGTGTTCAGGCAGCGTCTGTTAAAGCCTTCAAGTACCGTGGTCTGTTCTGATCAGCTTATTTTTCCTCCACCATGTCCACCCTGGTCTATATGTTTACCACCCAATAATAATATTTTTGGTGCCTTCCACAAAGATGTGATGGCGATGAGATTTACAGCACCAGCTACTGGGACGATAGATACGCTGTACTGGCTAATGTTCAACATAGGAGCATTAGATTCAGTCGTTGTTATTCGTCTCTTCGAATCGAACATCTATAAGGGTCAGGGACCGGGTTATCCGCCTTATCATCCGCCGTGCGTTCCCTGGGGTTACTATCTTAATAGCTCTGATCTGGATCAGTGGATCGCACCGTTTCGGGATGAAGCAACTGATACAAACTGGATATCAACCTATACGCCAAGTACCGTTCAATCGTTTGATCCCTTCGGGGAGGAACTGTGGGGTGGTGGTGGCTTTCCAGTGAGAGCTCTACCAAATTCAGTTAAGGTCCTTCCGATGGATGTTCTCGGGTATAAGCCTACTGTGCAACGGAGTGAGGAGTTTTTTATCACCATGAAGGTAAATTCACCTCCCTATCATCCTGATCCGAAAGATTCTCGTACGGAATGGTCTGCTCATGGTCTGAAGGTAACTCCGAATGACTATTATTATCCCTCCCGTGTCTGGAAATTTTATGAACATGATCGTGGGCCATCAAATTGTAACGGTTTTCCCCTTGACAGTCTTAGAAGGGGATGGTACGCCCGAGGAGGAAGTACATTAGACTCGCTCGACGTTTTCGTCTGGGATTGGTGGTACTCTATGACCCTCATAGGTAATACACCCCCAAACTTCCTGTCGGTTGACAAACTCAATAATACACTTTCAACTGATGAACGAGAAATCAGAGCAGAGATAGAAGATTGCAATGTAGCAAATCCTGAGAGTGCTGGCGTGGCCTCGGCAATCCTGTATTACACAATCAACGGCGTTACCAAAGATTCTGGTGGAATTTCCATGACAAATATTGGCGGCAATCTCTGGAGCGGCTTCATCCCCGCTACTTCAGCAGGCTCAATTATCACATACTACATTCAAGCTCAGGATCTCAATGGAGAATCAACAACATCAGGAGTGTTTAGTTACCAAGTGGTCACTCTTAGGAACGAGTACTTTTATGCTGATACGGTAAAAACGTGTGTCCCAAAGAACATTAGCGGTTCTGGTACATTAATTCCTCCCTCACAGTTCTTCCTGCCATCGTCCGCAGGCTCACGTGCTGAGGCAGGAGATGACGGTACAGCAGGACCATTTGAAATCGGTGGTCCAATGGAGTTCAATGGAAACACTGTCCGCTATGCATGGATCGGTGTCAACGGTGCCATCACATTAACAGCATCTGCGACCGATACACAGCATCTAAACTCGGACGGGTATTTCAATGAATTTTGGACAATCCCAGGCGGAGAGCAACACAACATACCAAAAAACTTCATTGCTGCATATTGGGCTGATCACACACTTGTACAGGATTCACCTTTCGTCCACTGTGGTCGCATTCTCTATGGAAATGGTGGAGATACGTGTCAGTTTATTGTGGAATGGGACTCCATCGGAGCTCATTCGCCCTATGGCATCATTTGTGAAGAGACAACCTTCCGTATCATTCTCAACCGTTGTGATGGCACAATTGAATTCCAGTACGACAACGTTGGAACTATTGGACTCGACAGTTCCGCACTCGTCGGCATCGAAGCAGACTCTTCTGGACCACGACCCGGTGGATGGATTTTTATCAATAAGAACGGCTACCCGTTAGAGACACGCCTGCGCAACAACTGGTGCATTAAGTTTTATCCAGTCATTGCGACAGCAGCGCCTGATGGCTGGAACTTAGTATCCGTTCCGGTGATTCCTCCAAATGGGAATTATTCATGCTCGTTCCTCTTTCCATCAGCAGAATCCAGATGCTTTGGTTACGATAGTGAGGCTGGATACATTCTTGCTGACACGCTTAGCATTGGTCGTGGGTACTGGATAAAGTTTTCTGGAGGACAATTTGGAGGCATTCCCGGGACACCGGTCTATGATCTGTGTATTTCACTCCAGAATAAGTGGAACCTTATTGGCTCAATCTCAAAACCAATTCCAGTCGACAGTGTCACCTTTACTGATGCAACGATGTCATCGGCAGACTTCTTTGGCTATTCAGGCGGATATTTTGCTGCGACGACGATCCAGCCGGCACAAGCCTACTGGGTGAAGGTGAG
>JACQVI010000188.1 GCA_016209795.1 Ignavibacteriota bacterium
GCACCGTGTGTGTCCTAACTGTGGATATTATAACGGACGGTCAATCATTATTCCAAAAGAAGCATAATTGTTGCTCAGAAGTCATTTCCTCTTTTAGGAGTATAACACCCTGAGCATGATACCGTGGAGACGGAACGCTCACATATTCGCATTGTCGTTGACGCCATGGGAGGAGATTATGCCCCACACAATGTCGTTGCGGGTGCGATTGAAGCGTTACGTGAAACCCACAATCGGTTTGAAATCCTCTTTGTAGGAGCGGAGCAAATCCTTCAGAATGAATTACAACG
The DNA here is from genome assembly GCA_016209795.1 of Ignavibacteriota bacterium. Lineage (GTDB taxonomy): Bacteria > Bacteroidota > Ignavibacteria > UBA10030 > SZUA-254 > JACQVI01. The sequence continues at coordinate 291 of JACQVI010000188.1, forward strand.
AGCAAAGGTGAATGGACTTTCCTATCGCATCATTGACGCAGCACAGGTCATCGATATGAATGATCCTGCAACAGCAGCTCTGAAACAGAAAAAGGATTCATCGATCAGTGTGGGCATGACATTGCATAAGGAGAATAAAGCAGATGCCTTTGTCAGCGCTGGGCATTCTGGCGCTGTGCTCTCGACATCGACGCTCATTCTTGGGCGCATCGAAGGAATTGGGCGACCAACCATTGGTGCATTCTTTCCCACAGAGCAGGGCATCTGTCTGCTACTGGATGCAGGCGCAAATGTAGATTGCAAACCGCACCATCTGTACGAGTTTGCATTAATGGGCAGCATTTATACGCAAGAAATGTTTCATATTGAAAATCCCACAGTGGGTCTTTTAAACATCGGCGAGGAATCATCAAAAGGAAACGAGGCAGCAAAGGACACTTACAAGCTTCTTGAACGTGGTAAAGTCAATTTCATCGGTAATATCGAAGGACGGGACATCCTTAAGGGAAAAGCACATGTTGTCGTGTGTGATGGTTTTGTTGGGAATATTCTCCTCAAATTTGCCGAGAGCGTTCCCTCGTTCCTCAAGGTACGAACGAAGCATTATGTAAGTAAAAATCTCCCGAGAAAACTCATCGGTCTTCTCATGCAGAAAACTATGCGTTCAGTACTCAAGAGTATGGATTATGAAGAGTATGGTGGAGTACCAGTTCTTGGAGTAAACGGAGTTTCGATTATCGGACATGGCAAATCAACACCGAAAGCGATTAAGAATATGATTCTGAAAGCGGAGGAGATGGTGCGCAAGAATATTAATCAGCATATTCAGGAAGCATTGGTAGGGACACGATGAGCATACAATCAAATAGTCGGATTCGTGCTGCAATTACTGCGGTCGGCCATTACGTCCCGGAGAAAATTCTCTCGAATGCCGATCTCGAAAAAATGGTCGATACAACAGATACGTGGATTCAGACAAGAACGGGCATTCGTGAGCGTCGCATCCTTGAGCAAGGTGCAACTTCCGATCTTGGCACGAAAGCCCTCGAGATGGTATTGAAAAACCGTGGCATTGATCCGGAAGAAATCGAAGTGATCATCGTCGCTTCTGTAACACCGGACATGTTCTTCCCGTCTACTGCATGTATCATCCAGGATAAAATTGGAGCGAAGAAAGCATGGGGGTTTGATCTTTCTGCAGCATGTTCTGGATTTATTTATGCACTCGTTGTCGGTACTCAATTTATAGAAACTGGTGCATACAAAAAAGTTGCCGTCATTGGTGCTGACAAAATGAGTGCAATAACTGATTATACCGATCGCAATACATGCATTCTTTTCGGAGATGCAGGTGCCGCAGTTCTCATCGAGCCTAGCGATGACCCCACCATTGGAATTCTTGACCACGTCCTCTATGCCGATGGGTCGGGTGGATGCTACCTTTACATGAAAGGCGGTGGTAGTCTTTATCCTGCAACGTATGAGACTGTTGAGAATAAAATGCACTATCTGTATCAGGACGGAAAATCCGTTTTTAAAGTTGCTGTGATTGGTATGGCGGATGTTTCAGAGGAAATTATGAAACGTAACAACCTAACTGCGAATGATGTTGATTACCTTGTACCTCATCAAGCAAACTTACGCATTATTGATGCATGCAGAGAGCGGATGGGACTCGATGCATCGAAAGTCATGGTGAACATCGATCGCTTTGGAAATACAACCGCTGCCACAATTCCATTGTGTCTCTCGGAGTGGTGGCATTGTGGCAAGTTGAAGCGTGGCAACACCCTTGTTCTCTCCAGCTTTGGGGCTGGGTATACTTGGGGTGCAGCGCTTGTGAGATGGGCCATCAACAATCCAAATAAATACTGACAGAGTATTTCAGAAGTGAGACAAATGCACAAGCTTGCATACATCTTCCCCGGTCAAGGCTCCCAATATGTGGGAATGGGAAAAGATTTATATGAGCAAAGTGCAGCTGCGCGCACATTGTTCAACAAGGCGGATGAGTTGCTCGGCATACCGTTAAGCAAAATCTGTTTCGAAGGACCTGAAGACGAACTCAAACAAACAAAAAACACACAGCCGGCAATTTTTCTCCACAGCGTAATACTCACAAGGTTGCTTGAAAATAATGGCGCTGCAATGGTAGCAGGTCACTCATTGGGAGAATACTCCGCCTTGGTTTTTGCTGGCACAATCACATTTGAGGATGGTTTGAAGTTAGTCCGACTCCGTGGAGAACTGATGCAGCGAGCTGGTGAACAACAGAAAGGCACGATGGCAGCAATTATTGGTCTTGAGCCAAATTCAGTCATTGAACTGTGCAAGGTAGCAAGAACAGTTGGCATTGTTCAATGTGCAAATTTTAATTCACCTGGACAGATAGTGATCAGCGGTTCGGTGAATGGTGTTCATAAGACAATGGAATTGGCTAAGGCGCATGGAGCAAAACTTGTGAAAGAATTAGTGGTAAGTGGAGCTTTTCATTCACCACTTATGCAAAGTGCACGCGAGGAATTGCGGGCTGTGCTCTCAGCGACATTCATACACGATGCAAAAATTCCTGTCTATACGAATGTCACTGGCAAGCCTGTGCGTGAAGCAAGAGAAATTCGATCGATGCTTGAAGAGCAGCTCACCTCACCTGTACGCTGGGAAGAGTCTATTCTCAGCATGATCGCCGATGGTGCAACGACGTTTGTGGAGATCGGTCCCGGTAAAGTATTACAGGGTCTGGTAAAACGTATCAATGGAACCGTGGACGTTCATGGAGTTGATAGGTTTGAAGATGTCGAGAAGTTTGTTCCGGTGTGATGCCTTGTGAAAACGCTCAATGATAAAATTGCCTTAGTTACAGGTGGATCACGCGGCATCGGGCGAGCAATTGCGCTGATACTGGCAAGTGCTGGCGCACATGTGGTCATCACGTACCGCAATTCTTCACGTGAAGCACAAGCTGTCGTCGAGGAGATCAAAAAAAAAGGACAAGAATCAGTTGCTTTTCAGGCAGATGTTTCCGTACTTAAACAATCTGAAGAAGTTGTTGAAAAAATCACCAGTCAATTTAAGAGAATTGATGTTCTTGTCAACAATGCTGGTATCACAAAAGATGGCTTGCTCATGCGTATCAGTGAAAGCGATTGGGATGCAGTTATTGATACTAATTTAAAAGGTGTGTTCAATATGACCAAAGCAACACTTCGTCCGATGTTGGGTCAACGGTCTGGAAAAGTCATTAACATGACATCGATCGTTGGCTTAACTGGAAACGCGGGACAAACCAACTATGCTGCATCGAAGGCTGGCATCATAGGGTTTACCAAGTCACTTGCAAAAGAAGTGGGATCTCGCAATATTCAAGTCAATGCTGTTGCACCAGGATATGTTGAGACGGACATGACAGCTCAACTGACAGACGAACAACGGAAATTGTTGATAGATCAGATTCCACTTCGGCGTACTGCAAAACCAGAAGAGATTGCACACGTTGTCAAATTTCTTGCCTCACCAGAGGCTGATTACATTACTGGCCAAGTTATTTGCGTTGATGGTGGAATGATGATGTAACTACTCGTTCAGCCGATAGTAAAAACTTTGTCTAACAGATCTCACTAACAAAAAGGAGCAACACTTATGGCAGATGTCGAAACAAAGGTTAAAGAGATTATTATGAATAAACTTGGTGTCGAGGCATCACAGGTCACACTCGAAGCATCATTTACCAACGACCTTGGTGCTGACTCGCTTGATACCGTTGAACTTGTCATGGAATTTGAGAAGACATTCAATCTCCAAATTCCTGATGAGGATGCTGAAAAAATCTCCACTGTAGGAGATGCTATAAAATACTTAAAAGAAAAAATAAAATAGTACGTGGTATTGCTATCAGTGGGTGTGAATGTATCGTGAAGATGATAAGACCAATGAAGAATGATAAACGGCGCGTTGTTGTCACAGGGCTTGGGGCTATAACCCCTATAGGGCTATGCGTCCAGGAATTCTGGGAGAATTCCCTTTCTGGAAAAAGCGGAGCTGGAAAGATTACCAGTTTTGACGTGAGCCAATACGATACGAAGATCGCCTGCGAAGTCAAAGGATTCAATCCTTTGAACTTTGTCGATAAAAAAACTGCCAATCGCATGGATCTCTTTACTCAGTATGCTATCGCCAGTGCAATCATGGCAGTGAAAGATGCAGACCTTAACCTCGAAAAGACAGATAAAGAGCGGATTGGAGTGATCTTTGGCTCAGGCATTGGTGGAATGTGGACCTGGCACCGTCAGATGCAGACCATGTATGAAACAGGTGGACCACATCGTATCAGTCCATTTTTCGTTCCAATGATGATTGCAGATATTGCTGCAGGTTACATCTCCATGCATTTTCAGGTTAAAGGTCCCAATTACGCGACGACTTCTGCCTGTGCAACTTCGTCGCATGCAATTGCCGATGCGTACATCCTGATCCAGCGCGGCGATGCAGATATCATCTTCACCGGTGGCTCAGAAGCTGCAATTTGTCCGATGGGTGTTGGTGGTTTTAATGCCATGAAAGCGCTTTCTACGCGGAACGATGAGCCTGAAAAAGCAAGTCGCCCTTTCGACGCTCAACGCGATGGATTTGTGATGGGAGAAGGAGCAGGTATGCTTATCCTCGAAGATCTCGAGCATGCTCTCAAGCGCGGTGCCAGGATTTATGCCGAGCTATCTGGTATTGGTTTGACAGCAGATGCATACCACATTACTCAACCAGCACCGGGTGGCGAAGGTGCAATCCGGTCTATGCGTCTCTGCCTTAGCGATGCTGGACTTCGTCCAGAGGTCATTGATTACATCAATGCACACGGAACATCAACTCCCTTCAATGATAAATCAGAAACAGAAGCAATTAAAGCGGTCTTCGGAGAACATGCTTACAAACTCCATATCAGCTCGACAAAATCCATGACGGGCCACTTGCTTGGTGCCGCCGGTGCCATCGAGGCGATTATCACCGTGTTATCAATCTACCACGATATGATACCACCAACCATCAACTATGAGTATCCCGATCCTGAATGCGATCTCAATTATGTGCCCAATAAATACATCAAAAAGCCAGTCGGCGCAGCCATTAGTAATACGTTTGGATTTGGCGGACATAACGCCTCTTTACTGTTTACAAAGTTTCAGCAGAATTAATTCTATCTTCGTATGGGGGTCTTGCGTCATCTTCTGACAACTGTCAGAACAGCTTTTGGTCTTCTCGTCTGGAAGAAATCCACAGGAAGCATTGATTTTGCATCCCTCCAGCAACTTCTTCAGTACAGGATTAACAACACAGAACTTTTTTATGAGGCGCTTTCTCACCGATCCTATCTTCAAGTTAGTGAAAACGAGTCCATCATGTCTAACGAGCGATTAGAATTTTTAGGTGATGCGGTCTTGAATCTTGCGGTGGCAGAATATCTGTTCAAGTTACATACAGATGCACCTGAAGGGGGTCTCACAAAAATGCGGGCGCGCCTCGTGAATCGGAAGGTATTGAGCATTTACGCGCGTGAACTGCAGCTCGGTAAGTTTATCCTCATGAGTCCGAGTGCATCAGCTGTGACACGCAGAGGTTTAGAAACGATACTGGCCGATGCGTACGAAGCTATTATTGGAGCTATCTACCTCGATAGTGGATATCATGATGCAAAAGAATTTACATTGAGGACGATCCATCGAGCATTGGACAAGGGCATCGTCAAAACCGAAGACGAGAATTTTAAGAGCTTACTACTTGAACATGCTCAAGCGAGCGGATTTGGCGCACCTCGCTACGTTACCATTAACGAAGAAGGACCTGATCACGATCGAACATTTACGGTCGAAGTCTTCATCGGAAACGAATCATACGGTGTAGGTAGAGGAAAGAATAAAAAAGATGCAGAACAGGCTGCTGCCGAAAAAGCATTACAACAAATGAATATTCTCTAAGCGTGCGGCAGACGGGCATACCATCGCTCATTCTAAATCAATGAGATCATTACTTGCGTATATTAGTCTTCTCTTCCATTTTTTTTCACTCGCCATGTCACAAGATTCGATTGACGTCGTTGCTTCTTCATCTGATTCTTCGATAAGCCAACTGATCATTGACCAGATTATTATTATCGGTAATCATCAGACAAAAGATTATGTTATTCTTCGGGAGATGAGCCTGAAGCCTGGATCGCAGATCTCTCTTGACCAACTGGAGTATGAAAAGAATAGAATCTACAGCCTTGGATTGTTCAATCAAGTTGAACTCTCCACAGTACCTTCGACACCTGGATTTGTGAATCTCATCGTAGCTGTCAATGAGCGATGGTATATATTTCCCTATCCAATCTTTGGCATCAAGGATCGCGATTGGAGCAAACTGTTTTACGGGTTGGGAATCTTACATAGCAACTTCCGTGGACGAAACGAAAAACTCTCGACATCGCTTGTTCTTGGATACGATCCATCAGTTTCCCTTTGGTACCGCAATGGTTTTTTGGATCATAGGGGAAGGCATTTCCTGGACACTCGAATGTCGTATAGCAAGGTGCGAAACAAAAGCCTTCGCGCACTCCAAGGATCAACCAATTTCGACGAACGCCATGTATTCATCTCTGTTGCTCTTGGAAGACGTTTTGGAAATTACAACAGCGCATGGATCTCCGCCAGCTACGAAATCGTTGACGTAACTGACAACCCTCAAGCAAGTACACTCTCTCCTGATGGGATCGACCGCTTTCCACTCTTCGCTGTGGGATATCTTCACGACACAAGAGACCTTGCTGAATATCCTGCTTATGGTTTTTTTGCCAGAGCAGCAGTAACAAAGTTTGGTTTTTTAGCAAGTGACATTGATCTCGTTCGATATGCTCTAGATCTCAGACAATACATACCATTTACCCCGAGGGTCATTCTCACAGGTCGAGCGTTTACCGATCTTATTGCTGGCGGAAGAACACCAGCATATAACCGAGTTTACTTTGGCTACAGTAACCGCATTCGAGGTCATTTTAATGAAGTGATGGAAGGAGAGAATATCATAGGTGCGTCATCAGAGTTGCACGTTACTTTGCTTACGCCGCGATACTTTAACTTCAAATTTCTGCCCTCAGAATTTGAAATCTGGCGATTTGCAATCTCACTCGCTGCATTCGCTGATGCGGGTACCGTCTGGTTTCGCGGCGAACCACTTGTACTGAATCGCTTTGCAAAAGGATATGGATTAGGAATTCATTTCCTTCTGCCGTACAGTGCAGTTCTGCGAGTTGAATACGCATGGAATGAACTCCGAAAAGGTCAGTTCATTATCGATCTCGGTTCATCTTTCTGACGGTTTAATGAAAGAAATACAATTACAACTTTTTTTGTGAGCGTCTACAGCGCCACATCAAGCTATGGATTACTTTTACTGCCCATCTGATCATATAACGAAGGATACACTTATCATCGATGGAGAAGAATTTGCCCATCTCACCCATGTGATGCGGAAGAAAGTGGGTGACGTCTTTTTCGTTGTCGATGGGAATGGAAGAGCCTATGAAGTCCGTTTCGATGAGATCAAGAAAAAAACTGCACGCTGCTCAATCCTGCAACAGCATTCAGATTACCATGAGCCAACGAAAGATGTAACTCTCGGTGTCGGCGTTTTGAAAAATCCCTCTAGGTTTGACTTTCTTGTCGAAAAAGTAACCGAACTAGGTGTCAAAGAAATTATCCCGCTACACACTAAACGAACTATACCTTCTCATGGAAAAGTAGATCGGTGGCAAAAATTAGCGCTCGCAGCAATGAAACAGTCGGGACGATCCTACCTTCCTCGGGTGAAGCCGCTTATGACACTTGCTGAAGTCTTTACCCACTGCCGAGAAAGCAATCTCAAACTCATTGCCCACGAGAAAACAAACACACCAACACGATTACAGAAGATTATCACAGCCTCAGCTCAATCGGTAACGATATTGATCGGTCCCGAAGGTGGATTTTCCGATCATGAAGTTGAACGAGCTATTGCTGCCGGATATACTCCTGTAGCGTTAGGAAAAGGAAGGCTGAGAACGGAAACAGCGGCGATCGTATTGACTGCTTTCATGCTGATCCCGGTTTACCCATGTTAACGATACTTGAATTTCTTCCAGTTCTTCTCTACATTAATCATAGATTAACACCTATGAAGTAGTATTGCCACGAAATTCCAACTGTTAGCCTGAGTAAGGGTATGCAGAAAGTCTTATTACAGTTTCTTATGTTATTCATCGGCTTTATAACAATAGCCAATGCGCAACTCCAGCAGAAGTTTTGGATCACTGGTACTGTTACTGGACGGACACCACCAGATACGCTGCTATTTGGTGTGCACGAAAATGCAACGTTTTGCACTGATCTTGCATTAGGAGAGTTTGAAACTGTTACTGAGTTCCCCGAATTCTCTTTTCGGTGGGTGAATCCACGAGGAGTTGAACAAACATTTTGCTTCGGAGCTGGCCGCGGTGATATTCCAGGACTTAGGGGAGTTGATCTACGTCCATACATCAGTCCAAGCCAAATAGATACATTCAGGATTCGTTTCTACACTGGTAACGTTGGCTTTCCACTTTTTCTTACTTGGTCCTCAGAGATTGCATTCCATACGGATAGTGCAAAGTTAGAGGAAATCAGTATTGACACGAAGGTGTGTCCACCCACCACAATTAATATGTTTACACAGACATCCTACGATATTACATGCGACCAGATTGTTGGAGTACGGATTTTCCTCTATGGAGCTATTATTTCCGATGTCAAGCGACAAGGCAATGAAATACCATTGGCATTTGCTCTTGATCAAAATTATCCTAATCCCTTCAACCCATCAACAACAATTCGGTTTGCAGTTGCACAGTCGGCATCAGTATCGCTTGCTGTCTATGATGTACTTGGGAGAATCGTAGCTACGCTTGTCTCAGAGTCGTTGCCTGCGGGATACTACACAACAGAATGGAAGGGGAGAGATGATCAGGGACATCCAGTCAGCAGCGGTGTGTACCATGTGCGCATGGTTGCTCATGTGAACGGCGAAACCGGTCACTCACCGTTTCATGAAACTCAGACAATAGTGTTGATGAAATAATAGTCCCATCCTTATCAAGCTTTAGAGGTTTCCAAACTTTGCTTCACAATCTCCATAATCTCATCCTTCATGGATTGACTCGTTCTGAGGAGCGACCTGACTTCATCTGATTTCCATCCGATAAACTCAGAATCTTTGATGCTGTTTAAATTGATCTGAACGTTGAGTGCAGCACTCTCTGCAGCAGCATGGAGTATCAGTGCACTCACGCCGGCATCGCTCATAGAATTGACATTTCCCTTTTCCGCTACAACCTTTGTCAATGCCAACGCGTCGATAACATGATTCATGACGCTCAACGGAACGAGTGTGGCTTCCTTCGTTGCAGCCTGAATTGCAGCCGAACGAAGTGCTTGTTGATCATCAGTTTCCTTTGGAAGCCCATACGCCTCAATGACTTTGTTGAACGCTTGTGTATCCTGATCAATAAGTATGCTGAATGTCCTTCGTAACTCTTCTGACTTTGTGAGAAGCGTTTTCATCTCACCTTCTACGGCAGCATACTTCTGTTTGCCAATTGTCAGATTACATACCATGGAGGTCAATGCTGCACCAAGAGCACCTGCTAAGGCAGCAACACTTCCACCGCCGGGTGCTGGTGAATTAGATGCAAGTTCATCAAGAAATTTCTTAACAGTTTTTTCTGAGAGCATAGGTTATTCCTCAAATCATATACTCGATGATTTTCTTTTGGGGGTCGAACTGTTCGAACTGACTAAGACCAAGACGATTGATAGCTTGTTGGATGAGCTGCTGTTCATTCTGTTCTATCGCATCAACACCACAGTAAAACCTTCCAGCCATGAGCAGTGCTTCTTTGGGAATCAATCCAACAACCTCACTGCCTGTAACACTAATTCCAAGTTTAGAGGCTTCACCTTTTACTTCTTCAAAGGCAACGTGAGGTGGAGTCATTGTGTAGTTTGTAAGGTTGATGGAAACTTGTGCAATATTCAATCGTTCCAAAAGTACACCCATCGCTTTCACTGCTTTGAGTGCCCCAGGTACTTTTATAGAATTTCCTTGTTCGTCTTTGATTGTCCGTCCACTCTCGCGGATGCGAAGCGCGATTTCATGTGCAATGTCTTTATCATTCGTGTTAAGATTAACATTGTAAGCAATAAGGAAAAAACGTGCACCGGTTACTGTCGCGCCTGATTTTGCATTGAAGATGGACTCTCCATAATCTGGCAGCCATGCTGGATCGTTCAGCTTTTCTGGCAACCCCTCATATTCACCCTTGCGTATGGTTGCTAGATTCTTTCGCTCAGGTGCTTGTGCTGCTTCTTCATAGAGATAGATGGGAATCTTGAGTTCTTCCGCCACGCGTTTGCCATAGTCATGAGCAAGCCTCACGCAATCTTGCATTGTGACTCCAGAGATAGGAACAAACGGTACAACATCCGTTGCACCTATTCGTGGATGTTCACCCTGATGGTGTCTCATGTCGATGAGCTCAGCGGCTGTTTTTGTTGCTTGGAATGCTGCCCCTTTGACAGCTTCTGGCTCACCGACAAATGTAACAACACTGCGGTTGTAATCCTTGTCTGGCTCAACGCTCAAGAGCTTTACTCCCGACTCTCGTCTGATGCTCTCTGCAATCGCATCAATTATTTTTGGATCACGTCCCTCGCTGAAGTTGGGAACGCACTCCACAAGTGGCTTCATGATTCAAGTTTTTGAATTCAGGATAATACTTTGAAAATTGTGAATCTAACATTCTAACACAACCCCATCTTTGACCACTTTAACGACATGATTTTCACCAAAATGATACGGTAAATACGTGTAATTCGGGATATCAAGAACGATCATATCGGCTTTTTTCCCAACAGTAATGCTGCCAAGCTCGTGCGACAAATTTAAGGCTGCTGCTGCATTGAGTGTTGATGCTGTAATAACTTCTTCCGGTGTCATTCCCATATGCGTACAAGCGATCGTCATCATCAACGGCATACTGTACGACATACACGATCCGGGATTAAAATCCGTAGCAATCGCAACAGTTACGCCAGCGTCGATGAGTTTCCTTGCTGGTGCGTATTGATGATTAAGAAAGAACGAGACACCGGGCAGCAAGGTAGCTACAACTCCAGCTTTCAATAATGCCTGAATGCCTTTTTCTGTGATATGCTCAAGGTGATCAGCAGAAACAGCCCCAAGTGATGCTGCCAGTTCTGCCCCACCGGATGATGAAAACTCTTCAGCATGGAGTTTCACGTGCAATCCAAACTGTTTTGCCTGTGTGAGAATCACGCGAGAATCTTCCACATCAAAGTATCCTTGCTCACAAAACACATCACAAAAAAGTGCAAGTTTTTTTGAGCTGACATAAGGAATCATCGTATTGGTAATCGTTTCGACATAATCAGCTTTTTGATCCTTGAACTCTGGTGGAACAGCATGTGCACCGAGAAACGTTGGAACGACTGCCATGACTTCTTCTTTGTTAAGCTCGTTAATCGCCTCCAGCATTTTGATTTCACTTTGCGTATCAAGACCATAACCACTTTTGATTTCAACAGTTGTTGTACCTTGCTGCAACATTGCACTGAGCCATTGTCGTGCGTTCTTTTTCAATTCTTTCTTTGTCGCTTGGCGAACATGCTTCACAGTGTTCAGAATTCCACCACCTCGTGCAGCAATTTCACGGTACGTTACACCTTGACTGCGCAATGCAAACTCATCTTCTCGACTTCCTGCAAAAAGAAGGTGAGTGTGTGAATCGACAAAACCCGGCATGACTACGTTGTCCAAGCAATCGAGGACCTCGGTGTCCTTCAAACTTCCCATCGAGAGTTCTTCCATCCTTCCCACCCACGTGATGACTCCGTTCTCAATGAGGACAGCGGCATTCTCGATGATCCCAAGCTCTCGCATATCCTCCTTTGCTTTGATGCGATTCCCATCAGTAGACACTGCGACAAGCTGTTTGATGTTAATCAGTGCAAGATTCACAGTGTTTGACCTCCAACTACTGTTTGAAGAATACCTTTCAATTCCACTCTACATTAATCGTGTGTGAAACGCTTGCAAGATACAGAAAAACTTTGCTTTTTTCAATTGCTGTTGATGAATATCGAAGATTATCATATATTAGAACATGCTTCGGGAAATTCTTATCAGCGTTGTTCTCCTGAACACGATATCGTCTCTTCGCGCCGATTCGTTTCGAGAAGATCTCTTCAAGCAGAAGGGCACGCTCCTCAACGCATTGATTGATTCAATTACTGTTAACGACACAACTATTGTCGCCAACGTCCTCCTTATCAATGATCGAAATGATACCATTCACGGAAGAATTCGTTATCCAAATACTACAGGAAAGCGATTTCCTCTTGCGATCCTTGTCGTTGGAATAGAAACGGGAAGAGAAGTAGTGGAAATGATTAAGGGATACAACAACGTGATCGTCTTCGGCATCAATTATCCATTTAGAGGACAATTCGATTTTTCAGATTGGAAGGCACTTCCAACTACCTTTGCTCTCCGCAAGGCTGCATTTAAAACTGTTGCACATCTACTCCTTAGCCTTGATTGGCTATCCAGTCAGCCATTCGTTGACACAACGGATATAACAATGGTTGCTGTAAGCTTTGGTGTTTTCACCGCAGCACCCACAGCCGCTATCGATAGCCGGATTGATCGTCTTGTTGTGGTTCAGGCAGGAGGCAATATCGCCGAAGTAATTGGAGCGAATGCTGACCGTCTCGGGATTTTTCTTCCGTCATGGTTAGCGGGATGGATTGCAGCACACATTTTGCATCCTTTTGAGCCGAACGACTTCATTGGCGATGTTGCACCACGACCATTACTGCTCATTAGTGGTGAAGCAGACACGTTCTTCCCCGAATCGTCAGTAAAATCATTTTACGAGCATGCACGGCAACCGAAAGAATGGGTCAAGCATCGAAGCGGACATGTGTATCCGGGAGAGGTAGAACTTGTTACGGAACTAACAAACATTGTCGCTGAACGGCTATATGGAGGAAAATGATTGAGTTCAAAGTTCCAAACGATAGAAAAGCCATTCCTTCATGTGTCGCGCTTTGAGTTTTCTGTAGAACTTGATCGCTCCTTTATTCCAATCGAGAACGACCCACTCCATTCTACCACAGCCACGACGTTTGGCTACCGTAAGGCAGGCACGGAACAACTTCAACCCAACGCCCTGCCTTCGGTATCCAGGCAGAATAAATATATCTTCAAGATAAAGCGTGGGTAAGACAAGAAACGATGAGTACGTTTCAAAGAAAATCGCATAACCAACTGGTGTTCTGTCAACAAAGGCGAGTACAGCATCAAATCGCTTTCGCTTCCCAAACGCATCACGCAACAGGCGTTTTCGTGCTGATGCTGTGGGTCGTTTAAGCTTTTCGAAATCAGCAAGCGCATCGATCAGTGAAAGGAGTGACTTGCCATCTGATTTAGTTGCGGATCGGATAAGAATGTGCTTTTTCATCGATCTTGTAACGATGAGGTATCTTCAGATTGACGCTTTTGGAAACCGGTGCATGAAAGAACAAGTAGACGGGGATATTTAGGAAACGATGAATCAATTTTAGAGTAGTGGCAGAGAACGAATTTGCTACCCTTAGCTGACGTGATGAATTGTGCGTGGATACAAACATCACACAGTCCGGCTTGATGAGGATGACCCTTTGTACTTGACACCGTTATAAGGAAATACACTGCCTCCACTGTCACTTCATTTTACACTACGTTTTCTTTTGCTCAGGTTCCGACGATTCCAATTGTTCGATCACTTTACCAAGCCCTTTGGTAACAAGGGTATCAAGGAGTGTTCCTGTGAGTTTAATACTTGGCTCGTCAAGATGTTTGAAACCCTCTTCCGATTTTTTTACTTCCGTACCAACACTTTCCGCAAGATTGACTACTGCGGGGTCACTTGTGATCTTGGCTGTGTTGGTACTACCTACTGCACCAAGAGCAAACTTTGCTCCAAGTTCTCTCACTGGCTGGAAAAATGCCTCTGGCACTTGCCGTGCAGTTGTTGAGATTAACTGCCCGACATCCGACATCCGTCGATCGAGCGAGCGACCGCGATACTTTGATGAAGCGACTGAGTACATTGCGTGGGACACATTCGCACTCAATGCAGCAGAGGAAGCCTGCAAAGCGCGGCTTAAGCTCCCTCCGAAGTACTCAATATGCTCACCGAGTGCCGTTAACCCATAGCGCACAGAATGTCCCATCGATTCCAATCCCTTTCTGACATCTTCACCATGCCTCATTGTTGACTGGGCGGCAATCTTTGCAGCCTCAATTTGCGAGAGCCCCTGTGTGTACGATGTCAAAAGCTGTGTTGTGCGCGCAATATCAAACTGGACTCTTTCAACCATGGTTGAATTTCTTTGCTCAAAGTAATAATCCCGAGCTTTGTAGAAATGCCAGATTGCCACTTGCATCATTGTTTGCAGCAAGTTCGGATCGATACTGATAGTTGCCATTGCCTTTTCTCCAATGTGGAGATTCACGGCTGCTTCCCAATCATTTGAACCGAGTCGCATAAACCACTGTCGTGCTGCTACGAGATCGCTCAGATCTTCGATTGAATGGATTTCTTTTTCAACACCACGCTGTGCATAACCCATTGCCGTCATATAGGCAATCACTGCGGCTGACCTATAAATACCCAAATCAGAAAATAACCGGAAAGCCACAATCAGCTGGTCAAGAACCTTATTGGAAAGATTTCCCCTCGTATAAAGTTCTTTGACCTTGCTGTAGACTTCCTGAGCTTTTTGCAGCGAGAGCTCAGCAATTTCACGATAGCGCTGCTTAAGAATAATAGTACGTTTTGCGTGCTTATCAAGGTACTTCTTGTCTTCTTTCCTTAGAATTTGAATTGACTCTCGAATCTCACGCAATGAGATGCACTCAGAAATGTGTGTACTTTCACAGAGCACGCATGAGGTCCGAACACCCTCGTAATCGATCCAGCGATGACCACAATTCGTACACCGCTCCATTCCAAGTTTTGCTGAAAAATTGTGACTCATTGCTTTCTCCCCTGAAGTTGTTGGATCAATCGATGGTATTCATCTTCTGTCAGTTCACCAAATGCGTATTTGTTTTCGATGGTTTCGCGGTCGTAGTGCTGTCGTGCCTTCACCGCAACCTGTTTGTAGGTTTCTGCCGTTCGGATGCGTGTAAACCCTCTCAGCGTCTCTATTTCTTCCTGATACCATGTTGTAAAACGTGATGATTCTGAAGTAAGATCAAATTGCCTCTCTCCACTTGAAATACGACGGAGATTTACAAGTTCTGCAAATTCCTTCGTGCTGATGTTTTGCAGCAGTTCAAGACCTGTTTCGAACTCTTTTGCTTTGTAATAAAAATGATACGCTAACTTGAATTCGCTTTCCTTCAAAAACCAATCTGCCACCTCTTTATATTCTTCGGCGGTAAGGCGGGCACGATCATAAATAAAATATGTTGTCATGTAATCGCCCGCCGTGCGTTTCATCGTGCCTAACCTTTTCATATCGTTTTCAACCCAACAGTACCACTCTTCAAGGTCTTTTCGATGTTCTTCTCGCACCAGATCGAAGAAGTCTGCTGTGCGATTCCATGCTTTGACGAACGCATACATGAGGAGTGCAACATCAATATTGTGAGGATTACTGATAACTGCCTGACACAAAATATCGATCAGTAGCTCCCGCTCATTGCCTGGTAAAGCAAATAATAACTTGATAGGCACACGTGGAAGCTTTCGTAACATCTTTGTATGATCATAAAACTGTAAAAGCCTCTGAGGATTCGATGTCGGGACCTCCAGTTCAAGCTGCTCAATGGCTGAATAGTACCGCTCTTGCATCAATCCTTTTCGGATGCCGTTATACCATGGGGCATCTACATCTCGAAAGGAACTATCAAGAAACATCCGCCATGAGCTCATTGAGCTTTCAGCGAACGAATTTTCCACTAAAGGGATTGTCGTCTTAAAAATCTCTATGAGATTGAGATCACGGGTCAGAATCTCGTCTTGAGTGTCTGATTGTCGGAGGATTTGGGTGATGAAGTAATGTTTAATCCACGGACGTGTGATCTGTTCATTGACAGAGTATCGAATCTCCGTCCTCTGCTTGGTTTGCTCAATTAGGTACTTAGGGTATGTCCCCTGAACCCCTTCTTTGAAGCGATCCCACTTCTTTTGAAATAGCTGAAA
>JACQVI010000194.1 GCA_016209795.1 Ignavibacteriota bacterium
ATTTTAAGAGTATATCTATCCAAATCCAGCCAAATTTTGGTTGTTCTGTTCAGTGTCATACGCCGTAACATATTGACACGCTCAGAGAAAGAATGAAGAGTTGGAGAAAAAAATGAGTGAGGCATCCAAGCACGGTGGAGTAATTAAGGTACTTTATGTGAATCTTTTCACATGGCTCGGTGGAGGGGAATACTCTGTGTATAATCTTGTTAAACATAATGATCTCACTCGTTTCCATCCTATTCTGATGTTTAACAAAGGGGGACCGTTTGTAGAGAAAGTACATAGCAGTGGATTTGAAACCGTCATCCTCCCCTATGTCGTTGTAGAACCGAAAAAGTTGCTTCTTCCGAAAGTAATCTGGAGCAATGTGAAAGCGTCACTCATGATCAAACGTTTTATTCAACGGCGTGAAATTGATGTCATCCAGTGCAGCGATGTCTTTTCCCTCATCCTCTTGCTTCCAACGTTGCTGTCCAAGAGGATACGAGTTATCTATAGTGTCATAATTTTTTACAGCACACTTCGCTGCCGGTTGTTTAATCTTTTTGCATTGTTGTTTATTGACTACATTGTTGTCAATTCGAAAGCTGTCAGCAATCACTTAGCGAGCCGAACTCTCGGTTTGCGGAACAAAATCACTGTTGCATATAATGGGGTTGATTCAGCTGTCTTTTTTCCCCGGACTGATAAAGAGAAGATGAATGTGCGAAAGAAGCTCGGGTTACCCATCGACAAACGAATTATAGGATTCATCGGCAGATTCGAGGTATGGAAGGGACACCTCACCTTCCTCGAAGCAGCCCAGCGTCTGTTACACTCAAGAGACGACCTTTTTTTCCTGATTGTTGGCGGACCTATTACCCAAGCAGTTGCTCCACAGGTCAGCCGATATTACAACATGGTAATGGATCAAATGAAACAAATGAAGTTCAATGGGAACCTCAAGCTCTTAGATCATCGCGAAGATATACCTGAGCTTCTGTCTGCTCTCGATGTTTACGTTTGCTCATCCGATTACGAGCCATTTGGACTGATTGGGTTGGAAGCGTATGAAAGCGGTATTCCAGTCGTTGCAAGCTCTTCGGTTGGTGCGGTGGAAGTTCTTAGTGGAAAAGAGGGTGTCTTCATCGCCGAACCGAAAAATCCTTCGTCGTTCATCGAGCGCATTCAAGACGCGCTTGCATATTCTGATAACAATCGGACTCGTTCTGACCGTTCGGGTGATTCGGGTCAGAATGCCGCTGTACTTCCGACGTGGCGCCAATATGCCCAGACGTTTGAACAGCTCTATGAAAAGGTAGCGTCATAACAGTATGGATGAGCGGACTTTGAAAACGATTGTTTTCATCAATCTTTATCCAGAAATGGGCGGGGGCGAATATGCACTCTACAATCTGTTGAAGAGAATTGATCGAAATCGCATCCGACCTGTTATGCTCTTTAATCAACCAGGACCGTTCATCGACAAAGTCGGGAAGCTTGGTGTGGAGACTGTCATCCTCCGGTATCACAATGTCATGCTCAGCAAGTTGGTGTATCCGCATCATTTCTGGCATCTCATCCAATCATCGAGATTGATGTATCGTTATATCCAGCAGAATAAACCAGATGTTATTCATTGCAGTGATGTCTTAGCATTGTTGTACATTGCGTACGCGGTTTTACGCTTCCATATCCCTGTTGTCTACAATGTGATTTTCTTTTACGAATGGCAACGCATGATCCTCTTCAATGTTCTTGCACTGTTTCTTGTGAAAAGAATCGTTACTAATTCTCAAGCAGTGAAAAATGATTTGCTGCGGCGGACGGTGTTTCTTTCACGGAAGATCGATACAGTGTATCAGGGCGTGGATACGGAATTATTCAGACCTTCCCGGGATGGTGATGTCAATGTGTTGCGGAAAGAGTTGAAACTTGACCCAAAGGTGAAGCTTGTTGGGATGGTTGGCAGGTACGACCCTTCAAAAGGACACAAAGTATTTCTCCACGCAGCTTCGCATGTCTTGAAGAAGCGCTCAGACGTCAAGTTCGTGCTCATCGGTGGGGTGCTCTTTGGTGATGTGTTTCCATTCTTTCGCCGGTACTATGATGACGTACTGAACTATCACCGTGAGCTTCGCTTAGAGGAAAAAGTCATTTTTCTTCCCCATCGTGGTGATATGCCGGAAGTGATGAGAAGTCTTGACGTTTTTGTATTGCCATCCCTTAATGAGGGATTTGGGCTTGTCATCTTAGAAGCACTTGCAAGTAATGTCCCGATCGTTGCCAGCCGAACCATTGGTGCGATGGAAGTCGTTGGTGACACCGAGGGGGTTTTCGCTGCAGAGCCGGGAGATCCAATGTCCTTTGCGGAAAAGATTGACCAAGCGCTTGAGTATGTGCAGAATAAATTGTATCATACTTTTAATAGTGCGAAGCTTTCCCAGTTAACCTGGGCTGAATATTCACGGAAGATGGAACAATTGTATGAAACAGTGGTGAAGAGATAAAAATGAATGATGCGGAAGTACATTCAATGCGGCGACCGAATCCCCCTGTAGTCCCCCTTCGAATGAAGGGGGACGTGCTGACATCCCCTTTACCAAAGGGGATTACAGGGGATTTGGGAACACGATTCACTTTTACAACTTTAACAAGATCATGCTCGACAGACATACGTTAAGACAACGGGGTTTAATCACAACAGGTCATCACATCCCGTACAATCCAAGGTTAAAGGAGATCGCCCGACAGTTGCGTCGCAAGATGACAGAGGCTGAGAAGAAACTCTGGTACGGAACGCTTCGAGATTTTGATTACACGATTCTCCGGCAGAAGCCGTTGGATAACTTCATCGTGGACTTTTACTGCCCGAAAGCTAAGCTGGTGATTGAGGTCGATGGCGATTCCCACGATGCAGCAAATGCGGTATTGTACGATGAGGAAAGAGATTCGATACTTGAAAGTTATGGTCTGAAAGTGATTCGATTCCAGAACGAGGATGTAATGAATAATTTCGAGAGGGTGCGGAAAAGGATCTTAACGGATTTAAGTGAACGAATTGGTCTGCGGATTGAAGCGTGAATCCCCCTGCAGTCCCCCTTCAAGTGAAGGGGGACGTGCTGACATCCCCTTTACCAAAGGGGATTAGAGGGGATTCTGAACAACCATAGACACAACAAAGATGACAAAGAAAAAAACTCAAACCGTTTGTGATGAGACTACCGAATCCCCCCTGTAGTCCCCCTTCGGATGAAGGGGGACGCGGTAGCTCAGAAAACATCCCCTTTACCAAAGGGGATTAGAGGGGATTCTGAACAACCATAGA
>JACQVI010000181.1 GCA_016209795.1 Ignavibacteriota bacterium
CGGATCGCAATGACTGTAATAATTACTTTTTGGACAGCCTCCTGGGGGATGAGTTCTGAGGGCAGCATACCTAAAGCCGCTGAGTTTCATTTGTCCAAAGTGGAAACTAATTATGCAACAACTATAATCGGTTAATGGAGAGCTTGGTTGGTGTCTCAACGCCCGATTTATCGGGAGGGGATGAGGTTTTCGTCTGAGCTTCTATGATGACGAGATATAGATTTTAGATACAGAAATTTGTTTATCATCCACCATTTTGTCATCTCTCAACTTTTCGTTATCTTTGCATACCTAACTACGCAGAAGAATAGCAGCTCGTGATTCGTTTTTCCAAAATTACACATAATGTAAGGGCGTTATTTCCAAAGGTGAGGCACTATTTCACATCGAAACCTGATGTGGAGTTTGCGTACCTGTATGGCTCGTATGGTGAAGGTAAAGAAGGACCGCTCAGTGATGGGGATATTGCTGTCTTCTTAACAAAGGAAGTGCCTCCTGATAATTATTTTGAGCTGCGATTAAGAATGATGACTGATATGTTTAAGATTCTCAAAACGGATGAAGTTGACCTGATAATTTTGAATGAAGTCAATCTCAGTTTAACATATCACGCAATTTCGAAGAGCACAGTATTGTTTGAACGAGATCCTCGTGTACGGATTGAATTCCAAGTACGGACGATGGATCGCTCCTTCGATACAAAGCCATTCAGACAAGTCCAGTATGAATCGTTGTTACGACGCATCCAAGAGGGCTGATGCTTGGTTAGCCTCAATGCGTCTAGGCGTCCAGAAAGTCCCGTCGTCATGCTGAAGGTCTGTTGTTCAGCATCTAAACAGCGCAAAACGGTGTCTGCTGAGCATAGATTCCGATCAAAAGCGTATCGGAATGACGGGTTCTTCTTCTTTTTTTTCGAACAGCCCTTAGGGTGAGGTCACTCTTAATTTATGCAAGTCACAATAGAGTCTCGACATCTCAACGGTATCATTGTGCTTAAGCCTGACGTCTTCGAGGATGAGCGAGGGTTTTTTTTAGAGGCATACCGGGCGGATCAGTTTCAAGCTCTTGGGTTGCCGACAGATTTTGTGCAGGACAATCACTCACGATCTGTCAAAAACGTCTTGCGTGGACTGCATTTCCAATGGGACCCACCGATGGGAAAATTAATGCGAGTAACTGTGGGGACCGCTTTTCTCGTTGCTGTCGATATCCGCAAAGGCTCGCCAACGTTGGGAAAATGGTTTGGCATCGAGGTATCTGCTGAGAACAGGCTGCAAGTCTGGGCGCCGGCTAGCTTTGCACGCGGCTTTTGTGTTCTCTCAGATGTTGCAGAGATTCAGTACAAATGCACGGGTATTTACAATAACAAAGGAGAGTCCGGCATTCTCTGGAACGATCCGGAGATTGGCATTGACTGGCCAGCGAAGAATCCAATACTTTCGGAGAAGGATAAAAAAGCACAGACGTTGAAACAGTGGCTTGCTTCACCATTGTCGGATAATTTTAAGTATTGAGAATTAACCTTCACCCTGGACAGAGGACCAAAAAGCTGTTAGTTCAGCCTCAACCTCTCTCAATCTCCCCTTCTCCAATATGAGGATGTAGAAAAACTTGTTTCAGAAGGAACTCACCCTAAATCCCTCACTTAGGAAGAGAGGGACTTTGTTGGATCAGTCTAAACGCTCCCCTTCTCTTTGTAAGAGAAGGGGTCGGGGGATGAGTTCCGATACAGGCAAAAAGTTTTTTTCAACAGCTTGTCAGTGGAAAAGAAACAATGAAAAGACTGTTTCAGTGATAACCAATCATTTCTGAATAACAACCATTCATGACCGTTGACGTCCTCATCATCGGAGGCGGGATTATCGGGCTTGCCTGTGCGGCGGAAAGTGCCAAGCGCGGGTATTCAACAATACTGATCGAAAGACATGAATCATTCGGTCAGGAAGCGAGCAGCCGCAATAGTGAAGTGATCCATTCAGGGATCTATTATGTTCCCGGTTCGCTGAAAGCAAGGTTATGTTTAGCTGGCAATACAACGATGTATGCAGAGTGTGAGCGTTTGGGCGTATGGTACAGGCGCTGCGGAAAATTCATCGTCGCTGTTACGCCAGACGAGGTGCCTGATCTTGAGAAAATCTATCAAAGAGGGATCGAGAATGGCGTCCAAGGATTAGAAGTTCTCACAGGTGAGCAGGTAAAGAAACTTGAGCCGCATATCCGCTGCTCGTCGGCGATTTACGTACCGAGCACAGGCATTGTTGATTCGCATGAGTTGATGAAAGCATATTTACACGAGGCAAGGTCGCACGGTGCTGATATTGTCTTTGGTGTGAGATTCTCAGAAGTTATCTCAGCACAACATGGTTTTACTCTTTGCATGCAAGAAGCTTCAGGTGAAAAAGTAGAGATGCAGACTCGTTTCGTCATCAATGCAGCGGGATTGTTCGCCGATAAGGTTGCGCAAGCATTCGGGATTGACATCGACCAAGCCGGTTACCGAATTCATCCGAATCGTGGACACTATTGTCGAGTCTCGCTGGCAAAAAGTCGTTTCATTTCTCATTTGATTTATCCGATTCCGCATCCGCAACTTGTCAGCGTGGGAATTCATATCGGAATAGACAGAGCCGGACAATGCAGACTCGGACCTGATGCAGAATATATGGATGGATCGATCCCGGAGACAGAGTGGTACAAGTTCGATCCCGACGAGTCGGGACGGAGAGAGAAATTTTATCGAGCGGGCGTTCGCTATTTCCCTTCGCTTGAACTTGAGGATTTGTCCCCGGATCAAGTCGGCATTCGTCCAAAACTTCAGGGACCAAACGATCCGATCAGAGATTTTGTGATTGCAGAGGAGAGTGCACATGGTTTACCGGGGTTGGTCAACCTCATAGGCATCGAATCACCGGGTTTGACGTGTGCGTGTGAGATTGCGAAGGAAGTTTTCAATAAGATGGTTCGGGGTTAGAGGTAACAGGCTTGGGAGGTCTGCCGAAGCAACGCGCACGGCAGAGGTATCAGGATGGATGACAGACTGCAGATTACAGATTACAGATTGCAGATTGTAGAGTGGCATTCATTACTACGCCCCAAAGACACATCCGCCTCTGGTGGACAATACCCCACTGCTCCACGAATACCTTTGTTTTTCCATCAGTTTTTCTCTATATTTTTTTAATGGTTATCTAAACTATGAATACTCTGTATGTCAATACCCATGAAGAACGGGTACTTGCAGAACTAAAGACAGTTCTCACGCAGCATCTTGGTGATAAACTGCACCGTATGATACTCTTTGGTTCAAAAGCTCGAGGTGATGCGGAGCCTCATTCCGACATTGATGTGGCTATCATTGTCGATGGAATGGATCGCCAGCTCAAACGCGAGATTCTTGACATTGTTGCTGATATTGAGTTAACGTATCTTATGCCTATCTCTGCATTGGTATTTTCGAAGAACGAATTCGATCACCTCTTAAACCGAGAACGGCGAATTGCATTAGATATTGTGAACGAAGGTATTGCACTGTGAATGAACAAAATAAGAAAAGCAATATCACTGATGAACTTGATCGTGCAACAAAGTCTCTTGAATCAGCCGAACTTCTTTCGCAGAAGGGTTATTATAATGATGCTGTTTCAAGGCTGTACTATGCCCTGTTTCATAGACTCAAAGCATTGTTGCTTTCAAAAGGGTTGGAACCAAAGACTCATGAAGGTGCTCTTATTCTCTTTAGTCAACATTTCGTCAAACCCGGCATTTTCGATACGTCGGACTCTCATATCGTATCACGATTAATGAAGTATCGCGAAGAAGCAGATTATAGTCCATCCTACATGTTCAAGGAAAAAGATTACCGCGAGTTTAGTCTTGACGTTGAGAAACTATCCTCGAAGATGCACTCTTACCTAAAAAATAAGGGATACTTTGATTAAGCTTTGTCCAGTTTTATGGTCTCGATGATCACCTCAACACAATATAACCCCCTTGTTTCTATCGTCGTCCCTGTTAAAAACGGTAGTTCGACGCTGGACCCCTGTCTCCGCTCCATCAAGCGGTCGTATTACAAGAACATCGAAGTGATTGTGGCGGATGATCATTCGACCGATAACAGTACTGATGTTGCAGGTCGCTTCAATTGCACTGTGATTTCTGTTGAAGATGGACATGGTGCCAATAACGCAAGAAATTTTGGTGCAAAGCATGCAAAAGGAGATATCCTTGTCTTTATTGATTCAGATATCATGGTGCGGCGAGAAACGATTTTAGGTATTGTCGAGACGTTGGAAGAAGAAGGGCTTGATGCGGTCGTTGGTATCTATACGGCACGGCATCGCCATGAGACGTTTGTGAGTCAGTACAAAAATCTCTGGGTGAGGTATTCATACCTCAAAAGCCCTCCGGCAATCGACTGGCTGTTTGGTGCGATTTCCGGCATCAAACGTCCTGCCTTTGAGAAGCTTGGCGGATTTAACGTTGATTTATTAGCACACCGAGGACATGATGATATTGAACTTGGCAAGCGTTTTGCACGTGCAAACCTCAGCATTAGTATGAATATGGATATTGAGGTCGAACACCTTAAAAATTATACACTCAGGTCATTTATTAAAAATGAATTTCATCGCAGTGTGGGATTTGCAGAGCTGGCGACCAGACTTGGTGAGACAACCAAGTCTTTGAAGCGCGGCTTTGTGAATGTCTATCCCTCCTTCGTTCTCTCGACAGTCTTTTCGATTATCTTCATTGGCATCATCGTGGCAGTGGTATCAGGACTGATCTCGTACTGGTATCTTATAGCTGGGGTCTTTCTCTATTTGCTGATGAACATCCGATTCCTGAATTACCTCGAACAGGTACGCGGTTTGTTTGCCATGATTGTGATGATTCCATTCTTGTTTATCGATCATGTTGTCTGTTTTGTTGGAAGTCTCGTTGGCATACTAAGAGGTTTGCGAAAGAAGGTAGAGTAGGACGATGAGTTGTTTGCGTTTCGGACTCCTATTTTGGATATTTTACATAGTAGAAGAATACAGATGCATGAACATCTGATACAAATCCCGAAGGGATCAATTCTGACAAAGCCTCATACGCTGGTCATCAACGAGATTTTCCACAGCATCCAGGGTGAATCAAGCCACATGGGTAAACCCTGTGTGTTCATCCGACTCACCTATTGCAATATCAGATGTTCGTACTGCGATACGGAATATGCCTTTTATGAAGGGAAAGAAATGTCCATTGATGAAATCATGGATGTTGTGAGAGGGTATCAATGTCAGTTGGTTGAAGTGACTGGCGGAGAACCTTTATTTCAAGCGAATGTCCATGAATTACTGACTCGATTATGCGATGAAGGATGTGAGGTGCTTCTTGAAACTGGTGGGAGCTTAGATATCAGCAGTGTTGACGCACGCGTAAAAAGAATAGTTGACTTTAAGTGTCCTTCCAGTAACATGGTGAAGAAAAACCTTTGGCAAAATGTTAATTATCTCAAAGCTGGTGATGAAGTGAAATTTGTTATTGGTAATCGTGAGGATTATGAATGGTCAAAGCAGATAATCAAACAATACAAGATTGATCAGCGCTGCCCAATACTCATGTCGGTTGTTTTTGGAGTTCTAGAGCCTATTACACTTGCCGAATGGATTCTCGAAGATAAACTCAAGGTCCGGTTTCAACTTCAGATGCACAAATATATTTGGAGTCCGGAGACAAGAGGAGTGTGATGTGATTTTGGATTTTAGAGAACAAACAACCAATGACATTTAATAATTGTCGATTGCCAATTGCCGATTGAAGTTCCTGAAACTTGAAGCGTGAAGCCTGAAACCATAAATCTCCAATCTCCAATCACCAATCACCAAGCCGATCTGGCAGTTGTTCTCGTCAGCGGTGGAATGGATAGCTGTGTAACTGCTGCTATCTCTCATCAGAAATATGAGATGGCGTTTTTGCATTTGAACTACGGCCAGCGAACAGAACGCCGCGAGTTGGGCGCATTTCATGATGTTGCAGATTTTTATAACGTCCAGAAACGATTGGTTGTGAACGTTGAACATCTCAAGCACATCGGTGGTTCGAGTCTAACGAATGAATCGATTGAAGTCCAGCGAGCTGATCTTGATCGCAAAGAGATTCCAACTTCGTATGTTCCTTTTCGCAACGCTCATATCCTCTCGATTGCTGTAAGTTGGGGGGAAGTTCTCGGTGCGAAGAAAATTTTTATTGGCGCAGTCGAGGAAGATTCCTCAGGTTACCCCGATTGCAGAAAAGAATATTATGAGGCATTCAATAGAGTGATAGAACTCGGAACAAAACCAGAAACGAAGATAGACATTGTTACGCCCATCATTGGAATGAAAAAATACCAGATTGTTCAGAAGGGCGTAGAATTAGGAGCACCGTTTCATCTTACATGGTCTTGCTACCAGCGTGAGGATGTCGCCTGTGGTATTTGCGATAGCTGTGCCTTACGATTACGGGGCTTTCAAATGGCAGGCATTGAAGATCCCATCCCATATATCGAAAAGCCTTCTTACGTTAAAATTTTTTGAATAATTCCTTCCGATTTAAACCCCTAGTTCCAATCGTTGTCAAAATTTTGTGTTCTAAAATACGCAAAAACTTGACAATGATGATAATTTTTTCAAAATTTACCCCACTTTATTATAAAATATGACAAATTAACCAAATCATAACACAATGAGGGGATCTTATGAGACGTTTTTTACAACTATTTTCTACAACACTGTTATTACTGGTAAGTGCAGTTTGTATGATTGCACAAGTTCCAGAGCCGCCAAGTAATCTCACAGTCTATCCTGGGGTTAATGGAGGAGCTATCCTGCGATGGGATTCCTCAGCAGGTGCTGGGGGGTATAGAGTCTACAAGTCAGTTGATGAAATGCCGTTCGATCGCATTGCAGGCACATCTCGAAATGCCTTTTTCGATTGGGCAATATACCCCCATCATCGATATCGATATTATGTGACAGCGGTAAATGTGGATGGTGAAAGTGATCCAAGTGAAATTGTTGAATTCAGACCTGGACTTCCGCCTCCGCCACCAGTCCACGGTGTCATTACCGGCGTCATTACAGACGATTCAACAGGCTTGCCACTTCGAGAGGCGGTTGTGCGATTCTTTAGACCAAACGGATTGTGGAGTGCCCATACACATACCGATACTGGTGGAGCATACTGGGCGCCCCTTGATACTGGCAAATATGTGATCCATGCCGAAAAATTTGGTTATGTGCCCGAATGGTTTGATAATGCATTACGTATAGCCGATGCAACAATTGTGGAACTTCATCAAGATACTGTTGTAGCAAACTTTGGATTGCGCCCACTGCCTCCATTGATCCCTGTAAGTGTCAGTGGTACAGTAACGGATAGTGCAACCGGCTCACCGTTATCAAATGCTCTCGTGGCATTTCTCAGACCGCATCGTTTATTCAGACAATTACAGCATATGCTTGGGTTTTTTGGTGGATTCCCATTTGAACGATTTGAGATACCCGGACATGGTCATTGGCATGGTGTTGTCTGGGCAGGACTCACTGATTCAGCTGGAAACTATAAAGCAAATCTCCTTTCGGGGTTACGGTATATTGCAGTTGCTTTTAAACCAGGATACGTTTTGGAATTCTATCAGAATAAAGCAACACCATTTGATGCAGATCGGCTTTCCTTTAGCGGAGATACATCCGGTATTAATTTTGATTTGATTCGAAATCCGCTGGCAACAAACACTATCTTCGGATCAGTAGTCGATTCAGCTGGAACCGGCGTATCGTCTCATGTTGTGTTGTTGCGCTTATTCCCACGAGGACCTGTCCCTGTTCGTTATCGTACAACGGATTCTTTGGGCAACTACGAGTTCCATAACCTTGCACCTGGCAGGTTTTTTGTCCGTGCTATACCAATTGACGGCTATGCGCCAGCATGGTACAAAGCCGGATATTGTGGAGTATCTAACTGGCATAACGCCGATACAATAGTTCTCACTGGTGATATTAATGGAATAGATATTTGTGTTAAGCCAATTTCGGACGGTGGGTTTGCTCGTATCGCAGGTCAAATTCTTGAGAGTGGTGGCAATGTACTCTCCATGGTACCTGTACAGAGCGCCACCGTATATGCAGTAGATAATTCCACCAATACAATCGTTTCATACGATGTCACTGAAGATGATGGATCCTATTCAATTGATAATCTGCCTGCAGGCTCTTACCAGATTGTCGTAGATAAAGAAGGGTATACAGCTATGACAACGCCGACGTTTACGGTGGATAGTAATAATGATTTTGAGGTTAGTGGTACTTCAATCACTGTTACGCCTGATTCACCGCTTGATGCTGGTAATGATTATTCGACACTCCCTGCAAAATTTAGGCTTGATCAGAACTATCCGAATCCATTTAATCCTGCGACCGAGATTCGGTTTGATCTTCCTGTACAAAGCTCTGTCAGTCTCAAAATCTTCAATATCCTTGGACAGGAAATCGTAGAATTACGTAACGAGCTATTGCAGGCTGGTAATTTCAAAGTCCGCTGGAATGGAACTGACAAGGAAGGTAAAGCTGTGACAAGTGGTATTTATTTTATCAAGTTCGTTGCCACACCAGTTAATCGAGAACTTTCAGCCTTTACCCAGGTCCGTAAGATGACTTTACTAAAGTGATAATTACCTGTATCGAAAGTTCTGCAAAAAGGGCGATCTGTAAAGATTGCCCTCTTTATTTTTTCGGATACCTTTTATTAAACTATTGGAAATCTTTACTTTCTGTCTGGTAAAATTTACAGCCTTTGTTAGGCATAATGATAACGTTTGGTGAGACATTCAAAAATTTGTTCGTTTTAAACCATATTTGCTATGATTTGCTCAATACTCTTTGGCATATGCCTTGTTGAAATACTATGGAACGATTTATTTTTTATTGGGTGTAACATGAAAATCATTAGGTTGTACATAATCCCTTAGTCGAGAGCAATGCATGGGTCAACAACAATTACTGCTCATAATACTTGGCGTTATCGTCGTTGGAATTGCGATTGCAGTGGGAGCAACACATTTTGGAGCTTATAGCGTGGAAGCAAATAAGGACGGGATTACAGGAAGTTTAGTGAATATTGGTGCTGACGCATATAAGTATAAGCTGTATCCTTCAATATTAGGCGGCGGCGGACGTTCATATGTTAATTACTCGATCCCTAGTAGATTTGCTTCTGATGAACATGGTACGTATTCAGTTGCATCTGCTACAGTCCAAACATGTGTGTTAGTTGGTACGTCGTCTCTTAATGCAAGTTGGATTGCAACGTGTACCGTTGATAGTCTTGGCAGAATAGACACAGTTCTATCTTCAGGTTGGTGAAGGTATGAAAAAAGTTTCAGAATACAAAGAAAATGATTAAATCTAAATCAAATAAATCACAAACATAAACAATAAAGGAGATATACAATGGGTCAACAGCAACTTTTACTCATCATCCTCGGCGTTATCATAGTTGGTATCGCCATTGCAGTTGGTATTTCGCAGTTTGGTGCTCATAGTGCACAGGCGAATAAGGATGGTGTTACTTCGAGCTTGGTGAATATTGCCGCCAATGCTTACCAGTACAGAATCCGACCAACGACAATGGGTGGAGGTGGTAATTCATACGCCGGTTATACAGTGCCATCAAAGATGGCATCAGATGATAACGGTTCGTATGCATTATCTGGATCACCTACAGCTACGTCGATTGCCTTTACAGGGACATCGTCAGTAAATGGCAGTTGGGTTGCTACAATTACAGTGGATTCGACTGGAATAACAACCATGTCGTTTAGTGGCTGGTAAGTAACCGTTAACGAGCATCCAAACGTGATGTTTATCATTCTGTGAACGTTTGATGCTCGGATAAACTCTGGAGAGAGCTTTGTCGGAGATCCGCCGCAGGCGGATTTCTGGCAAAGCCTTTTTATTTGTGGACTGCATCACGGTTCATTATGGAGTCAGTCCTTAGATTAATAAATCAACACATGAGATACTTCAATGGCGCAACATCAACTATATCTTATTATACTTGCTGTAATTGTCATCGGACTAGCAATAATCTATGGAATCGGGTTATTTAGGAATTCGAGTATTTCATTCAATAAAGATAACATCATGAATGATTTAAAGAGTGTCGCGGGGTATGCGTATGGCTATAAGCTGCTCCCGATTCCTCTTGGCGGCGGCGGAAGATACTATACTGGTTATACGCTCCCTTCAAAGTTCACGAACAATGAAAATGCCACATATAGTTTGCTTACATCGCCTAATTCAATAACATTTACCGCAGTTTCAAAATTGGGATATGGTACAATCACCGCAGTGTTGGATAGTAGCGGGGTCTTATCTCATTTCATATTTACTGGAGATTTTGAGTGATCAGACATGAAAGTCTTTGATCTCTATGCGTAGGAAAAACATACATTGTTCTCCATTCTCAGTCGTATCGATTTCAATCACCGAAGTTGTGTGGAGTAGCTCACATAGCACTTGTTTTTTGAGCATTGCCTCTCTACATTAGGGCGATTTTTAACGTAATCATTTATATAAAAATAACTTAAAAATAACTTAATAGACTCTGGAGATGATATATGCC
>JACQVI010000182.1 GCA_016209795.1 Ignavibacteriota bacterium
CTAATAACCATTCCCCGGTTGGCAACTGGGAAACTATTGATGAAGCTGGTAAGGTGACAGGTGTTGTAAAAATCTGGGAAGAAAGAGGCGTTTTATATGGTAAAATTCTTGAGACAACTGACAAACCCAAAGATGGCAAACCTAAAATCTGTGATAAATGCGAGGGGGCGCTCAAGAATGCGCCGATTCTTGGTTTGCGAATCATCTGGAATATGAGAAAAGATGGCTCTGAATGGAATGGAGGTCGGATTTTGGACCCTGACAACGGGAAAATATACAGGTCAAAAATGTCTCTTTTGAATGGTGGCAGGAAACTTGAAGTTCGCGGTTATATTGGTTTTTCCTTTATTGGCCGCTCACAAATCTGGCAGCGTGTTGAGTAAAAAAGGCTGGGGGCCATTTAGTACAGTCGCGATGGGTACGGCGGAGTCGTTAGCGGCACTCAAGCACAGCGCGACCGCAAACACGCAGGCGTTAAAAGAGTTCACCTATTGACTCCTAACGTTTTGAGTGCTCTTAAGAAGGGCGAAGCCTTTGAGCGTTAACCTCAAGCACTCTGTTATGTGCCGTTTGCTCGCCTCAGCTGTCTTCCAGTTCTTTGCCATTCTCGTATTCGCTGACATCGTAGTCGTCTTCGTCGTAGTTGAATTCAACTTTGCTTTGTTTGATAATTTCACTGAGTATGTCGTTTAAAAAACCCTGATCTATTGCCGACCGAAACTTAACAAGTAATTCAGGGATGTTGATGATTTCCTCGATGCAGGACATATAGCGAGAGACAATAGCCTTGATCGAATACTGTCTCTCCGCCTGCTCTTGTATTTTCTGTCTGATAGTGTCAATTGAATCAGACGACTTGACAACGAACGTTATGGGGTATTTCTCAATCTTGTCGATGTCTAAAAAGTATTTCTTTACATCGACGGTCTCTGTAACCTGAAAGAATCGCCCGAGTGGTTTCATCACGAAGTCGATGCCGCCATCGTTTGCGTTTGTACGCCCAGTCTTGTAGAGCTTGAGATTATCTTCTTGAAGGTCATCGAGATCAAACCCCCAGTAGAGTTTCTGATTATGATAGTAATGCTTGAGAATGCTGTAGCTTACAATTTCAAAAATGCGTGCATCGACTGTTGGCTCCAGCAAACCCGTGATAAATTCTACAAGCTCTTGTTCTCTGAGTTTCTCTGCGCCCTCACAGAACTTGATGAAGCGGTCAAATGCACTTCTCTTTGCTTCAACGTAAGCGTCAATTATTTCTATGACAGACTCCGAAAGATCGTGCTTCTTGGAGCCCACCCTGAGTTTAAGAAGATTCTGATTGAACCAGTATCGATTGCTCTTAGGATCTCGAAGGATGGGTATGTATTCGCAGTTCGGGAAGAATTTCTTGAACTCCTCATTCATTCGGTGGTTGAGTGCATGATTTTGCAACTTCTGACCGAATGGAAGTTCTCTTTGTCTATTGAAAAGCGTTGAGAATACCGCACCTTCATAATTCTTGTAATTGCCCGACTTGTGAAAGCCATTAGCTCTGTAATCTTCGACTAAAACATAGATAGCGTAAAGATTGGCAAAACTTCCTCTCGACTTCGAGCCTTTGTTTGCCGACTTGGTCTTGATATTGAGATATTGAATAAGCTCGCTCTTTGAAAAGATCGTCTCCGATGACTTTAGAAAGTTCTTATCTAGGATACTTTTGATCGTTTTCGTGAACGCGTGTTCCATTTGGCCTTCTTTTCAAATAGGGAGAGGGTGGCTTGGTTTTCGTCTACTGGCGGCTCATATGTCTTCCGCTCTCTGCGTAGTGGTTCACCGTTGAACTCAGTGGCAATTTGCAGTCGCCGTAAGCCGATCTTTACATAATCCTCATTGATCTCGATTCCAATTGATTTCCTTTTGAGCTGCTTGGCAACATAGGAAGTTGTGAAAGAGCCAGAGAAAGGATCAACCACTAAGTCGTCCTCGTTGCTGCTTGCCCTGATAATCCTTTCCAGCAACGCTATTGGCTTTTGGGTGGGGTGGTTCTCGTATTCGTCCATACGGTATCTTACACGTGGAATATGCCAAACGTTTCCGGGGACCTTCTTTGAGTTGTAGACAGTCGGAACTGGCTTCCTATAGTCAATCAGTTTACGGACGGCGCCAGTCCTTGCCTCGACTAAAATATCATTAGCATTGAAAGTGTAGTCATTCTCGTCTTTGACGCAGTGGAGTATCGGCTCGTACAAAGAACCGAAATACTTGCGGGCTTGAACACTTGAACTGTCGTAGTACCAGACAATTCGAGATAGAATAGTGAGCTTGTCTCTGAGGAAAAGATCGAAGTGCGGCATATTCTGAGTTGCTGTCATCACGTACATCGATCCGGTGTGTTTTAACTTCTTGATGCACAGTTGAAGCCATTTGTAACACCAGTTCAAATACGAACCATCTGATTCCCAGCGATCAGGAACGTCGACAAACTTCTTCCCGATGTTGTAAGGGGGATCGGCAAAAATCAGATCAACAGAATTGTCTTTGATTGTGGCAAGTGCCTCAAGAGCCTCGCCCCAAATTATTTTGTGACCATTCTTGTCAAATACCTTCATAGCGTTCTAGTGATGGTTATAGTTTGCAAATCATTTTAACGATAATTTACGATTCGACACATTCGAGAGCAAACGGCACCTATCGGGGCGTGGGAAGTATCCCGACAAGTCGGGACGAATGAACGTTCTCTATATTTTTGAGAGAACGAAGCATGGGAAGTACTTCCCTTCTTGATTGAGATGTTACGAAATTTCATAATGATTATCAAATCGTTGCTCTAAAAAATAAGCTCTTCCCACGCTCTGCGTGGTAACGAGCCTAAATCTCAAAAAATCTCTCGGCAATATCTTCATAAAACTTCTCATCCTCCCAGTACCCCACATGCGCTAAGCCCCACTTCATGCCAAGATTTATTTTCAGGTTTTCGTCCACCTTGTAAAAGTCGAGGTGCCCGCTGATGGGGTCATTATCGTCATACACGTTTATCCACGTTACACGGTCGAGTTTTGCAGCGAGAGTGTTGGTCAACGGTACAGGATTTTTCTCGAGACTCAACGGTTTCGCTTTGAATGAATGTAACTGTTCTACAATCTGCCGGCGCACGTACTGTTCTTCCGCAAACGCAGCTTGGGATCGGACTCATCTTCAGCCCCAATGTCTCTCGATACCTTTTCGCCAAAACTCGGAAAGTTGTCCTGTCTTCCAGCCTACCGAATAAGTTTTCGCGGAGTAACCTCCTCTGCATATTCTACATTAGGATCCTTACGCAACTGCTCTAATGCGAGCCTGAGTCTTACTCGATCAACTTCAATAATTAACAGGTTCGAGAGTTCCTCATTTTCTTCATCTGGAAAAGTTTCGATCACGTTCAGCACTCCTGCAATGTGCTCAGGCTCCACGTTGTCAGGCCATGCTGGTTAGAAGTCTCAGGGTTTGCCTTCATGCTCTTCGATTTCGTGTTGCACACTGTTGGCAAAGCTTTCGGCTTCTTGTTCTCTCACGAACTCTTTTGCCACAGGGATCTTGTGCAAGATATTCTCTGCCTTGGTGTAGGCTTGCATCAGTTCTTCTCGCATGGGCTTGCCCAGCAATAGATAGAGCTTGAACTCCTCCTTCGAGTTTTGCAGGGCCATTGCTCTTCCCAGCCACTTTGCCGCCTTGTCCTTGATTGAGTGGCCGTTCTCAAGATCAAACGATAACGGTTCGAGCACACGCCACTGTTTGTTCTTCCAGGCATGCTCAAACTCGTACTCGTAATCATTCGTAACGATCATGTGCGGTTGCAGATACTTGGTGACACGCCTCTGTTCAAGCGGGTGCCTGAATATCTTCCACACTTCCTTGTCATCACGTGCGGCATGTTCCTTCTTCTCGGAATACCGCTCCACGTAGCGTTCGAACAGTTCCCTGAGAGTCTTCTTTGGATCGGTAGCAAGTCCTCCCCCGGGTTGTGAGAACTGAAGCGAGCTATCATCCTTTGGAACTATCTTGTGCAGGATCTCGAGTATGTCCTTGGGCTTACCACTAAACTGGAACTCGCCCTCGAGCTTCCGACGAGCATCATCGATGCGAGTTTCAAGAAAACTCATCAATGATCGAAACTGGTCACCGTCAACACTGATAAACAGTTTTGACAGTCTTCCATACTTGTTTGTGCACCAAGCATCGATAAAGTTCTCATCGGGTGCATATAATGCTACGCCGACGTTTACAAATTCCCCGCCGACAACATCATGTACGTATCGAACCACGCTGAAGGAATACCGTGTCTTCATTGTAAAATTCTCCTTACATTGTTCATGAAATCATCAAGGTGTTGTTGAACAGATTCTATGTGGGACCGTATTCGTGAAAGCTCTGAGCCTTTCCACTCATTTGGTACGACTTTCTCCAATGCGTCCCAAAAGTCATCACTTACCGTTTCAATTGCTCCAACCATACCATCTAGGTCAAGTTGCGCGTGCCGTAAGCCGTTGAAGAATACATGCTCACGGAGGTAAGGCTGCTCGCTGAGGTCCCAAGGCACTTTGATCTTAGGGATCGCCAATAAAAAAGAAAACGCTTGGTCATGGTCGAAGAGGAACAATTGGTCACCCTTCCAGAACAAGTTAGGTCTTTCACTTGTACGATCTGGGTTGTGTATGAGAGCATCAAAAACAAATAGCTCAATTGCCGCTTGTCTCATCGAGGCTGGGATGATCTTTTCCTTTGGCCAAGTCTGGTAACCGCCTGCGAGATTCTTAGAGCCGAAGTTTAGTCCTACACTCCCTCTCACTGATTCAGCAACGCGGGGCTCGGGTATGGCCTTGGCAAGGCCCGGTTCAATCCTGACAATCGCGGCTTCCGGTACTTCCAGACCCAATTGTTCTGCAAGAAGATTACCGGCAATTTCGCGCAACAGACCTGCATTGCCAGTTTCGATATTATGTCTGAGTTTCACAACGTATTCTCCAAGCGAGTTTCCATTCGCATCCTCACAAATGAAGACACCCGGCATTGTTCGCCCTGTGATCAGAGACATCTGGTACGAGGTGGCGATGAGAGTTGGAACGTGTCTCACAAGAATATAAAGAATTCAGAACTAAGATGGTAGTTGAGAAATGAAAGCTATGACCTTGTTTGCGAATCCAACAAAGGGTGCTTCTAAAACCACTTTTTTGAAACAGTGAGGGGAGTTATAGAGATGGCGAAGAATTACATAACGTACTATGTCGTATGGGTTTCGCATATCTTTTCTTGGGCGCAATTGCAGCTATCTATGTAATCATGCATTGCGTTATTATTCTTTATGGCTGTTATTTCATTCATTCGTCTGCGTTGGTGTTTCATAGAATTGTTTACCTACCATATCGCTTGCTAAATATTGGCATAAAATATTAGAAATAACTTCAAAAATCAACCGCTTGTTTATGGTCATTTCTTACTCGCTTTATTCAGGAATCTTTGTGCAAGTTCCTTGTAAAACTTTTCATCCTCCCAGTACCCCACATGCGCCAAGCCCCACCTCATGCCAAGATGTATTTTTAGGTTTTCGTCCACCTTGTAAAAGTCGAGGTGCCCGCTGATGGGGTCGTTATCGTCATACACGTTTATCCACGTTACACGGTCGAGTTTTGCAGCGAGAGTGTTTTTCAACGGTACAGGATTGTTCGCGAGACTCAACGGTTTCGCTTTGAATGAATGTAACTGTTCCAAAATCTGTCGGCGCACGTACTGGTCTTCCGTTGCATGTTCACGGAAGAAGAACGCAATCTTATCCAGTGGCGACCCGAACGTGATCAGCCCCGCTACTTTCTTTAAGAAGAGGTCGTCAGCATGACCGACATTCGCCTTGATGTTCAGCCTGTTCAGCGTGTCGTAGGCGATGACGCTTCCGAGAGAATGACCTGCGATGACCACTCTATCGTACTCCTTCTGCTTGAGAACGGCTTCGAGCAGCGTTAGAGACTCTGCGAGAATCTCCTGGCGAATCTTATAGTAGCGTGACTTCTCGTCTGTCGTTGTATAAATAGCAATGTCTCCGATGTACCCGACGATAATGTGAGTTGCCCATTTTTCAACTCTCTCCCGCAGCGATTTGAGCCAGCCGTGCTCGGGCAGGAGGAACAGCAGCAGCCGAACAAGCCAGTACCAATAGCGCATCCACCGCATGATGGAAAGAAGTCTCCACCAGTAGGGACGTGGACCGCCTTCGTACTTCTTTCGAAGCTCTTCGTTTTGCCGGTAATAGCTCATCGCCCCGCTCAGCGCTTTCTGTACCCACTCAAATACTTCGCCGGGACTGATTTGCTCTTCCGTCATGTAAGCCCAGTAGTACTCATGAACGTCGATAAAATTATCTCCGTCACTCAGGCGAACGTAACTTTCGATCCACTTCGTACTCCTTGCGCCGGTTCGCTCGGCAAGCTTATGTTCCATCGTGAATGGGATATGTTGAGATTGAAGATACTTTACCAAGCCGCGCGTGAAGCTATCGAGCGTCTCAAACGGATTCTGCTCGCCGATGCCGTGGATGACGAGGAAGGCGGTTTTAGTGGTAGGAAAATTCATTCACACCTATTATCCTATGTAAGGTTGATTCTATTTTCATGTTACAGAATCATCGGATCTCGAAGCCACGTTACTTCTAACGAAATGATCATTCTGATTTTCTGGTTCCTAAACTCACCCCCTTTGAAGCTGTCCAAAAAGTAATTATTACAGTCATTGCGAGCGAAGCGAAGCAATCTCAACCTTTGAATTTCCCTCGGAATGTCAGATTGCTTCGTCACTTCGTGACTCGCAATGACGCATTCGGGGACTTTTTGGACACCCACAACACAAAGGGGAGAGTTCGTGAGAGTCAATCCAATCAGCAAAAGATAAGGTCTTGCGTAACATGAGTTCTATTTTTAAGCAACCCACCACGTTTCCCTCCTCAGACCAGAAACTTTACTATCTTAACTACTGCCCCAGCCACATCTTCGATATTCGTTTTCAATTCAAGAATCTTATTATTCTCATCCGTCGCTGCGTTAACAATATCCAAAAGCTTCAGCAGCTTTTCTTTGTCCGGCTTCGTTGGAAAGAGAGCATTAATTTCGTCGTCTTTGAGCCTTGTCAGGCTCGAAATTTCCGATGCCAATTCGGCATCGGTTTTTCTTGCAGCACGTTCAAGTGCTTCAGCAAAGCGTCCCATAGTCATTTCTCCTTTATAATCTCTTTTGCTTCATTCACGATGTTTTTAATGTCCTCAACCCCTCCCTCATACGTTAAAATCTTTTCCAGCACTCCGTTGATCTTGTCGATCGGCACAAGCTTTTGAAGATTAATATTGAGACTTGAAAGCAGCTTATCTCTTACCTCTGTCACCTCTGCTGCAGACTGGAGATGTGCGGTCAATGCTTGATTTACCGCCAGCATTAACTCGTAGTGTTCAACAATCGAATCTTGCAGCATCCTCCCTATCTCATCAACAGCACTAAGCATCGCCGCTCTTCGTTTTTCAATTACATTGGCTGCATCTTCGGTGAATTCTCTAATGAGTGCCTCTTTTTCTCTTGCCTGCTGAACATCTTTTTCGGCAAGCAGGTTCGCATCGTGTCGTTTTGCAAGTGAATCAAGAATATTTACTTCCTTAAACGCGTTGGTCATAAATCTCGGAATCCACACTCGCTCTATAAACTCTTTGGTCCTTTCTCTGCGCTGACCTAGATATTCATCGAGCAAAGCAAGATGTGCCGCCTGGGCTGAACGAATCATCCCCGTCAGCTCCTGACTAAGGATTGTGCTCTCCTTTGGAACACGAACACACCCAGCAAATAGAAGGAGTGCCGTGAATATCAAAGCAACGCATCTTGCCTGCAGAAACTTCCGTGCAAGCAGGGTTGCATATCCTTTATTCATTCTGCACCCCTACCACATCACCAACGATGCCGATTCATGATACCATCTGTGTTGATTTTTTTGGAAAAGAGTGCGTCCATAGGACCTTCTATCGAGCTTTGTTAATGAATAGTGATAGTTAGCTTAGGCTAAAGAGCTAAGGACGGCTGTAAAAGAACCTCCTCAACGAAGCCCCCTACTTCGAGAGGGTGTCGTCCTGAAATGAGAACGTTAAATTATTACGCAAAGATAAAGAAAAAAAGTGCAGATGTCAAGTGAAAATTACGAGATGTAACAAATGGAGAAAGATGTTAGCCTTGTTCCCAGTCCATATACGAGGAGAAGGGCTTATAGGAGGGAGTTGTATGCTTGCTGGTATGCTTTCTTCAACAAACACTGAAAGTGATACACACCCTTCTCCATCTCGACCGAAAATCGTCCTTTATCGTACGCCACTGATTCCAATCCTCTCTGCACATGCTCACAAATTTCCATGTCTTCTTGCTGGATAGTATCACTATACTCGATATCGTCCTCAATGAACTTGCGTACCTGCACGCCGGAGTGTGTTTCCGTCTTCGTTGACACTTCAGCGGACTGGTCGGCACGCAGGCGTGCATCGGCGGAAACAATATCGTCATAATAATAATCAAAGATCACCCGGCATCGATTATGAGACAGAGGAATGACAAGATTCGTCTGCAGGCGACCCGGCAGAATGTTCATCATGAAATTCGGGAAGACAAAATAATAATACGCTACTCCATCCCTGGAGCCATAGACGTTCTCGTTGCCTGTGAATGGACTATACTGGAGTGAGTAATGCTCGAACGTTTCCGTGACATACTTCTGGTAATCGAGCAACTGACATAGCTCAGGATGAACGTAAGGCAAATGATAGCCCTCTAAGTAATTATCCACATACACCTTCCAGTTGCAATTCACGTCGTAGTTGACTCTGCGGTGGAATTTCTTTGTGGAAAGTTTTATCGGTGCAATGCGCTCGGGAATGCCTTTCATGGTAGAAGAGAGAGATGTTTCATCTTTTGACAACTTAACGAACACCAGCCCTTCCCACGTATCGATGTTCACCGGAATCAAGCCGAAGTCTTTCCGATCAAACAATTCCACACGATCGAATTGTGGAACACCTCGCAGCATTCCATCTAACGCATACGTCCAACCATGATACTTGCACTGCAGAACGTTGCAGTTGCCACTCTCATCGATAGCAAGCGGTCCACCACGATGGCGACAGACGTTATAAAACGCTCGCACGATGTTGTCTTTCCCTCGAACGATGATGATTGGATTGCCGGCAATAGTAGCTGTTAAATAATTGCCCGGATGTTCTACACGTGAACGATGTCCAACATATTGCCAGGTTCTTGCAAAGATGCACTGCTTATCAAGCTTAAGAAAGTGAGGATCAACGTACCAGCTTGAGGGAATTGTCTCAGCGCGTTCAAGAGGACAAATCTCAAGGTTCTTCTTGGTAAAATCCGGCAAGATGTTCTTATCAGGCAGCCGAAATGATTTCACGACAATTCCTCGATGCCTAATCGTGCTAACGTATCGGCACGTTCGTTCAATTGAATTCCTTGATGTCCTGTGACTTTATGAAAGCTCACCCGCCTCGGCGGGTACTTTTCTAACAGCGTTACCAATCGTTGCCACAGGTCTTTATTCTCAACTGCTTTTTTATTGACATTCTTCCACCCATTCTTTTGCCATTTCTTATACCACTGCTGTTGTATGCAATTGACAAGGTAAGCGCTATCGGAATAGATTTCGATTGGGAGATCCTTCCGTTTCAGCTGTTCTATAGCCTTGATACAAGCAGTCAACTCCATGCGCTGATTGGATGTGTTGAGCTCACCGCCGTAAATCTCTTTGATCTTGTCTTTGTACTTGAGAACTACGCCCCAACCGCCTTTATTGTTCAAAAACTGGTTACCCGAACATGCACCATCACAGTAAATAATGATGCGATCAGATTTGGTGGTGTTTTTTGTTTTTTTTGCTGTATGGGAGAGCAAAAGTCAAAAGTAAAAAATAAAAAGCTAGAGCTCAAGGAGTATCTCCCTGATCGTTTCGTGACTCAATTTGCCGCTGCGCGAAGAGTAAACCGTGGGATTGTTATATCGAACAGCTCGCCGTTGGGACGCTTCATCTTATACGTTCCTTCCATAAAGCCCTCGAACGTTTCTAAGATACAGAAGCTGTTGTACTCATGCGACTCTCCCGGTTTGATGATCGGCTGCTTACCGACAACGCCATCGCCCTCTACCTCTTTCACTTCACCGTTGGAATCATGGATGTGCCAATGCCGTCGCAGTAGCTGGACTTTTTCCTTGCGGTGATTCTCGATGCGGATGAAGTAGGCAAAGACGAATTTCCGCGCAAAAAAATCCGATTGCCCATCGAGGTAGATGGGTCGTGCAGTTACTGTGATGCCTTCGGTTGTTGCTGTGTATGCCGTCATCGTTTTGTTACTGAGTTGGGATAAGAAGTATCGTCCCAATAAAAATGATAATAATTCCGATAATATCCAAAAGGATACCATACTTGATCATCCGCATGAGCGGAATATAACCGGAACTATAGACGATTGCATTGGTTGGGGTAGAAATTGGCAACATGAAGCCAAGCGATGCTGCCATCGTTGCGGCAATCGTTGGCTGCAAACTCGAAGAACCACCGAGGAGAATGACAACCGGTACGATCATGTTTGCCGATGCGGTGTTGGAGGTAAACTCTGAGGTGAGTGTAGCAATTCCTGCAAGAACAAGGATAGGTGCCCAACCGTCGGTCGGGAGAATGCCCGTGAGTGATTGGGCAATGGATTCTGCTAATTTTGTCTCGAATGCCATCTGCCCAAGTGCAATGCCGCCGCCGAAAAGCGCCATAACACCCCAATCGATCTCGAATGCTGATTTTAGGTCGATAGTGAATTGCTGCTTTTTCCAGTCGATGGGAAGGAGGAATAACAGCAGAGCACCAGTAAGCGCTGCAATACTTTCAGGGACATATTGTGAGTAGTGTTTGGTGATAGGATGGTGATCGCCAAGAGTCATAGCAAAAATTCCCGGTGCAATCCAGAGTATCACCGTACAACCAAAGGCAATGAGTGTGTTGCGTTCGCCTTTGGTGAAACGACCGAGTTTATTGTATTCGTCTCGAAGGACTGCACGAATGCCTTTCAGCTCACTGACTCCTGCGGGACAAAACAGGCGAAGGTATGTGAAAAGAATGAAAAACAAAACGATGACCATAGGGATTGCGAAGCTCATCCATTCGACGAAAGCAATGTGTCGACCAAGCTGTCGCTCGATGAAACCGAGTCCGATGAGGTTTGGTGGTGTTCCAATTGGTGTTGCCAGCCCTCCGATGCTTGCTGCGAACGCACAGATGAGCATCATCGCTGTGGCATAGCGATCGCTGATCCCGTGTCGGTTCGTGCGCAATGTACGGATGATGGCAAGCCCGATGGGAAACATCATCGCCACAGTTGCCGTATTGGAAATCCACATCGAGATGAAGCAGCAAACGGCACCGTACGCAAAAAGAATTCTCGCAGGGTTTTCACCAACCCGGCGCAGTGTTAAAACACGATAAGCAAACCGTTTATCCAGTCCATGGAGGTTGATTGCACGTGCCAGGACAAACGCGCCGAGGAAGAGAAACATGATCGGATCGGCAAATGGGGCTAATGCTTTTGATGCCGGTGCAATACCGAGGAGGATCACCAACGTTGGAACGAGCAAGCCGGTAACAGGGAGCGGAAGTGCCTCAGTGATCCACAGACACATTGTAAGCCCGATGACAGCGGCGAGTTTGTGCTGTTCGGATGAGAGGCTTGGCATCGGTATCAAGAGAAGTGTTACAAAAATTACCGGTGCAAGCAAAGTGCCAATTCTTTTTCTCATTACTTCAACGCGTGCCTCGCGGTGCTTACATGCTGTTCAGGCATTATGCCGGGAATCAGTGTTTTCCTTTATTCATGACTCAAAGAGTTGAGTGTTCGCCTCGATACCAATGATCATGATCAAGATACAGGGATGAGGAAGATTGTTG
The DNA here is from genome assembly GCA_016209795.1 of Ignavibacteriota bacterium. Classification (GTDB taxonomy): domain Bacteria; phylum Bacteroidota; class Ignavibacteria; order UBA10030; family SZUA-254; genus JACQVI01. The sequence goes on from JACQVI010000182.1 coordinate 11,971, forward strand.
AAGCAGTGTTCAATTGAATGTGTCGAGATCCGTGTGGATGCTCAACTTTATTTGAGTAACAACATCTTTTTTACTTGCACAACCCCATCAGTTTTAATTTGATAAAAATAGGTTCCACTTGAGGCTACCTTGCCATCGTTATCTTGACCATTCCATTGAATCGCATAAGAACCAGGCTCTTGCTGAGTATTGATCAGAGTTTTTATTAGTTGTCCTACAGAGTTGTAAATTTCTATCTCGACATTCTGACGTTGAGGTAAATGATACTCAATCGTCGTTAAAGGATTGAAAGGATTCGGATAGTTTTGTTTAAGTAAAAAACGTCCTGGCAATTGTTCATTATCCCCGATTCCGGTTGTTCCTGTGGTGGTAAAGGTTTGATCGTTGCCGTAAACTATCCCAGCAGAATTTTGCGCGACAGCACGATAGTGGTACGATGTGTTAGGATTAAGTCCAAACAAGAATGTTGTGAACGGTAACATGCCTGCTTCGTTCCCGATATCGCGTATTGATGTTGTTTTCCCATAATCCGGTGTAGGTCCCCATTCAAACCAACTAATCGATGCCAAACCCTTGGGATTAATCATACCGGCTATTTGTCCGTGTGAGTTTCCAACATACCGTTCGCTACTTGTTGTGACGGTAGGCTGCTGGGCTATTGGACGCGGGCCTTCAGCTACAATCCTAAAGTAGTTTATGAATGGATTTGTCATTTCGTACATAGTTGTGCTTTTCATATCCATAGTGTCAAGTAATGTCGTTAATGTGATTTTGCCGTTATAGAGAGAATCCAAATTCGACCATGAAATGTTAAGGGGGTGTCCATCTCCTTCAGTCTGAAACTTAACCGTGTATGTATCAATCTGAGTGGACGATGAAAATGGTCGAAGATCAATGTATGTTCCTTCTCCGAAGCAGCCTGCCATGAACCGTGTTTCCATCTGTCCACTGGGCGGCATTGGTGGAACTTCCAATTCTCCTAAGCTTCTGTCAAGGCATTTCGTCGCTGCAGTATGCACACCGAAACGTAGTATCCTCTTCGCCCCCGAGTGGTCGATAAAATGGAGTGGTACCACTAATCCTTTCGTAACAGAATCATCCAATGTGGAAAATGTTTGGTTTCCACCAGATATATCTACATAACCGATATCTGGGATATTGGAATAAACGCGAAAGTCAAACCAGTACGATGTATTCGGTATTAGGCTATTTACGGTTACAGAAATGTCCACTTCAGATGTATCAGTTCCAAGATATTGTTTGGAGGTATTCAACAAGAATTTTTGGGACCATGAAGGTCCATATGTAAAATAACTCCCTGTTCGCGATCCATTCTTTTTGCATTTACCGCGCAATCGTGCAGATGTCGATGTTATGCTATCAGCAGTAAGAGTAATTGCTTCCGAGATAAACCCACTTGTAGCAGTTTGAAATGTGGAATCCGGTCCGTACGTAATTCCATAATCATTCTGAGCTACTCCACGGAAGTGATACACAGTCTTGGGTTTTAACCTGATGATCGTTTGCTCCAACTGCACACCATATTGATACCTCCCTAAATTTTCAGGGGGCGTCGAATTGACGTATGCAGATGTTGTATCCCATTCAATCCACGCTACTGTTTCAGAGCCGTTTGGTAAGAAAGAGATGAGAAGCTTAATAGCGTTTCCCGTAACATAGTTAATAAAATACCTTTCGAAAGTAGGTGGTCCACTCGTGTCAACATTAGTTTGCGTGAATTCTAGTGCATTACCACTTGCAGTTGTAGTCAGAATGAATACAAAATAGAAAATGAGTCTTGGCCTCATTGTTTTTATTCTCCTATATAGATAATTGCCCGTTCATGGGTAAGAGTTTAGTTACAAAAGACAATTACTCGTATATCATTTCAGTAACATCATCTTCCCCACACTAATAAACGTTTGATTTCTACTATGCTGAATCTCTTCTTCATCTTCTTCCGCTTCGATAATTTCCTCAGCCACAATGCGATAAAAGTACACTCCCGAGGGTAGCTCGCTGGCATTAAACGCTACTTCCTGTGGTCCATCATCCAATGCTTCCTTATCCAGCAGTGTTGTAACTTCTTGTCCAAGGACGTTGTAAATCTTGAGTGTTACCAGACTTTGCACTGGCAAATAGAATTCTATCTGCGTTGTTGGGTTGAAGGGGTTTGGATAGTTCTGGTATAAGCTGAACTGATCGGGAATTCCACTGAGCGTTACCAATGGTGGAGTGTATGTCCTCTGTTCCATAATCGGCGACAATCTCAAGAAAGGAACCTCGCTCAGTTCCTTGACCCCTTTAAATTTCAATCCTGTAGAGAAGCTGATCGTATCGAGGTCGCCAGAGAATGCGCAGTTTATCTCTCGAATCTTGGTATAGAGCGAGGCGGAATCCATACCGTTCAAGCCTGAGGGCATCGCGCACATCATACCACCGATGGTGTCTTTGAATGAAGACATAAAGCTGTCAACTTTCGCTGCGATTTCTCGGATTGTCCACCCATTCAATGGATTGGAAGCTCCAGTGCCATCGTCATAGATGAGATTCCCAAAGCCCGGAGGCGTAACCATTTGATCGCTTGCAGAAATGTTGACTTGTAGCGCGATAGCTTCAGCAAAGAGTTTATTGTTATGCTTAGTTGGGGTGAGATACTTCTGCTGTCGCCTGATCGACCCTCCACCGCTAAACCTACTAAGACACCGTGGCTCGCCGATGTGCATTCTATTTTGTTTTTCTACGAGCGATCTCTGCACATGCTTGTATGTTGGATGCACAACTGAATGTGGTCCACCTAAGCCGACCCTCAAGCCCGCGCCGACGTACTGCAATGCATTGATAGCATTGGGCATTGGGTAGCGGAGGTAAATGAATTTAGTGGAATCTGCTGTTTCTTTTTTAACACTTAGCTCAAGGTTAGAGAATGTCCACCACCATTTTTTTAATACCTGTGGCTTAGGTTTCTTGCCAAACCCTGCTACTGTAACAATCTCGCCGGTATCGACTGGAGTATCAAACGTGAATTCCATCTTTGTTTTTTCATCAGTGAGCAGTATGATTCCGGATCGATTTACTATTGGGGTGTCTATCAGTCCAACACTGAACTTAATCGTCAGTTTACTAACAGATGTCGTCTCTTTATTAACAAAGCTTAGACAGAACTCGACTTTATCAGGAGCCGATTTTATCGGCTTATGCTTGCCTTTCTTGTCGACTGCTAATGCCAAGCTTTCCGGCTTAAATGTCCGGAATGAGACACTGAAAGAACTATCGACCGTGTTGCCAAAATCTAAGTTTGTTCTGATTTCTTCAGGTCCCAACGTAATGAAGTGAGGACCGAGGCTTAGCGGATACGTTTGTCGCCAATTATCTTTCCAGACTTCGCTCACGGTATAGGTACCGGGCCAAACATCGGTCAGCATATAATTACCGTTTGCATCCGTCGTGGCAGATTGACTGACTGACACATTAAAATATGTTACACCATCGAGTAGAATTCTCCAACCCGATAACCCGTCTTCTTCAGGATCGTTGACGCTGTTATCGTTGACGTCTTCGAACTTCATTCCGCTAATGAATCCTGGATCGATGGCGTAATTGCCAAAGTCGATACTATCATGAAATTCACCGGAGTTGAGAACAAGTGTATAGAATGAATCGGGGCGTGACTGCCACCAGCCTTGTTTTGTAATTTCTCGCACTGTGTATGTGCCCGCCGGCAGATTCAGGAATTGATAGTATCCGCTGCTATCGGTGGTTCGTTGTTTATTCTTTGGTCCGGAGAGTTTAATGACAAACCCAGCAACACCCTCTTCCTCCGGATCTTTGATGCCGTTGCGATTGCGATCATCAAACTTCTGACCAAGAATGGAGTTGACGGAGTCCGATTGGTAGTTTCCAAAGTCTTTATCATTGACAACAGTGTTTAGGTCTGGAATCTCGATGCGGTAGTATTCTGTGTCGGGATACGACTGTACCCATCCGGCTTTTACTCGTTCTCGAACGGTGTACGTACCGGGTTCAAAGATGTACAACTGATACTGACCTAATGAATCTGTTCGGTCGAAGTCAATCTCCTCGCCACTCGTGTCTTCAAGGATAATCTTCCACTCAGCAAGGGCAGTGTCTTCCTGATCTTTGACACCATCTCGATTAAGGTCGTTAAACTTCATACCGTTAATAAAACTTGCTTGCCGCCAGTTACCAAAATGGATGCTGTCAACAATCGTGTCGGGTGTAGAGAGTGTAACGCTCCAGCTTCCACCAGGTGGATACGTTTGTGTCCAATCGACTTGCGGTGTTTCCGTGAGTGTATATGAGCCGAGTGGGAGTGTGAGCCAGTATCTGCCACGATAGTTTGTTCGTGTTGTGAGTGAGATCGGTCCATCGGCAGTGATTAACCAGTCCTTGACGCCTCGTTCGCCAATATCTTTCACACCATTGTTGTTCACATCGAAAAATTTCTTTCCTGTAATCTTTCCGCCCCGATCGAAAATCATCACATCATCGACGAACCATCCTGCAAAATCATTGTAGAGATGATCTCCCGTATCGAAATAGAACCTCAGCGTAATAACAGAACCAGCATACGCTGAGATATCGATCGTTGTAATGATCCAACCCTCACTGTCACCATTTGGTGCTGAGCCATATCCGCCTCGCAGATGTGTCCACGTCATACCACTATCAGTAGAAATATCGACCATACAGTAGTCCCAGCCGCGTTCGGTGAAATAATTTTCAGTAAAGAGTACTGTCAGGGGTGCGACTGCCGAAGTGAGATCGATATTTGGTGAAATGAGAGCGGTGTTAACTCGCGCGCCCGTAGTGTAGTTGGACTGAGAATCGATGCCAGCCCACCAGCTGTGTGTCGGTGAGCTTGCATTCAACGTTGTTTGATGCCAGAGATCATCACCGGAATACACTCCTGTCGTCCAGCCGTTTGTGCCGCTTTCCATATTATCGTAGAAGAAGATGGTTGATGCTGTTTGTATCTCAGTGTTGATTCGGATTGATACTTCGGCGGGTACTGATAATGCATCTTTTATCCTTTCCTGCTTCGAGAGTGATGCTATTCTTTTTCGAAAGTCACGTAGCTGCTGAGCAGCTCGCATGGCACGTTCCATTTTTGAGTTGGGATTTAGTTGTGTATCATCTTGTGCTTGGAGTGTAGTTGCGCTTAGTGTGGATACAAGAACAAGAGTAATGGCAATGAAAATTGTTTGGTTAGAATATGCTAATCTCAGAGAAAAGTTCTTGAAAAATTGATAAACGTTGTTCATAGCTCCCCTGTTATAATTGTTATCACATTGGTTCCATGTTGTTCCCTGTTTAGATGAGATTTTGCTGAAGCTCTATGGTGATAATTTAAGATTATTTTGTTCAATGTCAAGCTTTCGAATCCACGAGATTACCCATTTCCCAAGGATTAATGCCACATTCTCTGGAGAAACCGATGAATCGGTTAATGGAGAGATTGGTTGGTGTCTTAACACC
>JACQVI010000195.1 GCA_016209795.1 Ignavibacteriota bacterium
TCCTTTGCAGGCCAGCAAGATACGTATCTGAACATTATCGGAAAGAAGGCAATCCTAAAGCATATCAGCAAGTGCTGGGCATCGCTATTTACCGAGAGGGCAGTAACTTACCGCCTTCAAAACGGCTTCGAACACCGTAAAGTCTACCTGTCTGTGGTTGTTCAGAAGATGGTCTTCCCGCAGGCGGCAGGAATTTTGTTTACTGCCGATCCCGTCACTTCTAATAGGAAGGTGTTGTCCATTGATGCCAGCTTCGGACTTGGTGAGGCCTTGGTCTCCGGACTGGTGAATGCTGATATCTATAAAGTGAGTAACGGCAAGGTTATCGATAAGAAGATATCCACCAAGAAGCTGGCTATTTATGCCTTAAAAAATGGCGGTACGAAAGAACAGGAGATTGAGACTGAGAAGCAGAACAAGCAAGCGCTGACGGATGAGCAGATCTTACAGCTTGAGCGCATGGGCAGTAAGATAGAAGAACATTTCGGCCGCCCCCAGGATATCGAATGGTGTTTGGCTGATGATACATTTTATATCGTCCAGAGCCGGCCAATCACTACTTTGTTCCCCATTCCCGAGGCGAACGATCAGGAAAATCACGTTTACCTATCTGTCGGCCACCAACAAATGATGACCGACCCCATTAAACCGTTGGGCTTGTCTTTTTTCCTGCTAACGACCCGCGCACCCATGCGTAAAGCTGGCGGAAGGTTGTTTGTTGATATCACACATCAACTCGCTTCGCCTGACAGCAGAAAAAAGTTAATAGAAACCTTTGGACCCGATCCGCTCATCAAAGACGCACTCGTGACCATCGTAGAGCGAGATGGGTTTATCAAGACGGTGCCAGATGATGAAGAAGTACCAGGTCCCGGTAATAGCAATAGAGTTATATCGACTGCGGGTTTTCGTACACAGCTCGAAAACGATCCGACAATCGCTGCCGATTTGATTAAGCGTAGTCAGACATCGATAGAAGAGCTAAAACAAAACATCGAACCGAAATCAGGACCGGAGCTGTTTGAGTTTATCTTGGAAGATATCCAGCAGTTACAGAAGATTTTGTTTGACCCACAAAGTCATGTTGTAATTATGGCTGCTATGGATGCTTCATCATGGATCAATGAAGAAATGAACGAGTGGTTAGGCGAGAAAAATGCAGCAGACACGCTTTCTCAATCTGTGCCAAACAATATCACTTCGGAAATGGGGCTGGCGCTCTTGGATGTCGCGGATGTGATTCGTCCTTACCCGGAAGTGATTGATTATTTACAACATGTAAGAGATGATAGCTTTTTGGATGACCTGGTTCAATTTGAGGGGGGAAAGGAAGCTCGGGATGCCATAAATGCCTATCTCAGCAAATACGGGATGCGATGTGTCGGGGAAATCGATATTACGAAAACGCGTTGGAGCGAAAAACCAACCACACTTGTCCCCATGATTCTCAGTAATATCAAAAACTTTGAGCCTGGTGCGGGCAAGCGGAAATTCGAGCAAGGGCGACAGGAGGCTTTGAAAAAGGAACAGGAGTTATTAGATCGATTGAGGCAATTACCGGAAGGTGAAGAAAAAGCTGAAGAAACGAAACGAATGATCGATCTAATCCGTAATTTCGCCGGTTATCGTGAATACCCAAAATACGGCATGATTAGCCGCTACTTCGTTTATAAGCAGGCTTTACTGAAAGAAGCCGAACAACTCGTACAAGGCAACGTTATTCATGAAAAAGAAGATATATGCTATCTCACTTTTGAAGAACTTCGCGAAGTCGTACGCACAAATAAACTGGATTACCAGATCATCAGCAAACGAAAAGACGAGTACAAATTATATGAAAAACTAACTCCCCCACGTGTTATCACGTCTGATGGTGAAATCATTGCAGGTGAGTACAAACGAGAAAATCTCCCAGCCGAAGCTATTGTAGGTCTACCTGTTTCTTCCGGAGTTATAGAGGGACGAGCCCGTGTCATCTTGAACATCGAAGATGCTGATCTAGA
>JACQVI010000197.1 GCA_016209795.1 Ignavibacteriota bacterium
CACCACACTCACTCACAAAATCCTCGCGCCACAGAAACAGAATCCTGGGAGACATCCCACGCTTATCATGCTTCATGGTCGTGGCGCTGATGAAAATGATTTACTCGGCTTAGCTGAATATCTTGATGATCGTTTACTCATCATTAGTGTACAAGCACCTTTCCCTTTTCAGTATGGGGGAGGATATACGTGGTATGATGTTCTTGAAGTCGGTCGACCCGAGCCAAGGATGTTTGCTGACAGCTATCGAAAGCTTGCGCAGTTTTTCGATGATGTGAGGAAAGGGTACCCTATCGATCCATCGAAGGTTATATTTTTAGGATTCAGTATGGGAACGATGATGTCGTATGCGCTGATGTTGACAAAGCCGCACGATATTGTTGCAGTGATCGCAAACAGTGGTTATATTCCAGAAGAAACAGACTTGAAATTTGAATGGAGTAATATTAAGAACAAACCATTCTTCGTTGCTCATGGAACATACGATCCAATTATTCCTATCTCATTTGGTAGGCGAGCTAAAGAGCTTCTGGAGAAAGCACAGGCTTCTGTCACATACCGAGAGTATGAAATGGGACACCAGATCAGCGAAGAGAGCTTGAACGATATGATACAGTGGCTGAGAACGTTGGTTGATAGTCAATGAAAAAAGGTTAGAGGTTTGTGGTTTGTGGTTTGAGATTCAATAGGTTTCACGCTTCAAGCTTCAAGTTTTAAAAGGTGTGAAAGCACCAAATATCGAATAGCAAACATCGGACATCAATCTGAAACCTGTAATCTAAAATCAGCAATCTAAAATCTAAAATCAAATGATTCCTTTACGCGACGCTAATCCTACACGGACGTTTCCGTTCGTCAATTACACCGTCATCGGTGTCAATGTTCTAGCATTTTTTTATGAACTCTCGTTGGGCAAATACCTTGAAGAATTCATCTTTTCGTTTGGTGTAGTGCCGGCAAGGTTTCTCTACGATCTGAATGGTTTTGACCTGGGACTTTCGACCTTTATGCCATTCGTTACATCAATGTTCCTTCATGGAGGCTGGATGCATCTGATCGGAAATATGTTATTCCTTCACGTCTTCGGTGATAATGTCGAGGATCGAGTTGGGCATACACGATATGTGTTCTTTTATGTTCTGGCTGGATTTGCAGCGGCGTTGACACAGACATTCATCAATCCGAATTCTGAGGTGCCAATGATCGGTGCAAGTGGAGCGATTGCCGGAGTTCTCGGGGCATACGTTTTGATATTTCCAAGAGCCAAAGTTGCAGCACTAGTCCCCTTTTTTGGTTTCTTCCAGATTGTTGAAGTGCAAGCGTCTTTCTTTTTAGGATTTTGGTTCTTGATGCAGGTTTTCAGCGGACTCTTTGCCCTTGGCATTGCATCCGATGCCGGTGGTGTTGCGTGGTGGGCACACATCGGTGGGTTTGCAGCCGGTGCAGCCATGATTCCGTTGCTAAAGAAACGGCAATGGTCATGAACGAATCGATGATGAAGCATATTGACGATGTGATGAGTCACTGCATTCACTGCGGGATGTGTTTGCCCGTGTGTCCAACGTACGCCCTCACGTATCAAGAACAGTCTTCGCCTCGTGGGAGGATTCGACTCATACGCTCGGTTCATGAAAACAAGATTGATCTGAGCGATAGTTTTGTCGATGAAATGTATTTCTGTTTGGACTGTCAGGCATGTCAGACCGCTTGCCCAGCGGGAGTGCAGTATGGAGTGTTAGTTGAAGACGCACGCAGACTCATTGCTGAGAAAAAGTATGATCCGATAACTCTTCGATTTGTAAAGAGCATCTTCTTACGAGGAATCTTAGCATCGAAGTTCCGAACAAGGCTTGCAGCGAAAATCCTTCGTTGGTATCAGCGGAGTGGCTTACAGGAAGCTGTTGATCGTTCAGATATTTTGAGTGTATTCTCTGATCGCTTGCACGACAAACATGCCATGCTGCCGAAGATAGGGGAGAAGTTCTTCGATGATGGCGTAGCTGAAGTTATTTCACCGCAAGGAAAGCCTCGTGGTCGGGTTGCTTTCCTGTTTGGATGCATCATGAATGTTGCTTTACCGGAAGTTCACAGAGACACTGTCGATGTATTACTTGCGAACGGCTTTGAAGTGATTATTCCAAAGCAGCAGGTTTGCTGTGGCTCGCTTCATGGACACAATGGCGATATCGTCATGGCGAAACGTGTAGCTCGAGAAAATATCGATGTGTTCCAGCAGTATGCGTTTGATGCACTCATTGTTGATTCAGCGGGCTGCGGTGCGTTTCTCAAGGAATATGGAACGTTGCTTGTCAATGATCCAATATATGCTTCAAAGGCTGAGGCGTTATCAAAAAAAACGAAGGATATCACTGAGTTCTTAGTTCAACCTTGCGAAGGTTTGAAACCTTCGCAAGGTTTACAAGGGTTGCGTGTCACGTACCACGAAGCGTGTCATCTCGTGCACACACAGAGGGTCAGTCAACAGCCTCGGCAGATTATCCAGTCAATTCCGGGGATTGAATTTGTCGAGCTTCCCGAAGCAACATGGTGTTGCGGCAGCGCGGGAATCTATAATGTAGTACGCTTCGATGATTCCATGAAACTGCTTGAGCGCAAGATAAACAATTTAGCATCGACGAATGCTGACATTGTCCTCACAGCAAATCCGGGCTGCCACTTGCAACTTCAGTACGGAATTCGCAAATTTGGGGTAAGTGAGCGCCTGGGGCGCCATGGCGCAAAGCGCCAGATGGAAGTGATGCATCCTGTGAGCTTATTGAACAGAACGTATAAGGTCTGAAAGGAGTATAGGCTATGCCTCTCTCAGAAAAAATCAAGAAATTCCTTGACGAAAACAAAGTCCAATACAAAATCCTTAAGCATGAGCCGGCAATGACTGCGCAGGAGGTGGCTCACTCAGTTCATATTACAGGGAAAGAAGTTGCCAAGTGTGTGATTGTGAATGCTGGGGGAAAGATGACGATGGTAGCTATCCCTGCCCCGCGTCGTCTCGACCTCAGGAAAGTAAAAACATCTCTTGGTAATGTTGATGCTCGATTGGCAAGAGAGGATGAATTCCGTGATCTCTTTCCTGACAGCGAAGTCGGTGCCATGCCGCCGTTTGGTTCTGTGTATGGTTTACCTGTCTATCTCGATGTTTCCTTGATGTCGTTTCCGGAAATTGTATTCAACGCCTGTACGCATACCGAGGTGTTGAAAATGTCGCTGAGTGATTTCGAAACATTAGTGAAACCACAAATCGGCGATTACTCCGAGGTACCGATTTGATGCTTTGCCGAACTCTCCGATCGTTAGATCGGCGCTCTGTTTAGAATGACGGTCTGATGACCGTGTCCGTCACTTGCAACTCATTCTTATCTGACTAAAATAAGTTTCTTTGTCTTAGTAAATCCCCCTGAAACTAATCGATAGAAATACACGCCACTCGGGTACATCGATGCATCCCACTGCACCGACTTGTATCCTGCTTCCTGAATCCCGTTCACTAGCGTTGCCACTTCCTGCCCAAGCACGTTGTAGGCTTTCAGCGTTACCCGACTGGAAACTGGCAACTGGTAACTGATAACCGTTGATGGATTGAACGGATTGGGATAATTCTGATGCAATACAAACCTAATCGGAACTTTCTCGTCTTGTCCGAACACTGAAGTTGGTACTGAATCGGGTGTGAAGAAATTCGCTACAACACGGCTGGACATCGGTCGATCTTTTTGGCTAATGATCAGGAACTTACTCGAGCCGTCACTTGCTACGGCAGGGTTCAAGTTTGCAGATGGTAGTGTGTTTATCGGGATTGCAGTACTGTCCACCAGCACACCTTCACTTGTTAGCCTCGCACCATAAATGTCCCATTTATCTTCCAGTGTCTGGTTTCGCCCATCGCTCCAGACCACCAGGTAATCGCTATCGAGTGCAGCGGTGACAGGGTTCGACTGGGTTCTGAGTTCTGTGCTGATTGCAATCCCATCGATGTCCAGGACTTTGCCTGCACTGGATACACGCGTCCCATAAATGTCTGAGAACGAAGACGCTCGATTATCGTGCCATGCGACAAGGTAGTTCACACCATTCCACGTGACTGAAGGTGCTTGTTGTGCATTCATCGCTGTGCTGATCGGTATGCCAGCGCTATCCAGAAGCACGGCGTCACTGGTTACACGAACACCATAAATATTAAGACCCTGTGCCTGATCGCGGCTATCTTGCCATACCACAAGGTAATCCCGCCCATTTGACGCCACCACAGGAAAAGTCTGTTCCATGGACGCTGCGCTGATTATTATAAATGTAGGTTCAAGGACAATTCCACTCTTGCTCACCCTTGCTCCATAAATATTGTAGTCACCAGCAAGGCCTTCTTGCCATGCCACTAAGTAGTCCACTCCGTTCGAAGCTACGGCGGGAGCAATCGCAAAGGGACTTCTGAAAATTTCAATGCCGTTAGTATCGAGAACAATACCATCACTCGTTATCCGTGTACTAAAGATGGCGTACGGGAGATTAGGATCGAGAAAGTATCGGTAATCTTCCCATACGACTAAATAATCAGTGCCATTGGATGCTATAGCCGGGGAGTACTCGGTGATATTACCTTGGCTGTTGGTGATTTCAAATCCATTCGGATCGAGAATATCGCCGGACAAGCTGACACGTGCGCCAAAGATATCCTGAGCGGTCGTGTAGTAATTACGCTCATCAGTCCACACCACTAAATAGTTTGATCCATTACTGGCAATGGCTGGATCATATTCTCGATTGACTTCTGTGCTCATTGCAAAACCGATCGTATCCATTGCTACACCATTTGTATCCACGAGTGTAGCGTAAATGTCTTGAAGGGTCGGAAAGGGATTGCGTGCATCCGTCCATACCACGAAGTATTCACTGCCGCCAAACACAACAGACGGTTGGGACTGATTACCGTTTGCCCGGCAGATCGTGTTCCCGTCCGTGTCGGGTACAGTCCCTTCGGAAGTAATCCGCGTTCCGTAGATATCGCTGGGTGCGGAATTACGAGAATAAGAATATACCACGAGAAAATCACTACCGTGGGAAGCCACGGAAGGCTCCCTCAAACCTCCTGAAAGAAGATCCTGTCCCCAGAGAATACTGATGTCTGTTGCATCCATTACCGTTCCGTCAGTTCCAATGCGCCTACCCTGAATACTCCAGACATCTGGAAACGCCTCCATTTCCCAGACAACCAAGTAATGCGCTCCGTTGAAAGATACTGTTGGAAACTGCTGTAAAACAAATGCTGTTGTACTAATGCGAATTCCATTAACATCAAATACCGCCCCGATGCTGGCAACTCGCGCACCCCAGATTTGTCCTGCAACTGTGCTCTTTTCTTCCCATACTACTAGATAGTTGGCACCATCTGATGCTACACCGGGAGAACTTTGATTTCCAAACCGCGCGTTAATTGCAAAGCCATTTGGATCAAGGAGAGTACCGGAGAGCTCAACGCGCGCTCCATAGATGTCAAAACCACTCGTTCCGGAGTGCACGTCTTGCCACACGACTAAGAAGGCACTTCCATTCGTGGCGACTGCCGGATTTTGCTGCCTGCCTTGTCCGGAATTGATGGCGACTGTAGAAACGATAGGAACGTCCCCTGTGTCTGTCACAAGTGCACCAACTATGTCTGCATTTTGAGGACCTTGTGAACTATCTTCCCACACAACAAGGAATAGATTGCCATTGGCAGCCACGGCAGGATTCACTTGATCTCCACCAGCGAACCCGCCAATTTCGATTCCACGCGTAAACAGGATTCCACTTGGGTCTAAAATAGCACCTGTTGGACTGACTCGTGTTCCAATAATATCCCAACCACCATCAGGGTTGAAGACATAGGATTTCCCTTGCCACACCACCAGAAAATTTCCTCCCCCACTTGCCACACTGGGAGCAGTTTGAATGTCAACGGCAGGGGTAATCACAGGCTTGTCAATCTCGAACTCAGGACTAATCAAAGGATCGATTGCAAATGGGTAAGTTGCTTCCGTGAGAACTTTGCCTGGAACCGTTATCAGCAGTCGACTATTCTCCGCCTTCATGCTAACATCCCAGCGATTGCCTTTAGAATCCACTACCAGTGCTTCACCAATGCATACACGTGAAGTTCCAGCAGCGTCTGAAAAGTGATATCCACTGTTCGTTTTACCGCTGTACGCTAACCCGGTTAATTCTGTCTCGACAACCAAGTCAGTGTTCTGATCGAGTTGTTTTGAAAAGATCCATGTGACGGACACACCTGCGCTACGTGTTTCGTAATGCTCAATCACGCCCTGCTTAGCTTCCAACAACGCTTGAGTAGTATTACCAAGGATTGACCACTGGAGGATCGATTCTCCAGCTTCAAACACTACATCCTTCCCTTGTCGAATGGAACGTGTGTGAAATCTGCTTTGAAAGTTCGGTAGTGAATAGACCACTCCTTTGCCATCGAATCGTGCTGAATAAGTCAGCGTAGTTACTTCTGGACATGATGTAGTAGGATTGAGAGAAATGGCATGGGAAACACGCTCGATGACATCATTTACATTGATACTATTGGGTAAGTTGGTTGCTTCTTCAAGATTCTGATTTGTAGAATTGGATTGGCGCCAGAATTCCTTGTCGTAGCGTATGGTCCATGAAGGCACATCTTCAGGATGATTGTAAATTTCGAAACACTTGATCGCAGGAGTATTCACATCCTTTCGATGAGGCTGATAAGCATGGTCGCGATTTGTAAAATCGGTGACAGTTACAAGAAAGACAAATAGGAGACCTGCTAGCTTCAGGTGTATACGATATAATGGAAATAGTTGCACACGCTGAAGCAATCTGGAAAATTTGCTATACGCTGTTGAAAAGAACATCTGGTTCATAACTCTTCCTCCTATGATTATTAGAAAGAACAATCATTTTGATTTTGTTGAGACACGGGTGAACCCGCGTCAAAATGCGGTTATGGATTATTTCCGAGGCAGGCTCGCCTAAGTCCTCGGGACATCGGCGAGCAGGCGCTTGATGAAGGTATCCTCACGACAAGTCCTCAATCGACACCACATGCTGCAGGGGCTACCTGCATCAGGTGCTGTCTCGCGGTAGAATGAATGTACAGAAACCGTCGGCAAATGTCAACTGTCGTGGTTTGTCACACATTATAACATCGAAGTTCAAGTTTCATAGCTAAATCTCGAATATATTTGCTGAATAGGGAACATCGGATATCTTTGAAACCCCAAACTCTGTGCCAGAGGCACATCAGCCTTTGGCTGAAAAACCCGAACCTCAAACCGATCGTTAATTTTGCCTTTTGCGTTGAAATACCTATCTTTTTAGTATGAACCCTGTTATTATCGTACACCATCACGAAATCGTCCTCAAACGAGACAACCGCCAGTATTTTGAACGGCAGCTTATGAGGAACATCCGCACCGTGCTCATAGATCTCATTCCGCTGAC
>JACQVI010000193.1 GCA_016209795.1 Ignavibacteriota bacterium
AAATACCACTTTGCTCTTCGACTACCGTACTGGCTTCCACTGATCGACGAGGGAGCGGCGGAAGAGCACAATGAATACGGCATTCAAAAACCATAGTAAGAGCGTGCGAAAATAGCCGTATCGACGGTATCTTCGGGGTGATTCAAAGACTTTCAGTGAACGGACATAGCTGACTTTCCCAAGCCGACGCAACCGAAGGAATAGCTCGTAATCTTCCCCTGCTGCTATTGATTCATTATATCCACTTAATTTCTGAAACACATCTTTTCGAATAACTTGACATTCACCTCTTGCCATACCCATACCCACAGCATTGAGTACCCAGAAATACCAATTGAGGAATCTGTGAAAATAACGATCCCTTACCGTTTCTTCTTCAGGATAAACGAAAACCTTACAGGTGGCTGCTGAGGTTTTCTCATGTAATACAACCTCACCCATTATGCTAAAAAACTGCTCTGCGTTTTCAATGTTCACGTCGGCATCAAGGAAGATAAGCACATCTCCTCGAGCAACACGAGCACCACGGTTGCGTCCGATAGAGATATTTTGCTTAGAATTGTTTTCAGCTTCAAGAACTCGATCAGCTCGTAATCGAGCAATAGCAACCGTTTGATCTCTACTCCCACCATCACTGACAATAACTTCGATCCCATGTCGTTTCCGTAATTCGTGAGTAAATTGGTCTAATAACGTACCAATAAATTCTTCTTCCTGGTAGGTAGGAATGATGACACTAATGCGCGGTGTAATCACATGAGGGGTATGCTGTTTTATTATGCGTGATAGCTATACAGTGGTGTGGCAGGTAAGTTTCTAACCGCATCCCCCGGGCGGAGGTGGACAAACAGGACCTATACCACAGCTTATACAGACCCTGCCAATGAACGTGAATTCTTTCGGCGGCGCTTGAACATAACCTATACGATCAAACACGTTTAAAGATACTTCAATGATAAATACTTCAGGGTCGGAACAAGCAATGTTATAATCACACACTCGTTGGGTGAGACGTGCGAAGTTCATTTCCGTAGGGAGGTAAAGACTATCATCGCTTTTCAAATTCCAATACGCATCCATCGTGAACTGCTGTCCAGGAACAAGCAGCATCTTGCCATTCCGAACCAAGTTACGCTCAACAAGGTTTTGCTCAGTGAGGTAGATTGTTCTATACCGTCCGGGCTTTCGCTGCCACCAAATTCGCATTGTGCCACGAATATTTACACTGTCCTGAAATACCTCGTCGTGAATATTTTCTCCAACCACAACGATGTGTTCCATCTGTCGACCGGGTCGCGCAATGCGATCTGCTAACTGTTCTACAAGTGAGACATTAACACCTAGAACATTCTGTGGTGCTTCATATGTTGGTAGCGACTCTTCACATGTCTGCGAAAAGAACGCACATAGGACAATGACAAGATAGTGTCGGCGTTTCAGCATCCAATTTTTACATCTCATATTTTATTCCTACATAAACCCTCCGTGGTTCGTAGTATACTGATAGATCGCCCAATTGTCCACCAATCCTACCATTTGAATCCGCCCAGCGTGCGTTTTTCGCATTGAACAGATTTCTCATATCACCATACATGGAAAGCGCTGTCAATCCACCAAACGATATCTTCTTTGAAAACTTAGCGCTTACTGTGCTGTTGCTCGGTAATCGGGCATTGTTTGGGCTGAACGCTCGTGTCGTATCTTCCGCAGTAAATCCGTCCCGAGATGGAAAATACGTATATGGTCGTCCCGAGTTGTACATCCAAATAATGTTGCCAGCGATGTTAAACGGAAGTTGTACATCGAGGTTGACTTTCAATGTGTGAAGCTGATCCCAGCTTAAGGGATACGGCTCATTGAGGACGGGGAATCCCCACCGGTGCAAGTTAATGCCTTGGTTAACGTATTCACTAACGCCCTCCGTTCGCATCAGCGAGTACGAGATCGAGCCGGACAACTTGTCGTCACGATGACGCGATAACACAAACTCCAATCCATCTGCATTGGCAAATGCGTTGTTGACATATTCTGCAAAACCATAATCACCGGCAACACGAGCTTTAGAAGGAAGAAACGTTTTCGAATCGATTTGATCGATAAATTCCTTTTTAAAATAGGTAACACTGATCAAGCTCTTTTCATCAAGTCCATATTTCATGCCGATTTCCCACGCATGTGTTCGTTCTGGCTTCAGATCGGGATTGCCGACGAGAACACTCACACCGCTGCGAAGCTGCTGGGGATTGATACCAGAATAGAGATAATCAAAAAGAGGAAATTGGAAGTAATGGCCATAGTTCATCACCAACAATATGTTCCAAGCAAGCGGGAAGGACAGCCCCATGCGAGGACTTAACTGGTGTTTCAGTGCCGCTTTTGCAAATCGAGTTACCTGTGATTCGTACTGTCCTGACGTGCTATCGGGCGTCACATATTCAACGACTGGTCGCTCACTCTTTGGATCCAGAAAATCCCAGCGGAAACCGAGGTTCACCACTGCACCATCTTTTTCAACTTCCAGCTTATCCTGAATGTAGGCACTTCCCGTTCTTGGAAAGTAATGGTAACTTGAGCTATAATTGAACTGTGGTTCTTCAGGCAAAATCTTGCCAAAGTATGTTCTCTGAGGCTCGTACTTCACGAGATCAGAAAAGATGTCATACTGATTAATTTCGAATCCAAGTTTTAAGATGTTGTTTGGATTGGGCTGGATAACAAAGTCAGTCTTTGCAGTGTAAATGTTCTGTCTTGTCTCCGCCCACCACGCACGATCTCCCCGAATGACATATTCAAGGAAAAAGTCGTACTCATACGGGATGAGCGAAATCGAATTTTTGTCTTCCTCACCAATGTGAGATATAAGATAGTAATGACTCAAACTTAGAGTATAGTGAACGATATCAGAAAGAGTGTGCGAAAGGATTGCAGTCGTTCTATATGAGGAGCGGCTTCGTTTCGGCAAGCCATCGAGGTTAAACCGCCAGCTAAATTCATAATCTCGCCATCTCCTCAATGAATAGACATTCTGCGCAGTGAGTCTGATCCTTGGAGAAACAGTAAAATCCAATTTACCAAGTCCGCTGATATCTCTTGATACAGGTGAGCTAAAAAAGTCATCAAAATCTTGCCACCAGCGGGTATCGTTAAAGAAAAGTGTGTTTGCCGCGAAGTAATGTAACCGATCTCTGATGATTGGTCCAGAAAGCGTGAGTTCCGTCTCTGTTGTTCTGTTATGTTGTTGATGCCATCCTCCTGCCATCCAGTTATCTTTTTCCACGCGAACAACTGCCGAATGTCTGTTCCCACCCCGCCGTGTGATAATGTTAATCACGCCCGAAAGGGCATTGCCATACTCAGCTTCAAATCCTCCGGATTGAATGGAAAACTCCGTGATTGAGCTTTTGGGAAGCGTGCTGCCCATCCCTCCTCCAACAACATCCTGTAGCGGCAATCCATCAACAAGGTATACCACTTCAGTGGTTTTCCCTCCACGCACGTTGCCCTCGGCTGTGACGCTTGGAAAGAGTGTAATGAATTCTTGAACATTTCGAATTGGTAACTTATCCACCTGGGCAGAATTAATAGAGAAATTTGTGCTGGTAATATCCTTTTCAATCAGAGGACGCTCCGCTGTGATTTCAACTTCACCTAACTCAACTGCGGAAGGAAACAACTCAATCGATATTTTTGTCCGAAGATCAGAACGAATAACGACTTTTTTGTACACCAGAGTTTGGTACCCAATATTTGAAAACCGAACATCGTATGTCCCAGCTTCAAGATTATTAACCTGAAAATAGCCATCACTATTAGTAGCAGCTCCCTGTGCTGTCCCAACAATCACTACGCTCACTCCAATAAGCGGCTCTTTGGTTTCCTTATCGACAACTCTGCCTTCAAGGATACCACTCGTCCCTGCAAACAATATGTCATTAAAAAGACTGATACCCAATAGCACAGACCAAACGACACGCATCGTTAATACTCCGGTTTCATTTGTGGAAAAAAAATAACATCACGTATTGAATCTTGATTGGTGAAAATCATGGTTAGACGATCAATGCCAATGCCCAAGCCGGCAGTTGGTGGCATACCGTATTCAAGCGCCCGAAGGTAATCTTCGTCGAGGACTTGGGCTTCTTCATTCCCCTGGGCGCGGAGTTTCATCTGCTCTTCAAATCTCTGACGCTGATCAAGTGGATCGTTCAGCTCACTGAAGGCATTGCACACCTCCTGACCATCGACAATCAGTTCGAAGCGCTCAACAAGCCCCGGTTGACTACGATGTTTTTTTGCAAGCGGTGACATTTCAAGCAGATAGTCTGTTATAAACGTCGGCTTGATGAGTTTAGGCTGAACAAGCTCACCAAAGATTTCATCAACAACGACTCCGCTGCCTGCGTTTGGCTCGACTTCCACTTTCAACTGTCGTGCAATGTTGTGAAGTTCCTGTTCAGACTTTCCTCGCAAATCCTTCCCCGTATGTTCCTTGATGACGTCAAACATCGACAAACGTTTCCATGGTCGAGTAAAATCAATTTCATGGTCACCAACGTTCCACTTCAAAGTGCCATTGACTTCCTTCGCGACGTGGCAAATCAGTTCTTCGACAAAGTCCATCATCCAAAGATAGTCTTTATAGGCAACATAGAGTTCCAACATTGTGAACTCAGGATTATGGAATCGATCCATCCCTTCGTTACGGAAATCCTTTGCAAACTCATACACACCGTCAAAGCCGCCGACAATGAGTCTCTTTAGGTATAGCTCATCTGCAATGCGCAGGTACAGATCGATGTCCAACGCATTGTGGTGAGTTACGAAAGGACGGGCAAATGCACCTCCGTACAGAGGCTGAAGTATCGGTGTTTCGACTTCCAAGTATCCACGTGCATCAAAGAAATTCCGTATGGATTTCATAATTTTTGCCCGCTTGATAAATACTTCTTTGACCTGAGGATTGACATTGAGATCAACATAACGCTGCCTGTATCGAAGTTCTTTATCCGCAAAGGGATCAAAGACTACCTTGTTGCCATGTTCATCAATCTTCTCTTTGACGACAGGAAGGGGTCTTAACGATTTCGCAAGCAGCTCAAATCGCTTTGCGTGAACTGAGATTTCCCCCATCTTCGTACGGAAGGTATACCCCTCCACGCCAATAATATCCCCAATATCAAGTAATCGGAACGCATCATACAATTCGCCTATATCATCACGCCTAAGATAGACCTGAATTTTGCCCTGAGAATCCTGGAGATGGCAAAACGTTGCTTTACCCATACGACGGATGGAGACGATTCTTCCTGCGATTGCAACATTCTGAGGCGATGCGTTATCCTTGAAGGTATCAAGAATCTGCTTTGAATGATGCGTCTGCGTGAACTTGTACGGATAGGGAACGATGCCGAGGACTTTCAGCTCCTCAAGCTCTTCCCGCCGCCGAAGCATTAATTCGTTCAGTTCTTCGAGATGAGATTTTTCAACTGCCGTTTGCTGGTTAACTTCCATTGAGTGAGTATTGGTCAGAAATATTAACTTTAAATAATAGCAAAAAGTGAGGTAAGAAGCAAGAACTTGCTGGATACGGAATGATGGAATAGTGGAGTAATGGAGTGATGGAAGCTCGAGCCTAGAAACTGCAATCCGCAATCTGTAATCTGTAATCCAGCCAGGCGATTATCTGATGAGAATCATTTTCCTCACATCAACAAACTTACCAGAGTTTAATCGGTAAAGATAGACTCCGCTTGGCTGATTGCTCGCATCCCACGAAACGGTATATACACCCGGTGCCTTCTTCTCATTCACAAGCGTTGCTACTTCTCTCCCCAGCACATCGAACACTTTCAAAGTAGCACCACTATTAACGATTAACGAATAACGGATAACGGTTACAGGATTAAACGGATTCGGGTAGTTCTGGAAAAGCTGAAACCTCGTTGGCAACTCCGTAACAGGTTCAACCGAAGTCAGTGGCTGAGTTGTACGATATAGACCACCCCGGTATGTGCCTGCCAACAGATTTCCTGCCGGATCAACAGCAAGGGAAAGCACAAAGGTTTGATCCAAACCACTGTTATTAAGCAACGTCCAATGATCTCCGTTATCGTGAGAGACGTTGACACCGTTAAACGTACCAGCTAAAACAGTTTGTGCACCTTTAAAAGCAAGAGCATAGACGTAGCTTGTGTCAATTGTTTTTTCCTCCCAGGTTGTGCCTTGGTCTGTAGAACGGTAAATACCACCGTAAACACCAACAAAGACGTGACCAGAGTTATTCACAGCAAGCGTTTGGATATCATTACGTACAAGTCCAATACTGACCCAGTTAAAACCATTGTCTGTTGACAAAAATATTCCGTTTTGACTAGTAGCAGCATAAAGCTCGTTAGAATTATTGAGAGCTAACTCGGAGACTACTGAAGTTTCCAGACCACTCTGAAACCACGTACTTCCATCGGGCGAGCGATACACTCCGAAGTTTGTTGCTGCAAAGATATCACCAAAACTATTTACCACCACTGAATAAACGGATCCTGAAATATTGCCTCCGCTAATATTACTCCACTCGTTACCGTTGTCAGTTGAGGAATAGACGCCCCGATCTGTACCAGCATAAACGCTATTTCCAACTGAAATGAGTGAATACACATATTCCGAGATCACAGAAGTTGGAAGATGAGACCAGCTCACCCCACCATCAGACGAATTGAAAAGTCCATTTCCTAAAGTGCCTACAAAGACACATCCGGAATTTATTGTAAGAACAGTAAATATTGTTTGGTTTCTAGGGCTATTTTGTGACCAAAAGATCCCACTATCGGTTGAGCGATAAATACCACCTTGAGCTCCATAGGCTAATAGAGTCCCTGAACTTGTTACCAATGCATCATTAAATGATTCAACTGGAAGATCATAACGTATCCAGTAATGCTCGTTGTTATCAAAATGGTAAACCCCACCTACACCCCCCAACTCTCTTGTAGCTGCTAATATCTGCCCAATACTATCGACAAATAGTCTTATTCCAAATTTATCTGTCAGGCCAAAAGGGATCCATGTCCCCCCTTGATCTGTCGACATAAATACTCCTCCATTGGTCAAGTCCCTTCCTCCACTAGTAGCACCAACTACAATATGATTGCTATCAGTTATCATTATTGCAGAAATAGAGTGGGGATAGAGTTGTCGAGTCCATGATGTGCCATAATCACTTGAGATAAATAAACCATTTCGATATAGGCCCACGTAAAAATAATTATCATGGTCAATTGCAAATGATTCTATAAATCTAAAAGAAAATGGTACATCAGTGCCAATTGGTGCCCATTGATCACTTGAATGACGAAATAATTTGGGCGGGTCACTATAAGCGAAGCCAAATAGGAAGCCCGAGTCAGATATTGCTATATTCCATGGAATGATACTTACCTCATTTTCTACAGTCAGCGATATATTATTCCATGTTTTTCCATTGTTGGAGGAATAGATAAGTGTACCTTCTAACTCAGTAAAAAAATATGCAAATAGGAAATTTCCCTTTCCAGACAGTGAATAAACATATCCGTAGGTTGGTTCGTTAGGAAAAAATGTCACGCCATCATCTTTTGAAACATAAATACCTTTGCTGTTTGTGCCAACTAATATCTGACCGTTAGTACACTCGTACAGATTACTTCCTAAAGGAATACCACTTATGTCCTGCCAGAAATTGGTCTGCGCAAAAGAAGAACTCTTAACAAGAAGAATAACAAACACAACTACAATATGATTTTTTATTATCTCCACGGCTAAGCTCAGATACCAAAAAAGTACCGTGAAAGCCAACTTTGATATTGCTATTTAAGGTTGATGGATTCGTTTATTTCACTAGTATCATCTTTTTTATATCAACAAATTTACCTGATTGAAGGCGATATAGATATACTCCACTCGGTTGTCCGCTCGCATCCCACGAAACGGTATATCTGCCGGGTTGTTTTTTCTCATCCACGAGCAGTGCCACCTCTTGACCCAAGAGATTATAAACTTTCAAGACAACGTGACTCAAAGCTGGAACCTCAAACCCCAAACCTGTTTTTGGATTGAACGGATTTGGATAATTTTGGAGAAGTTTAAAAGTCACTGGTAGTTCCGCAACTGGCTCAACCGATGTGAGTGGCTGAGCTGTTCGATATAGACCACCTCGGTATGTGCCTGCCAACAGATTTCCTGCCTGATCAACGGCAAGGGAAAGCACAAAGGTTTGGTCTAATCCATTATTGCTGAGCAGCGTCCAATTGTCACCATTGTCGTATGAAGCATACACACCATTGAACGTTCCAGCTAAAACAGTTTGTGCACCTTTAAAAGCAAGAGCATAGAGGTAGCTTGTGTCAATTGTTTTCTCTTCCCACGTTGTACCTTGGTTTGTAGAACGGTAAATGCCGCCGTACACACCTACAAAAACGTGACCTGAGCTATTTACAGCAAGCGTTTGGATATCATTCCGTACAAGTCCAATACTGACCCAGTTAAAACCATTGTCTGTTGACAAAAATATTCCGTTTTGACTAGTAGCAGCATAAAGCTCGTTAGAGTTATTGATTGTTAACTCAGAGACTACTGAAGTTTCCAAACCGCTCTGGAACCATGTAGTTCCATCTGGTGAGCGATACACTCCGAAGTTTGTTGCTGCAAAGATATCGCCGAAATTGTTTACCAATACTGCATAAACTGATCCTGAAATATTGCCACCGCTAATATTACTCCATTGATTACCGTTATCAGTTGTACTGTACACTCCGCTATCGGTTGCAGCATAGATGGTGCTTCCATGACGTGTAAGCGAATAAATGTACTGAGGTATATCTGGAGAAAGTAAATTGTCCCAATCTATACCACCATTTGTAGTTTTAAAAAGACCACTGCCTAACGTACCTACCAAGATGTTGCTCGAATCCTTAGCTAAAATAGCATTAACACTCCGTTTTCTCGGTCCACTCTGATACCAGGTGGATCCTCCATCGGTAGAACGGTAAATTCCACCTTCGTAGCTATAAGCGAGAAGAGTTCCTGATGTGGTGATAATCAAATCCTCAAATTGTTCGAAAGGAAGATTAAAGCCACTCCATTGCCGATCAGTTAGGTTATAGCGATACACCCCACCACCGAAAAAGTTTTGATACTCCACAGTTGCTCCAAACATTTGCCCTATGCTATCAACAACAAGTTTCCGAATATATTTTCTTGTTAAACCAAGCGGATCCCATGTCTCTCCATTATTCGATGAAAGGAAAACGCCTCCCTCCGATAAATCCCCCTGTACACTTAAACCCCCCGCGAGTATGGTATTCTGAGCGGTTACAGTAAGTGTGGCGATCCAATGTGGTACGAGACGTTGATACCATGTATCACCGTAATCAGTTGATATATGGACGCCGAAACGCATGGTACCAACATAAAAGTTGTTACTATGATCAATCGCAAATGAAGTAACAGAATTGATATATGGCATAGTGGTGTCCACCACTTTCCATTGACCATTTTCATATCGTACCAATTTAGGTGGATTAGTATACGTAAGTCCATAAATGTGTCCAGAATCAGACACCTTCACACATTGTGAATATAATGTCGGCCTTATTATAGGTTGACGATGTAAAGTACTCCACGTTTCCCCATTATCAGTTGAACGAAGCACATGATCAAATATATAATCATTATAAAGTGCAATTACGATCTTGTCTTTGCCCGAGAGGGTATAGTAAGACCCGCTACGATATTGGCTAGGGAAAAAATCTAGTCCATCATTGTCAGACGTGTAAATGCCATTACTATCTGTTCCCACTAATATACGACCATTGACACACTGATAGAGACTCCATCCTCCAGGAATGCCATTTATATCTTGCCAGAAAGCTGTTTGTGCAAAGGAAGAAATCTGAACAAGGAGAATGGCAAGGACTTTTGTAATATGATGTTTTATTATCACCATGGCTAAGCTCAGATACCAAAAAAGTACCGTGAAAGCCAACTTTGATATTGCTATTTAAGGTTGATGGATTCGTTTATTTCACTAGTATCATCTTTTTTATATCAACAAATTTACCTGATTGAAGGCGATATAAATATACTC
>JACQVI010000187.1 GCA_016209795.1 Ignavibacteriota bacterium
ATGTTGTATATCTTCTTAGATCAAAAAAAATGGGCTTCATCGTCGATGCAGCAATTTATGGATTTTCAATTGGCGCTGGTTTTGGTGTTATTGAAAATATTTATTATCTACAATCGTTAACTGATCAAAATCTCATTCTTTGGATCATTCGTGGGCTCGGGACAGCAATCATGCACTCTGGTACAATGGCAATCTTCGGTATTATTACGAAGAGTGTAGCGGATCGAACACAATCGGTAGGAGCTAGAGAAATACTTCCGGGGTTTATCATCGCTGTGGTTTTCCATTCATTCTACAATCATTTTGTTTTCTCACCTCTTCTTCCCACTGCATTTCTGATTGTTACCTTGCCTATTGTATTTTATCTCAGTGAAAAAGCAACTCGTCAATGGTTAGGAATGGGGTTTGATTCAGATATCAGTCTCTTGGAGATGATTATAACAGGAAATATTGCAGATACCAATGTCGGGAAATATCTTCAATCGTTACGGAGTACTTTCCCTGGAGAAATTGTCATTGATATGTTATGTTTGTTACGTCTTCATCTTGAGTTATCGATAAGAGCAAAAGGAATTTTGTTAATGCGAGAAAATGGTTTTCAAGCTCCACCTGATCCTGAAATAAAACACAAGTTCGATGAGCTACGGTACTTAGCAAAAAGTGTCGGCAAGACAGGATATCTTGCCATCTCTCCTTTTCTTCGTACGGGCAATCGGGATCTATGGCAGTTTTATATGTTGGAGAAGCAATGATTTGCTGGAATCAGACAGTAGCGTCTAGGAAGGAATGGGAGAAAATACTAACCTAACGCGCGTGAGAACTCTTCTGCAGTGATTATACCTGCTGCTACCTTTTTCGCAGCGTCTTGAAAGATGTTTTCAAAACCTGCTGCGCGAGCTGCTTCTTTTAATTTTAGTAGAGGTGCTTTTTGATAGATGAAATCTCTCATCTGGTCATCAATGATGAGAATCTCATGAATTGCAACACGGCCAAGGTAACCACTGCCCTCACATTTCTCACACCCCTTGCCGTGATAAAATGTTGTTTGAATGGAGAGCGCGCTGAGAAGAAGTGTGCTTTGTGTGCCGTCAGCATGATACTGCTCTTTACAGGAATCACAAATCTTTCGAACGAGTTGCTGATAGATAATACCGATAAGAGTTGAAGCTAACCAGTAAGGAGGGATACCAAGGTTAAGAAGTCGTAAGATGGTGCTAATGGCATCACGAGAGAGCATTGTGCTTAACACGAGATTGCCTGTGAGTGATGCTTCTGCAGCAACGATTCCTGTTTCAGCATCCCGAATTTCACCGAGCATGATCACGTTAGGGTTTTGTCGTAGGATCGACCTTAAGGCATCGACGAATGTCAATGTTTTGTCACCAGAAGCTGTAACCTGTGAAGCAAACTCCAGTCGGTATTCAACGGGATCTTCCACGGTGATGATATTTTTTTCGGGAGATTGGATATCATTCACTGCAGCATAAATCGTTGTGGTCTTCCCAGAACCCGATGGTCCTGTAACCAAGAAAAGACCTGAGGGTTTCCGAATTAAAGATTTAAATTTTTCTAAATTCTCTTTGGAGAATCCCAATTCGTCAAGGTTTGCTACGCGAGTGTTTTCTTGGAGGACGCGAATAGCAACACGTTCACCCGTTAATATTGGAACAGTGTTGATGCGCATATCAAATTGATGTTTGCCGAGCGTATGAGAAAACCTACCTTCCTGGGGTTTCTTTTTCTCAAACGCGTTCATACTTGCCTTTGTTTTCAGGACACTTGCTAGGTTATCTGAAATTTCCTTTGGTAACGTCACCAGTCTCTTCATGACCCCTTCATAGCCAAAGCGGATTTGAAGGTCATTTTCTCGTGGTTCGAAATGGATGTCGGTGGCTCCAAATTTAACAGCGCGCAAGATAATTTCATCTACCATCGCATCAGCAGTTGGGACTTTTCCTGAGCGAAACAATTCTCGGATTTTTTCTTTCGAAAATACGGTTGTATCAAATTGCTCGAGGTTGACCTTGCTCGGAATATTCTTCAACTCTTCAAGCATGTGAGAGTGTTACTGTTCTCCTAAAATGCGTGAAATGGTAGATAACACGTCTTCGAGTTTATAAGGTTTGGAAATAAAATCTTTAGCGCCATACTCTTTTGCCTCCATGGCATATTTCAAATCTGCGTAACCAGTCAGCATGATTGCTTTCGTTGAAGGAGTATGCTCGTGAATGAATTTGAGTACTTGTATGCCGTTCATGTTTGGCATCTGGATATCGAGCAGTGCTAAATCATGTTTTTTCTTTTGGAGAATGGAGATTGCTTCCTCTCCATCAGAGGCTGCTTCTACTTCATATCCTGCACCGGTGAGCAGATGAGCTAACAGGTCGCGTAAATCAATTTCATCATCAACAACAAGAATGCGTCTTTTCTGATCAGTCAAGGGGGTTCTCCTGATGAAGGGTTATGGTTGATATGTGATGACGTTGTTCATAATGAAGTGCGCCAGAAGGGAGTCGAACCCCTAACCCTCAGCTCCGTAGGCTGATGCTCTATCCA
>JACQVI010000189.1 GCA_016209795.1 Ignavibacteriota bacterium
ATCTAATATTAGTATCTATTCTGGTTATATCTTTTTGGTGTACACTAACTGCTCAAATTCCAAGGACAATCTCATACCAAGGAGTTATTACCGATAGCACGGGAACTCCTAGAAATGACAGTACCTACCAATTTACCTTTAGAATTTATGACTCAAAGGTGGGAGGTTCACTTCTATGGATGGAAAGTAAGCAACTTGAGGTGAAAGATGGAATTTTTTATACGATCCTTGGTGATAGCAATCCTTTTGACACACTTGTATTCGATCGCCCATACTGGCTGAGTATTCAGTTGGGAAATGAATCAGAAATCACTGCCAGAATCCCTTTCAGTGCAGTGCCATATAGCATTAGTGCTATCAAGTCAGACACTGCACGGTTTGCGTTAACCGCGCCCGCGCAAGCGTACGCTGACAGTACCCGAATCGCAGGAACAGTTCCGGATAATGCTATCTCGAGTGAGAAAATTATCGACGGGACGATTCGACGACTCGATGTGGCTGGCAATTTCAAGGCTCCTTCTGCAGACACGGCCGATTACGTTCGCAATTTCCCCCCAATCGATAGCACACAAATCACAGATGGATCGGTGACGACGGCAGACCTACGGGACCAGTCTGTGACAGCGGCAAAGATTGACACGGCGGGGTTGCGAGTCACATCTGTTATTCTAGAAAATTCGATAGATAGCACGCAGATTAAAGATGGCTCGATCACTGCGGCGGACCTGCGGGAAAGTTCGATTGACAGCACAAAGCTTGCGGCAAACTCGGTAACCAACACGAAGCTTGTAACCAATGTAGTCACTGGGAACAAGATTCAGGATAGCACGATCACTCAATCCAAGCTCACGTTTGTACCTGGTACAGTTAGAAGCATTACAGCTGGATCGGGATTGACAGGTGGCACCATTACGACATTGGGCACTATTTTCATTTCGAACGGAGGAGTCACAAATACAATGCTAGCAGACAACGCGGTGACAACGGCAAAGATTCGTGATAGTGCAGTAACCATGGCGAAGATCAATCCATCAGGTGCAACGCTTGGACAGGTGGTCAAGTGGACAGGGACGGCGTGGACGCCTGGTCCGGATAGTGCGGGTGGTCCACCTACTGGTCCAGCCGGTGGTGTGCTAAGTGGGATGTACCCTAATCCATCACTTGCTAACGACTCGGTGACGACGACAAAGATTCTTGATGGAGCGGTGACGATTCCTAAGATTTCTGGGATACTTCCTCTAATAAAAGGAGGAACGGGCACCAGTACATCCTTTGGTGAGGGCTCGATTGTTTTTGCGGACTCGGGTGGGGTGTATTCCCAAAGCAACGCGAATCTATTTTGGGACAATACTAACAAAAGGCTTGGCATTGGAACTGTGAACCCGGTGAGGAGTCTGGACGTAAGCGATAACGTCAACGGAATCATGGGAGTGAGGATTGAAAACACGAATTCCTCCGGAGCTGGGGCTCAACAGAGATTGGAGTTCGGAGGCAGCACCTCACTTACCCTCTTCAACCCGAGCTTCCCCGGCAGCGCGAACATCCTGCGCATTACGAACAACGTCACAGGAGGATCGATCGACATGGTCACGGCAGGAGCGATTCGGTTCACGGTGGCAAACACTGGCAATGTCGGCATCGCCACAGCAAGCCCTGGATACAAACTCGATGTCAACGGTATCATCAATGCAACGGACATTTACAAGAACGGCCTGCCATTTTCTGGAGCGAGCCAGTGGACCACGAGCGGAAGCGACATCTATTACAACTCCGGCAATGTGGGCATCGGGACGACAAGCCCAGGCTCCAAGTTGGATATTAGCGATGGTTCGAATACAACTTATACCTTAAGGGTAACGAAATCAGGTGCAGCTGGCGGTAATGCCATAACGGGCTTGCATAACGGTGGAACTGGCGCTGGTGTTGAAGGTAGAGCGAATGCATCAGCGGGGACGAAATATGGCGTTGCTGGCTTTGCAGAAAATGGGGGAACAAATTATGGGCTTTACGGCTTTGCGAGCGGAGGAAGTACCAATTGGGGTCTTTACCTCGCAGCAGGTAATGCCTATCTTGGCTCTGGCAACGTCGGCATCGGAACGGCGATCCCGGCCGCAAAACTGGATATTGTGGGCAACCTGAGAATAGCCGATGGCACTCAAGGTGTTGGCAAGGTCTTGACATCGGATTCGAGTGGCGTTGCATCCTGGCAACCGGCAGCCGGGGGTGTGAGTGGCACAGGTGCGTCAGGACAAGTGTCATTCTGGACAGGGACCTCAAGTCTTTCCGGTAGTAGTAATTTCTTCTGGAATAGTGTGACTAATAGGCTTGGCATTGGAACGACGGCTCCCTTGGGGAGACTCCATATCAATAACGATGTGAGCGGATCAGATTCATCGTTTATCGTCACGGATGCCGGGAGGGTTGGCATTGGGACGACGAATCCAGGTGCCCGATTGCAGGTGGTCAGTAGCGACTCCCTTGGCATTAGGGCGACCAGCAGTGGGACGAGTGCCATCTATGGCTACACAACCGCCGGAGGGACTGGTCCAGTGGGTGTCAAGGGTCAATATGGCACAGGCGGAAACTCTGGCTACTTAGGACAGCGATTTTATGGAGCAATTGGGTTTGCTGAGGACAGCACAAGCGTGGGCGTGCAAGGAGCAAACTTGATCAGCGGAAACTACGCGTATCTCGGCACTAATACCAACGCCGTCTTTGGGAGCGGGAACCTGACTATAACAGGAAGCAAGTCATTCCGCATCGACCACCCACTCGATCCGGAGAATAAGTACCTTCTTCACTACTGTGCCGAAGGGCCGGAGCCGATCAACGCCTACTCCGGGAACGTAACTACCGACGCGCAGGGCATCGCCTGGATTACGCTGCCCGACTGGTTCGAAGAGATTAACCGCGACTTCCGCTACACACTGACTGTCGTGGACGATGGCGACGTGAACGACTTCGTGCAAGCCAAGGTCATCCGCAAAATTAGAGGCAACCGCTTTGCCATCAAAACCAGCCGCCCACGAGTCGAGGTCTCATGGGAGGTCAAGGGTGTACGCAATGACCTGTGGGTTCGCGCTTATGGTGCCCCTGTGGAAGCACTGAAGCTTGGGAGCGAGCGTGGGACCTATCAGCATCCCGAGCTCTACGGTAAGCCGAAAGAAATGGGGCCTGGATTACGGGGTACTCCAGCGAGAGCGGGCGAAGAGGAATGGAGAGGAAGGAAGTAGGTCATGAAACTTCTCGCTCTTTCAGTGCTTCCGATTGTTCTCAATTTATTGACGGCTTTAATAAGTATAAACATTTTCACTACAGAAGTTTTTTCTCAAAACAGTAAGATATCTCGGTCTGTTTTCGATGCTGGATTTGGAATTGACCGTACTTCGCCAAACAATGTTTTAAAGAGTATCATCGGACAAGTCTTGACTGGGCGAATATTACAAGGAAACACAAGGATTGAGAATGGTTTCCTCGCAAATCTACCTCGAATGACAGGTCAAGTACAGTTTGTTATTCGTTCTAATGATACTGTTACTTTAGGACAAGACGTGGATGTTTCAGTCTCGATCTTTGGAGCAAATAATGTGATTGGTACTCTATTTTATCGCAAAGCAGGAGAACAAAGTTACAAGTCAGATTCACTTCTTCGGGATACAACTGGTTTGGCGGGGAAAATACCTCAGGATTTTGTAACGATCCGAGGCGTTGAATACTATGTTAAATTTATTGTTGAAGGGACAATATATACATATCCCGAAGCAAATCCAGAAATTCACCCTGAGGTTATCAGTGTTCGAGTCAACATCTTGAAATCACAGGTATACTCGACGGATGAAAAATATAAGATGATATCTGTCCCAGTTGAGTTAAATGATTCAACAATCTCAAGCGTGCTCAATGATGATTACGGTACTTATAACTCTATAGTATGGAGAATATTCAGGTGGGAGAAAGGCAAGTATCACGAATACGATACTATTAATGCCAAGTTCACTCCGGGAACGGCTTTCTGGCTCATTACTCGTACAGGTGCATCCTACGATATTGAAAATGGTCAATCTGTACCTTCATCACAAGCGTATCGAATTATATTAGATACCGGATGGAATCAGATCGCTGATCCCTTTGCTTTTCCAATCACTTGGAATTCAATCGCCCTTGCTCATCCTGATTCAGTCAAGGGTCCCTATTATTATGACGGTTCACAATATCAACTTGGAGTGAGTACTCTTCTACCATGGGAGGGATACTTCGTGAAGAATAATCAGGCATCTCCAGAAACATTGTCTGTCCCTCCGCTTGAAGCTAATTCATTTCCAGAGAAGAAGAGCAATATAATGAGCCTTGATAAAGGGAATGAATATCAGCTTCAAATATCGGCAGAAATTCCTCAGCTTCACCTTAAAGATAGTTACAACTACGTGGGCTTGCTGCAATCGGCAAACAATGGAGAAGATAAGTATGATTATCCCGAACCTCCGCCCATCGGAGACTACGTGCAGTTATCAATAGTGGATGGTGGAGAGCAGTTTATGACGAATTATAAACCAATTCCAACAGATGGTCAACACTGGGAAGTGCAGATATCCTCAACAAAACCAAGTCAGAAGGTGCAAATTACTCTCACAGAG
>JACQVI010000191.1 GCA_016209795.1 Ignavibacteriota bacterium
CGCGGCTGGGGCATGCTGACTGAGCGCATTGTCCCGTCGTTGACCATAACCAGCTCGCTGCCATTCGCATCTTTCAATGAACTCATGAAGCTCTTTCGTATTTCCGTGACGATATAACTGTAGAGATTATCACCAAACGAAGTATTCATTTCAGCCTCCAATTTAATCCCACCGCCAGTTGATCGGTAATTCTTTTTTCCAAAAGAATATTCTTCTGAAAACCTAGCGATATGATAACCAACTCCACCACCCACCTTGAATACACTGCTATGATCGGTAAAGAATCGGTGTATAAGCACACTGGGCATGTGAACACCGTACGAGTAGGTATAGTTACTAAACGTGCCATCACCAACATTGTATGATTTCAGAATATATGCATATTCCAACTTGACACTCCATGGATCTCGAACAATGAATTCAGCTGTACCATAAAATTCAGCCGCACTGGTGAAATCATCAACTCTGCCTTGTGATTGCGAAAGACTGTTGAGGTAATCAACGATACTTGGTGCGCTAATCAAACTCACACCCAATCCTGTCGCCACGCCGAAGTGTTTTGGCTTAACGTATGAAGTGTCAGATTGAGCTATAGTAACTCTCGTAACAAGGATAATCAATATAGTGACCAGAACTGTCTTACGAAGCATGACTTGTATCGGTACTAAGTTGTTTTTCTGGCAATTCTTCCTTCATGACTTCTGCCATATGGAGCTTATCTCGTAAGAAGTAGTAGATGCCGAACAGCGTGATGCCAATAAAACCGATTGCATGCGTCACTGTTGCATAACTTCGTGCGATTTCTTGATCGACTCCGTACAATTTTGTCAATGTTTGAATCGTGAAGTAATGATACGAGCCGGTAGCACCGGGTGTAGGAATGGCAAATCCGATGCTTGAAATCGCTTGAACGACGAGAGCAGATGTAAGATCAAGAGAATATTGTTCTGTCAACCCAAACGCGTAAAAAGGAACGTACATCATCACAATATACAGTCCCCATACCAAAATGCTCAGAATGACAATCATCAGATAATGCTTTGGTTCCTTGAGAAAAAGGAAGCCATCAAGAAATGAATGCATAATCCGCTCGATAAGCTGTGCCCGCTTTGGAGAAAGGTGTCGTGTAATATAGTCAAGAATTCTCACCAGAATATCTCTACGCAACATAAAAAAAACAAAAAGCCCAAGGAAAGCAAATGTTATCACGGTAATCCACAAGCCAGTTTGTTCTAACCAAGGGAATGTCTGCGTCAAGGGACCAGAATAAACCAGTGGAATCAGTGCGATCAGACTCATGAACGATAACACATCAAATATTCTCTCCATAAGAACGGTTCCAAAAGCAGTGCTGCGTGAGATGCCTTCAAGTTTACCAATAGTATATGGACGCACAAGTTCTCCAGCTCGCGGCAAGATGTTGTTCATCATATATCCTACCATTATCGCTGAAAACAAGTTACGGAATCTTAGATCTTTCTTCACCGGTCTCAAGAAATACTCCCATCGCAGCACCCGAAAGATATGGCTTAGGATCAGAATAGGAAACAACGCCAATGCCCACCAGTAATTGATTCCTGAGAGAATCTCCCATAATTTGGGGAAGTCTGTCCCATTGAAAGCAAGATAGAGGAAAGCAATTGTAAGTACAATGCTGAAGAGGTATTTGATTGTTGTTCTCAATCGCTGGGTCATACGGAACACAGATCAAATGGTTTTGCCCATACCTTAACGCAGGTCAATGATTTCCACATCCGGGGGCGGTAAGAACTGAAAGTGAGTTTCCGCAAGCCCCACATTAAGCTGGATTGCTTCGATATGATATGTTGTGAGATTGTCACCAAGATCGAGAACCTGAATTTTTCGCATCAGCCAATCCTTATCCACCCACACTTTCATCCACTTGAGATTGACTTTGTCATGTCTGGGAAGGAGCTTCAGAATAGTAGTTTCTCGTTTTTGGATGCTTTCCTTTCCTAATACAGTCGCAGTGTAGTTCTTGGGGACATTTACCAGAACCTTATCTGGTGAAAACGTATTTGGATTTTCTTTATACCTGTCAATTAAGACTTGATTGTTTGCTTTCGTGTACGACCACACCGATTTCCCGTCGGTCACAATTGTTTGTTCTTCAAACTCAATCCGATATTTATTGCCTTTCTTCATCAGCAAACTGCCAGTAAATGTTTGCTCAGCTTTGGTAACACCGAAAACAACATCCTGAGTGAACGTAACAGAAGCGTCACGAATAGAATCATACTTGTTCTGGAGTTTGGATATAATCCTCTCCGCATCCTCATCAGCAAACAAGAACGGTAGTGAAAAGCATACGAAGGCACAATATATCAGAATTGATCTTCTCACGATTTAATTCAACTTACTCAGGATAGTGCCCAATTGCTGTTCATTCTCAACGAGAACTTCTCGAGCTTTACTGCCGTCAAAAGGTCCTACGATGCCCGCTGCTTCAAGCTCGTCGACAAGCCGGGCGGCGCGCGAATACCCAACTTTCAAACGACGTTGCAAGAGTGAGACCGAGCCCTGCTGATGTCTCACGATCAGTCGTGCTGCTTATTCAAAAAACTCATCTCGAGTTTCTGCAGTTCCACGCATACCAGATCGTTTTCTTACAAGAACTGACGGAAGCTGAAACGGCTTACTGTATCCTTGTTGCCGAGCAATGTAATCCATCAAGCGATCGACCTCTTCCGAAGAAATATACGCGCTCTGGATTCGCACTGGTTTTGGACTTCCAGAAGCGAGATAGAGCATATCGCCACTACCAAGGAGTTGTTCAGCGCCATTCATATCAAGGATCGTCCGTGAATCTGTTTTAGTTGCAACTTGATACGCAATGCGTGCCGGGAAGTTTGCTTTGATAACGCCTGTAATAACATCAACCGATGGTCGCTGGGTTGCCAACACAAGATGGATACCAACAGCACGTGCAAGTTGTGCAAGTCGTGCAATCGGTTCTTCGACTTCACGTGCAGCAGTCAACATCAAATCAGCTAACTCATCAATGACCACAATAAGGTACGGCATCTTCCGATGGACAAGCCTCTCAGTATGCTTTAATCGACCAGATCTGAAACGTTCGTTGTAATCTTGAATGTTCCTAACTCCGGCTGCAGCAAGACGATCGTAGCGCTTTTCCATTTCAAGTTCTACACTGCGTAAGATATTCACAGCATTCTCTGGTGTAGTCACAATCTCCTCTTCGATATCCGGGGAAATGGCAAGGAAATGATGACTCAAACTCCTATATTGGTTCAATTCAATTTTCTTTGGATCAATGATGATAAATTTGACATCCGACGGATGGAGCTTGAACAGCAAGCTGGCAAGGATCGTATTAATGCCAACACTCTTTCCTGAACCTGTAGAGCCAGCGATGAGCAAATGCGGTGTCTTTGACAGATCATCGGTATACACTTCACCTGAGATCGTTTTTCCAAGAGCTATAGGTAAGTGCGCCTTGGTCTCTCGAAACTTGGATGAGTTGATGACACTGCGGATTTGTACAATGGATGGATTCCTGTTCGGAATTTCGACACCCACAGCGCTCTTGCCCGGAATTGGCGCCATAATGCGAATACCCTTCGCTGCAAGTGCTAATGCAAGATCATCAGCAAGACTCACGATACGACTGATCTTCACACCCGAAGCTGGTACAAGCTCATACAGTGTGATGACCGGACCTGGAGTGACGCTGACGCTCTCAATGTCCACCCCGAAGTTAGCAAGTTTTGTACGGAGAAGTTCAGCATTTGCTTTGAGTTCTTCCTCCTCGACATCGTCGATCTGCCGCTGAGGATCAAGAAGATCAACAGATGGAAAAACGTAGTCAATTTCTTCCTGGTCATTTTCAATGGGCATCAGTAATTCTGTAGTTGAAAGTTCTTCATCAACGCTGTTCCGATCAAGCGCAACATCAGTCCCGAATTCTCTTGACTGTTCCATCGATGCTACACCCGCCTTTTCGGTTTCCTGAAATTCTCTCTCAATTTTTGGCTCTTCAGCAAGCTCTGATTCGTCTTCAATATCTGGTTTCCTAATCATGACTTCAGAATCAAGTTCCACCGGAGAAATCTCTTTGCGCCCTTTCCAGTGTGAATATTTGAGTTGAAAAGAGGCGAAAAGCAACCTTAGGCGTTCGAACGATTTGTGGATGTCTAAGTCAATTGCAAGGATAACCGTAAGAATCAACAGAGTGACAACTACGATTGAAGCCCCTACGGTTCCGAGAAGTTTTGTCAAGACATCTGCAGTAAATGCTCCAATGAGTCCACTCCATTCTTTATCAAGTCCAACGACAAGATTTGTTATCCCAAATAGTGTCGAGCAGATCAGCGAAAAAACAATCATGTAGTTTGTCACTGTAATCGGCTTCGCAACATCTTTTTTTGTTAAGAGAACCCACCCCCACATGATCATCATGACCGGGAAAATGATAGAACTATGACCTACTGTTGAATTCAGGAAGAAATCAGCGACAAAAGCACCAACAACACTTAGACGATTGTGGATTTTGCTGACGTGACCTTTGACCTGGTCATCAAAAGGTATACGGGCAACGTCCACGATCGAAAGCTTTTCAATGACTGTTTCATCCTGCTGTGAATACGAAAAAATGCTCAACAAAACCAGTACCCCTACCACAATCAGTATGATAGAGAAAATCTGAATTCTTCTACTGTTGTACCGCTTTCCTCGAGCCTTTTTCGTAGACATTGAGATATGTTCTACGTTCTCAGCCACACAAACCCCAACCTATCATTAGACTCTTTTATGGTCGTTTGGAGTTTTCTTTATACACACGAAGAACATTCCCAGAGAGGATCGGTAAAATATGGAAAGAATCAATCGCAGCGCACAAGTTCAAATCTTCTACAAAACCTATATCCGAGAGATATTTCCCATGTTCCGACATTTTTAACATCTTCAAAATGTTCTTGCCTAAATTTTTATGAAGAGCCACAGCCGCAGCTCCAGCGTCGTCGAACATCAACTCTTTTTCTATTTCATGTTGAAGCTGTGTGATAATTCTTCCTGCACATACTGCATCTTCAATACAAAATTTATTTTCTTTTCCTGCACAGATAATGATAAAATCGCTTTGGAGTTGTTTTAGGAAAGACACTACTGCCGAGAGATTGATAAAACCAGCCACAATCAGGTTCTTCGCATAACGACCTTTCACCATAGCCACGGAGCCATTTGATGTCATAAGGATAATTGATTTGCCCTTGACAATTTTCTCGGTGTATTCGCGAGGAGAATTGCCGAGATTGAATCCTTCAATCATCTTGCCATTACGTTCCCCTGCACGTAGCGTAACGTCGCTGAACAAGCTCCCTGAGATTTTCACAGCACTTTCGATATTATTAACGGGGATAATCTCCTTAGCACCATGATGAAATGCTGTTGCTATTGACGCACTCGACCGTAAGACGTCAACGATGACGACATTCTTATCCTTGAGATGCATCTCATCAGTTTGTACTGGAGAAAAATGAACTTCGACTTTTATGCTATTGTTTATTGCCATCCGCTTACTTTTTCAAAAATGGTACTTGTACAACTTTAGCTTTTGAATCTTTATTTCTGATAGTGACACTTAAAGAGTTCAAGGGTTGGGCATACTGTGACGCAACGTATCCCAACCCAATTCCTTTTTCCAATGTTGGTGATATTGTTCCACTTGTTACCGTGCCAACCACTGTTCCATTCATTCGAAGTTCATATCCATGACGTGGGACTGCTCTTTCTTCTTCCATAACAAACCCGACTAATTTTTTTTTCACGCCATCTTGACTCACTTTCAGCAAAGTATCACGACCGATGAACTTACCCTTATCGAGTTTTGTAATCCATCCCAATCCTGCTTCCAGCGGGTTAGTGGTCTCGTCAATATCACTGCCATAGAGGCAATAACCCATTTCCAATCGCAATGTATCGCGTGCACCCAATCCAACAGGCTTAATGCTGAATTCCCTTCCCGCATTCATGATTGCATTCCAAATTTTTTCGGCATGAGAAGCTGATGACTCGAAGTATAGCTCGAATCCAAGTTCACCGGTGTATCCAGTACGGGAAACAATCATCTCGACATCGGCAATCTTTGTTTCAATAAACGTGTAATACAAGATTGCACTGAGATCTGCCTTTGTAAGTTTTTGCAACGTAGCAAGTGATTTCGGCCCTTGGAGAGCAAGAAGCGAAATCTCGTCACTACGATTAATCACCTGTACGTCTAATCCCGATATCTGAGATGTTATCCAGTGAAAATCTTTTGTAATATTTGCAGCATTCACAACAACCATCAAACGGTCTCCACGATGATAGACGAGAAGATCATCGATAATGCCGCCGTTGGGATAGCACATCGTGGAATATTGAGCTTTTCCTTCACAAAGTTTTGCTACATCGTTGGTCGTAACTGTTTGTGCGAGTAAGAAAGCATCTCTTCCCCGAATTTCAAACTCACCCATGTGCGACACGTCGAACAAGCCGATTGAGTTTCTGACTGCTTTGTGTTCCTCGAAGATGCTGGAATATTGAACAGGCATTTCAAAGCCGGCGAATTCAACGATCTTGGCACCGAGTTGTTGGTGTATCGGATAAAATGCAGTTCGCTTCATTGAGTTATTTCTGCAACTTTTTCCAATCTGAAAGGAATCGCTCCAGACCGATATCAGTAAGAGGATGCTTGACAAGTTGGGTGAAAACAGCATAGGGCATCGTACCAATATGTGCGCCCATCATTGCAGCCTCAACAACGTGCATTGGGTGGCGAATACTTGCTACAAGCACCTGGGTTTCAAAACCATAGTTATCATAGATGGTAAGAATTTGGTGGACAAGCTCCATTCCACTGCTGCTAATATCATCAAGGCGGCCAACGAATGGACTGATAATGTAAGCTCCAGCCTTTGCCGCCAACAATGCCTGGTTTGGAGAAAAACAAAGCGTGACGTTTGTACGGATCCCTTCTGCCTTCAGGCATCTTACCGCCTTAAGCCCTTCTTTGATTAACGGAACCTTCACAACAATCTTATCATCGAGTTTAGCAAGCTCTCGTGCTTCTCGCATCATTCCATCGAGTTCAGTTGAAACCACCTCTGCACTAATATCACCGTTGACGACTGAACAGATTTCTTTCAACAACTCCTTAAAATTACGATTCTCTTTTGCTACAAGGCTAGGATTTGTTGTTACCCCGTCAAGGATGCCCATACTCGCAGCGTCTCTAATCTCATTAATGTTCCCAGTGTCGAGAAAAATTTTCATAAACACTCCTGATAACCTATAAGGTAAATTGCTCGGTCATGTCTTTTTTCTGTTTAGGCGAATAAAAATGAAACTCAGCAACTGGTAATGTGGGATCCGTTTCTAATTTTATGAAGATAAAATATTTGAGCTTCATTTTCGTCAACCTGCTGACAGCCCCTTCACGCAAGTATTCTGCTACACTTGGATGAACTATAAGGACGAGCCTGAGCTCCCGTGTTTCTGATTTGAATCGTCGGATTCCTCGCTCGATTTGACTGACAATGCTCGATTTGGATTGAACCATCCCACCACCTCCGCACACAGGACATGGCTCGCTAAAGCTTTGTAGAATATTTTGGCGTATTCTTTGCCTGGTAATCTGCACCAAGCCGATTTCAGTCATTGGAAGGACAGAAACTCTTGCACGATCTTTTCGAAACTCTTTGCGGAGTTCATCGTAAATCTTCTTCCGATTTTTTTCATCCTCTAGATCGATGAAATCGATGACAATAATACCACCAATGTCACGCAAGCGGATCTGACGGCAAATTTCCCGTGCCGCTTCGAGATTCGTCCGCAGCGAGTTTAATTCTTGCTCACGTTTCGCAGCATAACGACCGCTGTTGACATCGATAACAACCATTGCTTCGGTCTGCTCTATAATAATATATCCTCCACTCTTCAACCATACCTTGCGACTGAGAGCTGTTGAGATTTCTTTCTCTATCCC
Source organism: Ignavibacteriota bacterium (assembly GCA_016209795.1). GTDB lineage: Bacteria > Bacteroidota > Ignavibacteria > UBA10030 > SZUA-254 > JACQVI01. The sequence goes on from JACQVI010000191.1 coordinate 8,006, forward strand.
GAAGACATCGAAAATCGGTTCTGATTCTTTATACAGTTCGATCTTATCAAGCAACTGAGGTGAGACTGATTTCACATAAGCACAAATCTCTCTGTATAACTTTTTGGAATCTGTGACAACGCGATCAACATCGTCAGTAAACAAATCTCTAATAACACTGGAGGTTGTAGACAAATCTTTGTAAAGCAGCGCAGGCGCTTCTTCTGTCTTGACACTTTTCTCAATCTCTCGCCAGATCGAGACGAGATTATCCAAATCCTGTTTCAATCCCGCTTCATCTTTCTCCTGGGCAACTGTTCGGATAATAACTCCAAAGCCTTGTGGGAGAATCGATCGCATAATTCGACGGAGACGACGTTTTTCTCTGAAGTTGTTCAGCTTTTTCGATACACCAATTTTATTGTCGAAAGGTAACAGTACGAGAAAACGACCGGGCAAGGAGACTTCGGAAGTGACTCGTACTCCCTTCTTGCCCGTAGGCTCCTTTGTGACCTGTACGATAATATCCTGACCACTTTTGAGATCGGGCAAAGGTCTACCACGACCATTTTCACCACTCCTGTCCTGGACTTTTGGGAGAGTAGCTGGCTTTACAAGGCGCTCTGCTATTCCTACTGCAGATGTTGATTCGATGCTGGTTTCGGGAGATACTTCCTCATCGGATTCTTCTAAGTCAACCTGTGAGTCGTCATCACCGATCAAAGCTGCATACTCGTCAAAGTAATTTCCAATGTCAGAGAAATGGAGGAAGGCGTCTTGTTTCAGACCTAAATCGATAAAGGCGGCTTTAATCCCGGGCATGACTTTGGCAACTTTCCCCAGATAGATATCGCCGACCACTCGCTCTCGCTCCGGGGTTTCGAGATAAAGTTCAGCTAACCGACCATCTTCTGTTATAGCAATTCTGGTTTCGTTAGCGCTGTCATTGATAATAATCTCTCTTCTCATGGAATACATTTCGCTCCTTCCAACCCACTCCAGATATCCACGGAATGATGAGAATCAGGGGTGAGTTTACAATAGTGATTGGAATATTGCAACGCAGCCGGCGGATCGCTGCCGCGGCAAAGTCTTGGAACGAAGTGAGCGATTCTCTCCTAAGAAGATAAACTCTTAATCGTTCCGCTCTCATCAGCGTTGACCAAAGACTTGTTGCGATGTGAAATATCAAAATTATGGTAAAATCCCTCAAATTGGGAACGCTATTTGAAGTAACACGTTATAAAATAAGAAATTTTGAGATGGGTTGCAATAGGAACGATGTTAGAATAAAGAGGTCAAGCTTACCTGGGTCACACGAGAGGGACTTCCTACCGTTGCTTCCTTCCGGACCTGGCGGGGTTCGAAAGCTTCTCGTTGCACAGGACTTGACCTCTACGACGAGAACAAAATACTAACAAATCGTGAAAGAAGCAATGACGTTATCTCTGTTTTGATGATGAGAGATACCATAAAAGAGACATAGCGATGAAATTATTGAGCAACAACTCTGTGTATAGAAGCTACAAGACTATCAAAATCAAACGGCTTGGTCACATAATCATTTGCTCCATGTTTGACTGCTTCTATTGCTACGGCAAGATCATCAACAGCGGTGAGCATGATGATTCGAGAAGAAATGTTGTGCTCTTTGAGGTAGCGCAGGACATCGATACCGCTCATACGAGGCATTCTGATATCCAACAAAAGCACATCGTATATATTTTTTTTTAGCATCTTAACGGCTGTATCCCCATCATCTGCAGTATCGACAGAGAGACCTTCACGGGATAATTGATTCTTGACCAACATGCGCAATGATTCTTCATCATCAACGTATAAGACTTTAATTGTTTTGTTCATAAGGCGCCCTCGTTGTTATTGAATTGGTTTAATCCTGTTCAATGGATTGGTCGTTCGGCTGTCTTCGGAAATCTGTGAATTGTTTTTTCCCACTTCAACTCTTGTTTTCGCAGCATAGCCTTAGTAAAAAGATAAATTGCTCTTCCTGTAGCGCTGAAATTAATGATGTTGGAAATCGGTAATCGAATAATGCTGAGTATTGCCGCCCACCATCCGTAGACCCGTCGTACCGTAATGAAGCGATGGCAAATACGCCATAACATCAAAGCACTATCGATAACAACAAGATCCCAAAGCATTGTTCCTTTGACAACAATAGGTGGCAGTTGCCGATACGCAGCAAATCCAAAACGAATCGTCTCATATAAGATCAAGTACAAAATAACAACATAAGCAAAAAAGTTGATTGCATTTGCAGCAATTGCTTTGCGGTCTTTATAAAGAGCAAACTTAAACTTTGCATCACCTTTCCAGCCAACAGTTTTCCAAGCTTGTAGACAAATCCCCATCACCCACCGGGTCTTTTGCCTAATAGCAGCCTTCATTGAATGTGGAAAGTAACCCCGCGTGGCAACATTGAGTCCGAATGGTTTATATGAAAAAAGTAAATTAGCTCTTCCTAATGCTAAACGTAGCGCAAGATCATAATCTTCAGTGAGTGACTTTGCACGGAAAATGTTCCTCGCATACGATGTACCAACAAATTCGACGATCCAGCGATTGAACGCAGTACCAACACCAGCAGATGGGACGAATCCACTAAAATGCTGGCGAACAGTGAGATCTTTTGTGTGATATTCTGCAAACTCATCCGAATATGTCCAGTGTACCAAGCTTGCATGATGCGTATTCAGTGGAAACACTGGTAATTGAACCATATCATATTCAGGAATCAAATAATTATTGACCTTCAGTGAAAGCGGATGAATCACATCTTCAGAATCATGCATGATAATGATGTCATACCTGATGCCCGTTTTGTTTTCCCAGCGCAACATGCCTTGATGGATTTGATTCAGGTTATCTGCTTTGGTCGTTGGACCCGGATTTTCAGAAACCACGGCATGCACATTTGGAAATCGCTTACTGACCTCATCGACCTTTTCGACAGTTTGGGGGTCATTTGGATAAACACCAACAAAGATATCATACTTTTGGTATTGGATCGTTCGGCACGCATTAATCAACATCTTGTCGATCACTTCGTGCTCATGCCAGGCGGGAACAAAAATTGCAACCGGTTTTTCAGCAACATCGTGCAGCTTTTCTGGAGAAGCGTACTGGAATTTATTGAACTTTTTTCGTATGAACAAATGATGGAACCAGTAGTACATATCGATGAAAACATCATCCAGTCCACTGAGAAACAGAGAGGTTGCGACGATAAACGTTGCGATGTAGAGCGCAGTATACGATGCGCGGAAAAATTCAATCAGCCATTCTATCATAGGGTGAATCAAAACGTCCTGTCAAAAATAATGAAGAATCTGAAACTATTGTAATAGAGATCGTACCGCCGTGCGCGCTCTGCATCCGCGCGAGCAGAAACTTTGCGATAATCTCCCCGGTGAAACTCACTCATGAGATACAATCCCCAATCAACATGTGGAGTCAATCGTGCACCAAGACCCCATTCATCAAGGTTGTTATAGAACTCTCCTTCTGTATCTCGGACAAAATCAAGACGGACGTACGTATCGAATGCCGTTCTTGAAACCTCTACGATGCGAAGTCCGGTGCGTCCCTGTAAATAGCCGATGCCATTTTTGTATCGTGAATAATATCCCGCTGATGCATACGCATCAGCAAAAAAATAAAACGGAAACTTCCAGTGGTCATGAACAGAGAACGCTGGATAAATACCATTTGAGTATGTTAGGATATTTCGAAAGTCTGCTCGTACTCGCGCTCTTGTTGATCTCTTAATAAGATCGTAGGAAACACCTTGCTGTATACGCCATGCGAGTCCAGTCAATACCTCGGTACGAATACCAATCCCAAGAATCATTGCATTATCTGAAAAGATCACCGGTGTTGTCCCTTCTCCGCTCGACCTTGTGTCTGTCGAGATGGAAAGAGCACCATAGAGACTCACCATTCTATTCTCCGTCAGATAATATCCCTGATGGATATATGATGAAATAAATGTACTATTCCATCGAGTGTCATAGTATGGTGCTGCATAGAAGCGTGTCCACCACCGTGTCGTCATTGCATAAGAAGAAAGGATCGAAACTCGCGCGTCTGAAGCTTTTTGTCTGATGGTGGGAACCGAACTTGATTCCAACTCCTGAAAAATCTGCGAAGCTTCGTCCCTTCTGTCCAAACTATTTAAGATATAGGCAATTTGCAACTTGGTTGTGTCAGATGGTTTTACCTGCTGTGCGGCATTAAACTGATCTAGCGCTTGTTCATGCTTTCCCTGAGAAATGTACAAATAACCAAGTTGTCTTCTTGCCAACTCGTTTGATGGATCCAAAGCAACTGCACGTTCGAAAAGTCTTGTTGCTTCTGAGGGATTCGACTGTAGGATAGAATATGCCCGTGCCACTATTGATTGAACAGTAGTGTCACTTTCTTGCTGGGCAGTGACATGTAGGGAACAACTTGCAGTCAGTAAGGACACCAAGAACAGCCGGCAAACAGACTTGTAAAAAGTCGTGGTTGAGGAATCAAATATCATTCTTTGTATTGGGAAACTCAATTTTAACGTCCAAGATAAGGAAAATTCAACCGCAAAACAAGACAAACAGGCTATTTTGATCTTTGTATAGTATCATTTTTTCTCCGCTTTATAAGTGATGCTTATCAAGTGTCTGTAACCATTCTCCCCGATTTTGTACACATCACCAGTACAACGTAAACTTGCATCTCTGAACTAAAATTCATACAATTGGAACAAGTTAAATCAATCTAACTCCACCTCAGAATATTTCAAATGAAACTCAGTCATTCTTTCTTTGGACCTCTTCTTGTCCTTACATTCTTCGTTTTTACTATGACACTCTTTGCACAACGGCGAACTCAGCAAACCGTTCTTGAACGATTCCTGCGCTATGTGCGTATCGATACACAATCAAAAGAAGATGTAGACAGCATCCCTAGCACAAGAAAACAATTCGATCTGGCAAATCTCTTAGTACAAGAATTACAAGAACTTGGCTTGACGGATGCCTATGTCGATGAGTATTGTTACGTTTATGCAACTCTGTCCAGCAATCTCCCCGATGCTCTTGCACAGAAGGTACCTGTCATTGGATTGATTTCACACATGGATACCTCACCTGCAGTTTCTGGAAGCAATGTCAATCCAATCATCCATGAGAATTATCGGGGTGAGAATATTGTACTTCCTGAAGATCCTGCACAGGTTATTACTGTAGAAAAGAATCCTCGCCTCCTCGATAACATTGGCTCGGTTATCATCACAGCAGATGGCACAACGCTTCTCGGCGCTGATGATAAAGCAGGAATCGCCGAAATTATGACTGTCCTACAAACCCTTGTAAACAATCCATCCACGAGACACGGCACAATTAAGATTGCATTCACACCTGATGAAGAGGTTGGCAAAGGTGCAGATAAGTTTGATGTGAACCGCTTTGGTGCAAAATACGCTTACACTATCGATGGCGGGCAAACGGGTGAAATCAGCAATGAAACCTGGAATGCCGATCTTGCGACAATCGCCGTGCGCGGTAAAAGCACACATCCCGGAACCGCCAAAGGCATTATGGTCAACTCACTCTATGCGATGGCATACTTCGTCTCACTTTTTCCCGACGATATCAAACCTGAGACAACCGAAAAACGCATTGGCTTTCTCCATCCATACTCCGGCACATTAGAAACTGAGGAATCGAAAGTTAAGGTTCTTTTGAGAGATTTTGATCTCAGTGGGTTGGAGAAACAACGAATCATCCTCTATGCGATGCGTGATTCTACACTAAAAAAATTCCCCGATGTCAAAATTGACATCGACATCAAAGAAACATACAGGAATATGCGACTGGAACTTGATAAAGTTCAATTTGTGACCGACTATGCCATCGAAGCTTGCAAGCGAGCAGGCATCAAACCTGAATTGAAACCGGTCCGTGGTGGAACAGACGGCTCTCGCTTGACGTACATGGGCTTGCCTTGCCCAAACGTGTTCACCGGTGGTGAGAATTACCACGGCAAACTCGAATGGATTCCTCTCCGCGGGATGGAAAAGGCAGTCGAAACAATTTTGAACCTGATCCAAATCTGGGTCGAGAAATCGAGCTAAAGTTTTTCACCTTTCAGCTAACTCATAACGATATAAACTTTTTACGGAGGAAGAAGGAATAAGCATGCGCTATTCCTTTGCCATACTGTTCTTCTCAATTGCCGGGATTACTGAGGCACAGGTACGCCAATTCCCATTGTTTGAAAACTTCGATACTGTTACTGTTCCTTCTCTTCCATCAGGATGGACGACCACAACCAATCGATTGGCAACTGGTGATTTTACTACTACAAGGTCAACGCCGTACTCAGACTCCAATGCAGTCATCAGTACAAACTCGACAATAAGCCAAAGTCTCGCTTCTCCACTTCTCGATTTCACAAATTGGGTTGTCGATAGTCTTACATACTATGAACGCAGATCAGGCACACACACCTCGGGTCTGTTGATTGAGGCATCGTTGGATAGCGGCATGACCTACTCGATCATCATCAGCGACACAGTGACAAATCCCGGTACGACATCATACGTTCTCCGGAAATTCCAACTCCCGTCAACACTGAATAATCAGCCTCGTGTGAAAATTCGTTGGAGAGTTATAGGCAACGGCACAGGCACGACTGGCACAATCCGATTCGATGATATTCTGATTACTGCACGTGGACAGTTCGATGCAGGGATCTCTTCCATCAATTTTGTTCCTCAATTCCCAATCATTACAGATTCGGTCACAATCGAAGCAAGCATCAGGAATTTTGGCATCCAACCTGTTCAAAATATTTCTGTTGAATTCTTTGAAGATGCCAACAACGATTCTGTGCCTGATCCGGGCGAGCAATTTTCGTCTGCAACGGTGAGTCAAATCCTTCAGCCCGGCGATTCGACAATAGTGCAAGCAATGCTGTACAATCTTCCGTTCGGCGAAAAGACAATCATCATTCGATCAGTGTTGGCTGGCGATCAAAATTCGTTCAATGATGTTAAGTTTGACACTGTGAGGACTGGTTTACCGCCACACTCGCTTGTCATCAATGAGATCATGTATTATCCAACAAGCCCCGAGCCTGAGTGGATTGAAGTAGCAAGTAATTCCGTTGATTCAGTGAACTTGAAATCGTGGAGTATCTCTGACCGAAACACCAGAACACGATATAAAGTAACTTCCTCTGATGTCTGGATTCACCGGAATGATTACATCGTGCTCACCAAAGATTCCAGTAATTTTGTTGATCGCCATCCTGATGCGATTCGGGTTCTCTTTCTACCTTCTCTTCCAACGAGCCTCCTGAACAACGACAGCGATGCAGTGGTCTTGTTCGATCATCGAGGTGCGATCATGGATAGTGTGTTTTACCATTCCTCATGGGGTGGAACGAACGGGAAATCGTTAGAGCGACTCGAGCCTGATCGTCCTTCCAACGACAACGCAAATTGGGGCACGTCATTTCATCCCGATAGCAGCACACCCGGAAAAAAGAATTCCCTCACGCAAAAGGACTTTGATGTGAGTCTCAAAGAAATCACGTTTTCACCCTCGGCGCCCTACGCTGGAAATGACCTCGATATCCATGCACTCCTCCTGAATAGAGGAAAGCAAAGTGCAAATGATCTTTTCGTCGAGTTTTATGAAGACCTCAACGGTGATTCCTTGGCTCAAGCTAATGAATTGTTTGATAGCGTATCCATTCGTCCACCACTGCCGGCTGGAGATTCCATTACACTGACTTCATTCCGATCGTCGCTCACATTTGGCGATCACCTTTTCTTTGTACGCGCTGTGTACACTGCCGATGAAGATACATCAAACAACACCAAACGAGCATCGGTGCTTGCGGGATATGAACCCGGTACGGTCGTTATCAATGAAATCATGTACGCTCCCCCTCCGACTGGGGAACCGGAATGGGTCGAGTTCTACAATACTTCCTCTTCGACCATTGAGTTGAAAAACTGGAAGCTGAGCAATAGAAATTCTGCATTAAAATACAGCATCACAACTACCTCGTTTCAACTCAGTCCCAATGGTTACTGCGTTATTACCAAAGACACGGCGCTCTTCAATGCCATTCATCCTTCTATTCCATCACCTGTGATTCAAGCATCCATGCTTCCAACATTTCTCTTGAACAACAGCGGTGATGCAGTAGTGTTGTTCGATTCACGAAGTGCACGTATGGACAGCGTTCGCTACTCCTCAACATGGGGTGGAACGGGCGGAAAATCCCTTGAGCGCATCGAAGCACTGCCGCCTTCCAACGATTCCACAAACTGGGGAACATCCGCGGACAGTTCAGGCAGTACACCAGGCAAACAGAATTATTTAACGCCACTCGATTTCGATCTTCGTGCTTCGTCTGTTTCCGGAATAAGCTTTTCTCAAAATTCTTCGACCATCGCCGTTGTTGTTCGGAATGTTGGACGGCAGGTTGCAAGCTCATTTCCCCTCTCTCTATTCCACGATACAAATGGAGACTCAATCCCTCAGCCTTCCGAACTTCTCGAAACTCAAATCCCCAACCTCATGCTCATCCCTAAAGATTCTGCTGTGTTGAGTTTTACCTGGAGCAATCCCGGCTTCGGCAGAAAACTTTTGATTGCGACGGTGGATTTCACTCAAGACATGCGGACGTCTGACAACATTGCTTTTGGAGTGATTAAAATTTCTTACCAACCAAACTCACTGATCATCAACGAGATCATGTACGAGCCACGCTCGGGACAGGCGGAGTATGTTGAGCTGCTTAACCGCAGCAGCGAGACAATCGATCTCCGTGAGTGGAAACTTTTTGATATTAGGGACACCACGACAATATCTACAAGGGATGTCATCAGTCAATTGTCTTTGGTCATCGGTCCAGAGGAATTTGTGGTTATTGCAACAGATTCATCTTTGTACCAGAGCTTTCCCACTCTTCACGATTCCTCCTTCCATGTTGCGATAATGAGCCGAAGTAACCTGAGTCTCAACAACAATGGTGATGATATCGTGCTCACTGATCTCACGGGGAAAACGATTGACAGCGTGCACTACTTTCCGAATTGGCACAATGCAGAGGTTGAGGATGTGAGGGGTAGAGCGCTCGAACGGATTAACCCCAACCTTTCGAGTAACGATAGGCGAAACTGGAGTACGTGTGCAGATCCATTAGGAGGAACTCCGGGAAAACAGAACAGCCTTTATACGGTTACAGTGCCGAGCGAGGCGACCATCTCATTCTCTCCAAACCCATTCTCTCCTGATGGCGATGGATTCGAAGACGTGACGATACTCAGTTATTCTCTTCCGACAACCACGGCGTTAATCCGAGTAAGGATTTACGATGCCAAGGGACGTCTCATCCGCACACTTGCCGATGGTGAGCCAGCCGGCTCCCGCGGCGAGTTAATCTGGGACGGCTTTACTGATAAACGAGAAATATCAAGCATGGGCATTTATGTTGTTCTTCTTGAAGCGCTTGATGCTAATGGCGGCGGTGTGCAAACGGTGAAGGGAGTTGTTGTGGTGGCGGCGAAGATGTAGGTGAAGAACTAACCTTGAATCCGCCTGAGGCGGACAAACCTTTTCAAGGTTCGGGCGGCAAAGATGTGATTGCAAATTTTTCTCTAAAGATCTTGACTTCTATTTGAATTTTATTTATGTTTCCACAATCTACAACTCGGACATGCCAATGCAAGCGCCAGGAGCGAAATAAGGCTAACATCAGGAAGCTGGCTACAGGGGATCTGTTCACGAAGTAGCCCTTTGGGTTGGGACAGGAGTTGCTTGGACATACAAGCTCGAGAACGACTGAAATTTATACCCGAGACAGCAAGAAGCGGATCGGCTCGATCCGCAGCCCCCTTGTCTGAAATGATCTCTTCGGGAATAAACTATCAAAAAAAGAACAAAAACGACAATGAAGAAAATAAAGAAAGTTAAACCATTAAGAAATAACAACGAACTTTAC
>JACQVI010000209.1 GCA_016209795.1 Ignavibacteriota bacterium
GTCTCCCTCTGCAAACGCCGAGGGTTCATCTATCAATCAAGTGAGATTTACGGCGGACTTAATGGAGCATGGGATTACGGTCCGCTTGGCGTCGAGCTTCTCAAAAACATCAAAGACGAGTGGTGGAAAGCGATGACCTACCGAAAAGATATTGAAGGCATTGATGCCGCTATCCTCATGCATCCACGCGTGTGGGAAGCATCAGGACACGTCGAAAATTTCACAGACCCGATGGTGGATTGCAAGCAATGCAAAGCACGGTATCGGCTCGATGTGCTTTATGAGGAATTATCTTTAAAACAGAAAAAAGAGGTCGTCAAAGAAATGGTTCCAGACTTTGGAGTGGGTAAGTGGATGACTGATGATGACTTCGCGGGGGATTTCAAAACTTTGTCTGAAAAACCACCTGATACAAATATTTTCAGGCAATTCATAGAAAATTTACCATGCCCTAAATGTGGAAACAAGCGGACTTTTACGTTACCGAGAACCTTCAACTTGATGTTCAAAACCTTTGTTGGTCCTGTGGAAGATTCAAGTGCCGTCGTCTATTTGCGCCCAGAAACTGCGCAGGGAATTTATGTGAACTTCCTGAATGTTCAATCGGCATCACGGCAAAAGCTGCCGTTTGGTATTGCGCAGATCGGAAAGGCATTTCGAAACGAGATCAACACGAAGAACTTTCTTTTCCGCACAAGGGAGTTTGAGCAAATGGAGATGCAGTTCTTTGTAAAGCCCGGAACAGACGTAGAGTGGTTTGAATATTGGCGCTCGGAGCGTATGCGATGGTTCATCAACCTTGGAATGCAAAAAGAAAAACTCCGCTTGCAGCGTCATGAAGGAAAGCATTTAGCGCATTACGCCAAAGATGCCTATGACATCGAATTTGACTTCCCTTTCGGCTGGGGAGAAATTGAGGGTATCCACAATAGAACAGATTATGATCTTTCCCGCCACGAAGAATTCTCTGGCAAAAGCTTGAAATACTATGATGAGGAGACAAAAGAAAAATTCATCCCGTACATCATTGAGACTTCGGCAGGTGCAAGTCGGTCGCTTATGGCGTTTCTTATTAATGCTTATGAAGAAGGAGAAGCTCCAACAGCCGATGGGAATATGGAAACCCGAGTCGTTTTGAAATTCCATCCAAAGCTTGCTCCGATTAAAGTTGCCGTCTTCCCTCTGGTTAACCGAGATGGAATGCCGGAAGTTGCACAAAAGATTGAAGAAGAACTGCGACCCCACCTTCGAGTGTTTTATGATGATAGTGGTGCAGTGGGCCGCCGTTACCGCCGGCAAGACGAAATCGGAACCCCCTACTGCATCACCGTTGACTCTCAAACATTACAAGATCAAACAGTGACCGTGAGAGATCGGGACACCATGGTTCAAGAACGAGTTGCGAGTGATAAACTTCTTTTATATCTTCAAGAGAAAATACGATGAACAATTAATAATCATTAACTCATTGAAAGGAGAATTATGAAAAGCAAGAATCTGATTCTACTCATTGTCCTGCTCTTAGTCCCGTCCTTCATATTCCTAGGATGCGGTGCAAGTAAGACGGTGAAAGGAGGCGCAATCGGTGCTGGGGCTGGAGCGGTGATCGGTGGAGTTATTGGTAAGCAAGCAGGCAATACCGCTCTCGGTGCTATCCTAGGCGCAGCGATTGGAGGGACAGCGGGAGCGCTCATCGGTAATTACATGGATCGACAAGCGGAAGAGATGAAGCAAGACCTTGAAGGTGCAAAGATTGAACGTGTCGGCGAGGGAATTAAGATTACGTTCCAGTCGGGGATTCTCTTCGATGTTAACAAATCAGAGTTACGACCGGAAGCAAGGACGAACATCGACAAGCTTTCGAGGATTCTCAACAAATATGAAGATACGAACATCCTGGTTGAAGGACACACCGATTCGGATGGCTCAGAAGATTACAATCAAACTCTCTCTGAGAGGCGTGCAAATGCCGTTGGCAATTATGCAAAGGGTCTTGGTGTTGCAGGCTCTCGCTTTACAACCGTAGGCTATGGTGAGTTACAGCCAATAGCCTCTAACGATTCGCATGAAGGAAAGCAGCAAAACCGACGCGTCGAAATTGCAATCTTTGCGAACGAGAAACTCAAAGAAGCGGCGATGAAAAACGAGCTACATTGAACTATTACTCTGAATAACGTTCAACCAAGCTAAAGACAGACTAATTCAAAATAAGACCAGCTTGTCGTTCAACTTCCCCATCTGTATCCTTATCATTGTGTGGACGTTGGTTTCATCGAGTCACTGTCAGGCGCAGTGGCTCGATGATCCACAGTATGAACCTCACGTTCGTCGAGGAATCGATCACATCTACAATTTGTCCTTCGATAGTGCACAAGCTGAATTTCAACAGCTTGTAAAAGCAAAGCCAGATCATCCTGCAGGATATTTCTTTCTAGCTGCAGTCGAATGGTGGAACATTCTGATTACTCTGGATGACAATTCCCGATCAGATCGAGACGAAAAATTTCTTTCACTGTTAGATAGAGTCATCGATCTCTGCGACAAGAGATTGGATAAGAATGAAAACGACTTGCCTGCCTTGTTCTTCAAAGGTGGTGCGCTGGGCTTCAGGGGACGACTCCACGGAAACAGAGAAGATTGGCTCAAAGCTGCCAGTGATGGACGTACTGCGTTGCCTATTGTCCGTGATACTTACAAACTTGCTCCAAACAATGAGGATATTTTACTCGGCATGGGCATTTACAACTATTATGCTGCAGTCATCCCAGAAAAATATCCGTTTGTGAAACCATTTATGATTTTCTTTCCCCGGGGCGACAAACAAAAGGGAATCCAGCAACTGCGTCGAGCGTCTCAGAATGCCTCCTATGCGAACATCGAGGCAAGCTATTTCCTCATGCAGATTCTCCACTTTTTTGAACAACAACAGGTTGAAGCGCTTGAATTAGCTCTCAATCTTTACAAGAAGTATCCAAACAACGTCGTCTTTCATAAATACGTCGGGCGTTGTCATGCTGCATTAGGGCACTGGGAGGAAGCAGACACAACATTTAGAGAAATTGTGCAGCGAGTCAAAGAACAACGAGTTGGATACAGCACTACCGTTGAGCGTGAAGCTCACTACTATCTCGGGTTGTATCAGATGACTGTGAAAAACTACGACGCTGCGTTGGAATACTTATATCACTGCGATGAACTCTCTCGAGTACTTGATCGCAACGGACCATCTGCATTCATGACGATGTGTAACCTCAAAATCGGAATGATCTACGATACGCAGAAAAAGCGTGATGATGCAATCACACAGTATAACAAAGTGCTCAAGATGGCTGATTTCCAGGATGCACACAGACAAGCGGAGTTGTATCTGAAAAAACCTTACGGAACGTTTTAACATACCTGCATGCTGCGCACGATCCTCTTTGGTCTCATCGCTGCGGCTGCCGAAATTCTTGGAGGCACGCTTATCATTCTGCGCAAAGAGTGGCCCAAGAGGATACAAGAATATTTGATCGCTCTCAGCTCCGGTTTTTTATTAGCGCTTGTTTTCTTCGAATTGATTCCTGAAAGTCTGGAACTCCTCGGTAGTATCGCTTCACTGTACATTGTCATCGGCTTTGGAGTTATTCACTTTTTTGAGCATACAATCGTAGGACATCTTCATTTTGGAGAGGAGACACATCAAGAAGTCATGGTGTCGCGTGTTGCAAGCATTTCGGCGTTCTCCGGATTACTGATTCATGCTTTTTTTGATGGACTTTCAATCTCCGCGGGCATGCAGTTTAATTTCATGATTGGTTTACTGATGTTCATTGCAATCCTTCTTCACAAATTCCCAGAAGGATTAACGATTGCTTCGGTGATGCTTGCGTCGAATGTAAGCAGAAAAAATGCCTTCATCGCTTCAGTTGGTATTGGTGTTTCTACGATGCTTGGTATTCTGACAGTGTTTCTTCTGGCGAACGTTGATCAGAATGCGGTAGGATTTGCGTTTGCCTTCTCGGCAGGAGCAGCAACGTATGTTGGTGCGAGTGATCTCATTCCCGAAATCAACCGCTCTGAGAATCGCATCGCGCCGTTGATTGTGTTTGGTGGGATGGTGCTGTTTTATCTCAGCAGTCGTTTATTGGAAGTGATTATTTACTAGATCAAGAATTCCGATTTCTACTCCGCATGTGCACGGATAGAAATCGGAGTTCTTGCACGGAAAATTAGACCGTGATCAAAATGCAACACTGATGCGATGCAAGCCTCCAATCGGTCCAATCGAAGAGAATGAGTAATCGATAGCGTACATTCCCGTTGAAATTCCTACCCCTGTGGAAAATCCTGCCAGACCGGAACTTGCACGAATCTTAGATTCCTGACGTCGTTCGTGGTTGTAGCCGAATCGAAGTTTGACATTTGTACTTGCAGTAAATTCCGCTCCTATTGAAAACGCCTTGAACCGATCGACAAAATTATCCTGCTGTTCATTCAACCTGTGAAGATTGAGCATGATGACGGCTGGAAGATGCTCAGGATAGAGCGATGCACCTACCTTGAAATCAAGGGGCAAGTGTTCACGAGTGTTGACATACGGATCGAGCTGCGTGCCAAGGTTCAGCAAGCTGGTTCCTACAATCATTCGATTCGGAACGGCTGTATATTGCAAACCAAAATCGAGCGCTACGGCGGTTGAACGTACTTCTGCAATCGACGAGTAAATGAATTTGGCATTGACGCCATAGGAGAGACCAGTTTGCAGTTGGTCTCCGTAGCCAGCAGTGATTGCAAGCTCACCTGCGCTAAAGGTTCCAAGATTCTGTCCTTCCTCTCCCGTTCGATCAAACTCACCATAGTTGATGTACTGAACCCCCGCACCTACAAAACCAAGTTGAGGAATTTCCGTTCCAAAACTTGCATACCCAGCGTTCACATCCATAAGATGCTTGAAAAATCCAACTGAGACTTTTCGACCGCTTAACGTGCTAAGTCCGGCAGGATTATAAAAAATGACATTCGGATCATCAGTAAGAGTGACCAAACTTCCTCCCAACGCTGCTGCTCGTGCGCCAACATCGGCGCGGAGAAAATCGTACGTGCTCTTACTGCCAGCCGTGAGCGAAGCTGAGCACCAGAATATCGCCAATACACTTATCAGCCTTGATCGTAGATGCATTGAAAACCTTAAAATTGAGTTACATTATTAGTCAACTGAAATCTAACTAATAAATTATTGAATTTCAAATGAAATCTTGTTACATTTAATCATGGAATACCCCTAAACGTCACATCACTCACAGCTATAGCGAGGTGGCTATGAACAGGCTCATAGTTCTGACCGTACTGGCAGCGACGCTTGCCCACGCCCAAGAACGCCTTCTCGTCAATCCAAATAATGAAGTTATTCCACTACGAAAAGGTGAAAGTGCGATTGAAGTTCTGAAAGACTACAAAATAAACCGCTCAGTTGAATCTGTATGCTCAGACAAGTTTACCTTTGGTTACACACCTGACAATTATACACCCAATACAAATTTTGGTGCACGGCACAAAGACGTTTTAGGCATGTGGTTTGTCGCTCCTGCCAGTGGCACAATCGATACCATTTTCTGGATGTCGTTCGAAGTTGGTGCACAAGATTCACAAATATCTGTGCGCATCCATCAGTCAAACATCTTTCCAGGGCACGGACCTGGCTATCCACCATATCCTGCGCCCTGCCAACCGTGGGGATATTACGTTAACGTCAACGATTCCGACCAGTTCATCACACCATTTCGAGACGAAGCGACTGATACTCAGTGGATTTCTACACTTCCAGGGGATGTGCCTTCGTTCGATCCACTTGGTGAAGAGCTTTGGGGAGCGGGAGGATATCAAGTTATAAGCCATGCAAATAGTGTGAACGCTCTTGCGCTCGACGTGCTTGGTTACAAACCAGAGGTGAAGCAAGGCAATCCATTTTTTATCACGATGCGAGTTGCTTCACCCAATCGACACGTGGATGATGAACGAACGGCGTGGGCAACGTATGGTTATGATGCAGCTAACACCGCTGATCCAAATTATCCATCGCGTAATTGGAAATTCTACGAGCATGATAAAGGACCGTCTAACTGTGCTGGCTTTCCTGTTGACAACATTCCAAAGGGCTGGGTTGCACGTGGCGGGTTCGGTGGCGACACACTCTCCGTCGCAGTCTTCAATTACTGGTATGTCATGACAGTTGAGACCGGTGTACCTCCACGTTTCGCATGTGCTGGTGATACGACTCTTCGATTCGTGCTTGATGATTCACTCGATATTTGCATTGATCTTGAATCCTGTCCAGACACTAATATCACTTCAATCTGGTTTGTGTACAGCATCGGTTCTGCTCCACCAGATTCTGTACTTATGAAGCTGCAATCTGACTCTACTCAACCAACATATTGTGTAATTGTTCCACCAATATCTGATAGTACCCTCCTCTGCAGTTATCTTAGCATCCACAACAAAGATAGCTCGGTAGTAAAGACTGCACTTTGCTGTTCTATAATAAGAGTCATTGTCGGTGTTGATGATGATCGATCAACACCACGCACTTACGCCTTATATCAGAACTATCCAAATCCCTTTAATCCGAGGACAGATATCAAATATCAGATTCCAGAAAACAGTTATGTAATTCTCAAAGTCTTTAATGTCTTAGGGCAAGAAGTTGTAACGCTTGTGAATGAGAAGAAAGCACCTGGCGATTATACGGTCACTTGGGATGCGAGCAACCAGCCAAGTGGAGTATACTTTTATCGGGTGCAAACCGAGAAGTTCATTGCGGTCAAGAAAATGCTTTTGATTCAATAATTCTTTTCTCGTGGAGAGTTTTATGGGAAAAATTTTGATATTGCTAATACTAACAACTACAGCTATCGCTCAAGAACGCCTTCTCGTCAATCCAAATAATGAAGTGATCCCGCTGCAGAAAGGTGAAAGTGCATTTGAAGTGGCAAAGAAGTATGTACTGAAAAGATCCAGTTCTTCCGAATGCCCAGACAAAATTACATTCGCATATAGACCAAAAGATCTTCCCAACACAAATTTTGGGGCAATGCATGGAGATGTGTTAGGGATGTGGTTTATCGCACCTGCAAGTGGCACAATTGATACACTCTTTTGGATGGCGTTTGCGGTTGGTGCACCGGATTCACTGATCTATATTCGCATCTTCAAATCGATCATTTATCCCGGCAGAGGTCCTGGGTATCCTCCATACCCAGCTCCTTGTATACCGTGGGGGTATTATGTCAATACCAACGATTTGGATCAGGGGGTTGCGCCGTTTCGAGACGAAGCCACAGATACCCATTGGGTCTCTACACTCCCCGGTATAACGACGTTCTATCCGCTTGGTGATGAATTGTGGGGTAATGGTGGTTTTCCGGTTATTGACCATGCTAATAGTATTAACGCTCTTCCACTCAATGTGCTTGGCTATCAACCAACTGTGAAGGAGGGTGATCCATTTTTCATTACGATGCGTGTTCCTATGTGTGCCGTGTGCTTGGACGATCGTACAGAATGGGCAGCAACGGGTTTCAGAGTATCACCACATGATGAACTCTATCCCTCACGACTGTGGAAGTTCTATGAACATGATCGAGGACCATCAAATTGTTCTAACTTCCCAATTGATAGTATGAAAAGAGGTTGGGTAGCGCGTGGGGGTTTTGGGGTTGATACGCTGGATGTCGCTGTATACAATTGGTGGTACGTTATGTCTGTCACCTCTAACACTTCACCAACCTTTATCTCAATCGACAACCTTACTCACACACTTTCCACGAACCAGCGAGAAGTGCAAGCAGAGATAGAAGATTGCAACGCAACAAATCCAGAAAGTGCCGGCGTGGCTTCAGCAACACTGTATTACACAATCAACGGCGTTACCAAAGATTCTGGTGGAATTTCCATGACAAATATTGGCGGCAATCTCTGGAGCGGCTTCATCCCAGCTACTTCAGCAGGCTCAATTATAACATACTTCATTCAAGCTCAGGATCTCTATGGAGAATCAACTACTTCAGGTGTGTTTAGTTACCAAGTGGTCACTCTTAGGAA
>JACQVI010000192.1 GCA_016209795.1 Ignavibacteriota bacterium
AAAAGGTGATGATGCAAAAGGACATTATGAATTAGCCTTGTGGTGTAGAAAGAGAAATCTTTCACAATATGCTAAAGAAGAACTTCAAAAAGCAATAGAAATAAATCAGACATATAAGGAAGCACATTTGGAATTAGCAAGGTTGTTAATTGAAGAAGGAAGTGTCAATGAAGCAATTAGACATTTAGAAGAAATAACCAAAAATAACCCCGAAGATATTGAAGCAAAAGATTTGAAATTAAGGATTTTTCAAAAATGGCCCAAGGTAGAATACTATATGAAGGCTGAAGAAGTTGGAGAAAAAGATGCAGAAGGGCATTATCAGTTGGGTATATTCTGTTTTAACAAAGATTGGTTTAAGGAAGCACGTGAGGAATGGAAGAAGGTTATAGAAATTGATACTACTTATAATGACAAGACAAATGAACAACTCGCAATTCTTCAAGAGGCTGAGGCAAAAGTGGTGTATGAAGCAGGGGTGAATGAAGTTAAGGCCCAGCGATACAAAGAATCCATTCCGCTGCTTCAAAAGGTAATTCAGGAATATAGTAAGACAGCGAGTGCTAAAGAGGCAGAAAAAATGCTTATGGACGCAGAAGGAAAAATAATAGAAGAACAAAAAGTCCATGAAGAACACCTGACTAGTCCGGTGACTGACGTGCCAAGCGGCGATTGCATGGCCGTTGGTCCGTGGGAGATTCGCGCAGTGTCATTTGAGAGTGCTCGTTCACACAGCTGGAATGCTGGCGTGAGCCGCGGGACATTCGAGCCAAAACCTCCAAGTGATAGAATTGCGCTGGTGAGAATCAAAGGGAAAGCCACACGCCCCCTAACGTCCTCAGAAAAGGCAAGGATACAAACCAACCTGAACAAAGGGAGCGACCTCGGAAAATTCGCCATGATGCTTCACGACGTGTACAAGTCAAAAGCATTCATCTCCAATCACTTCTTTGCCCTGACATCCGTCACAAATCCACGAACAACTGCGTTGTCGCTTTGCCACTGGATAGAGTCGAAACAGGGACTGACTGAAAGCACCACCTATGACAAAGACGGAAAGCCGAGTTCTTACTTCGGATATGTCTCTGGAGATTTTGAAGCGGTTCTCATATTCGCTCACAGCTCAACCGCAAATCCCGCTCTGCTTATCTTTCTTCCTTACGGCGACGAAAACTCCATGTCGGCCGCTAGCATTCAGACGGACACGCAGAATCACCTTTCCGTCCGCTACGGCACTGTAGAAGAACTCAAAAGGCAACCACAATAGAGGTGCAAAACGTGGAGGAAGCAAGCATTACGTCACGACCCTCGCCGATAGGCGTAGAAACCCACGAAAGATACGTGCAGTGGCGTGAGAAACTGTTTGGCCATTAGATGTGTCCAACAACGCCTCGCAACGTATTGTCAGCCCTGACGGGTTGCCAAACGTTGAAGGCGGACGTTGGGCTACCAGAAAGGAAAGAATCATGAGACAACTCGTCGCGTCCATTTCAATCGCCCTTGCCTGCCTCACCTCGGCTCATGCGCAGAACACAGTCACATTCGACAATCAGTCCGGCGAACCGGCGCTGGTCAAACTCATTGGGCCAACACACACGGAGGTCGAAGTCCCCGACGGTGCCAAGGTCGGCATCGACGCCTCGGCAGGGCGTTACTACATCAAGGTCAGATACGGGACGCCCGGCAAGTTTCACTACACCAAGGGAGACGAGTTTGACGTAATTGAGACGGCGACAACAAGATCGGCAACCACAATCACACTCCATAAGGTTGTGGCAGGTAACTACGACTCCCAGCCGATCCCAGAACGGGAATTTGACCAAAGAACTGCGGAACCGATGAAGGCAACATCAGCACCCGAGAAACAGTCCTCAGCGGGAAATCCCGCCGAACGTGTGCTGAACAAGTTCTTCAATCTGTCAGCAGATGCTATGCATCTCGCATGGAGTTTTCAGCAGAGCCTATCCGGCCAGACGAACGAGGCGAAGGCGATTGAGTTCGAGTCCGCATACGGGGAAGGGAAAGCCTGCAAGAACAATCTCACCTCAGTTGATAGCGTGATCCGTGAATGCGGGCCTCCGTCAAAGACGGTCGAAAGCGACTACCAAGGACAGAAGGTAACTCGCTATTACTGGGGATACTTCTACTTGATCGCCAGAGACACGACCCAGCGCCCCATTGCTCACGGGATTGATGTCGTACTCTGGGATGAATCGCGTCAAGCGAAACAGACATCCTCAGTCCCGCAAACGCTGCCTCCAAAGGATCTCTGGGTACGAATTATTACCGAAGGACGTATCTTCACCCGGGAACATCTCAACACGTTTCTGACTGCCTACTCGATGTTGACGGCTGCATTCGGTGCAAGCGATGTCCAACTTGCCGGCAACGGCGGCAAGAGCGTGGGAGTCGGTGCCACCAATCTGGCCGAATTGTATGGCGAACCCGATCAAATCGTGACTGAAGGTGACAAACTGGTCTACCTATACGGCCCACTGGGGGTTTCTGTGGAGCCTAACGCCAAAGAGATTGTGGGATTGTTTGTACCCAAGTCGCTGGGTCCGGAGTTCAAGGCTGTCGTTCAGAAGACCTTGAATCCTTGATTTTGGACGGGACAACAAAGCCGAACCAGAGGGTGCAGGCGACGCTTTTCAGCACGCCTGACCCTCGTCGTTAGGTGGAAGAGATAAAGGAGGGAGTGTGAATAAGATCAAAATTCTGGTGTGCGTTTCCGCCATAATTGTGCTGGGCATTTGCATCTATTCGTTCCTTGGCGGTAACGGGGTCTTTAATGGCGAGTTCAAAAACGAGTACATAGCGTGGTATTTTTTAGCCAAGGGCATTTTTTGCTCATTGGCGCTCTATCTTTTGGTACGTATTCTGGAAACGTTTTCTCATAAGTCAGTAGAGAAGAAAGTCAGCGATATACCATCACCTTGATTTCTCTCAAATTTTATTACATCACAGTTTTATTTCATCTCATCGTTCAGTGGCATTGTTTCAATTTTTCAAGATAGTAAGATTGGGTAAAGGACTTGACAAGATAGTATTTCAT
>JACQVI010000203.1 GCA_016209795.1 Ignavibacteriota bacterium
ATCTTGAACAGGACATCCAATACATAAAGAAAATAAAGCAGATAAACCCTGATAGTGAAATTATCCTTTATGTTTATTCCCCTGTTTTTTTTGAGGATGCACAATTATTTGAAGCTGCAAAAGCTCATGGATTTTCATATCCAAAAACATTGGACGAATGGCTTGAACCTCACTGGCTTAAACATGATCTTAGGAAAAAGCCTGTCACACCATGGCTGAAACTCAAACACATCAAACGCATTAAAGACTTTGAACGTGTCTTGAATGCTTATTTTCCTACGAACTCTGACTTAAAATTAACCAGCAGACACAAGTGTATCATGAAACTCTTAAGCTACTGGCGGTACAAGCTTTCAATTTATCTTGCTCCGTATGAAATAGCACTATACCATCGGTACATCCGCTATCGCCAACCTGAAATCGAGGGTTTCTAAGATGAAGAAAACGATCATTTTTTACAATCCTAAAGCGCCGTATTATACATTACCATTGCAGTTTCTTGCACTCGCCTCGGTCATTGATCGAACGAAATATGATGTCAAAATCATCGATGCAAGAATTGAAAAGGATGTAAGGAATGCTCATGACAAAGTAAAAGAACTTTTGCCAAACGCTGTATGTCTCGGTGTTTCAGTTATTACTGGCACACCAATTAAAGATGCAGTTGCAGTTTCAAAAATGGCAAAACAACTTGCTCCTCATGTACCGGTAGTGTGGGGTGGTTGGCATCCTTCGATTTTTCCTGAGCAGTGTATACGTGAAGGATATGCTGATTATTGCGTTTTCAGTCAGGGTGAGATGACGTTTAGCGAGTTGCTTGAGGCGCTTGTAGATAGGAGTGACATTGATAAAATCCTTGGATTAAGCTATTTGAACCATGGAGTATTTTATGAAAATCCTGAACGCAAATTTATTGATATCAACAATTTTCCGCCGTATGATTACGGGCTGATTCCACTCGAGAGCTACTTTCAGTTAAAAGGTTTGCGCCAAATAGACTTCTATTCGTCACAGGGATGCCCTTACCGGTGTGCTTTCTGTGCCGATCCCTATGTCTATAGCAGACGATGGTCCGGCTTAAAAGCTTCAAGGATGATATCAGACGTTGTCGATGTGGTTACAAGATATAACATTGAAGATGTTGTATTTCAGGATGAAAATTTCTTTGCCAATCGAAGACGTGTCATCGAATTCTGTAATGGTATCAACGAACAGGGGCTGAAATTCACATGGGCTGCGACTTCACGGGCAGACCAGATTGCTCCATTGGAAGATGATTTGTTAGACGAAATTGCTCAAGCTAATCTTCGAAAAGTTATTATAGGTGCTGAATCTGGATCTCAAGAAATGCTTGATTACATGAAGAAAGATACACTTGCGGAAGAAGCAATCATTTCTGCCGAAAAATTATCACGCCACAGAATAGGAGCTGCATTCAACTTTATTGTAGGATTTCCAGAAGAGGACTTTAGTGAAACCTTGAAGACCCTCAACACGATAAAGCAAATTAAACGGATCAACTCAAATTTTGATTTTAACATTTTCTTCTTTACCCCATATCCAGGAACAGAACTGTATGACTACATTATGCAAAAAGGCTACCGCGCGCCACAAACGTTATCAGAATGGAGTGATATTGATTTTATCATGTATGCCGGTTACTGGGTGAAAGATCATGAACGGAAATATGTAGAGCGATTTAAGTTTTATACAAAACTTGCTACTGAAACGAAATATTCGCTTGGTTTGAAACGGCCAATCCAGCATATCGCAGCCACACGTTTTAAAAATGATTTCTACCATCTTCCTATTGAGAAAGAGATTATTAACTTCGTCAGACACAAGATCCTTCACCAAGTCAATTGGTGAGATGTTTTTAGTAAAGTTATTGCGTCGCTTCCTCTTCCTCATTCTGTATCACTTCTACGCGAGACCCAAAATAGCAAAAACAGATATTACCGAGTTACTCGGTTTTTCCCTTGTTGTTCCTCCTACAGTTTTTCATCCGTCTTTGTATTTCAGTAGCAAAATCTTAGGAAAATATGTTCACAGTCTTGATTTGAAAGGCACGGCTGTCCTTGACATTGGTTGCGGATCAGGAATTCTATCACTCATTGCTTCTTCGAAGGGAGCATCGGTCACTGCAATCGACATCAACCAAGCTGCAGTAGAAGCGACAATAGAGAATGCAAAGAGAAATCATCTGGAACATTCCATTGTAGCCTTTCAGGGCAATCTGTTTGAGCCAGTACGTGATAGTGAGAAGTACGATTATGTTTTTCTAAACCCTCCATTCTATCCGAAAGAAGCTCAAAATTTACTTGAAATGGGATGGAAAAGTGGAGAGAATTATAGTCTCATTAAAGAATTCGTATATCAAGCATTTAAATACTTGAAACCCCAAGGCAAGATAATTTTCATTCTAACATCTGATGTGGACATTGTAAAGATCCTAAAGATTTTTGAAGCTGAACGATTCACCACCCGGTGTGTTTCAACAAAGCAAAATTTTTTTGAGAAATTTTTTATCTATGAGGCTTTACGTATCTCTTGATTCTCAGATTCGTTTTTTCTATATTTTTCAAGCCTTAAACTAAAGAAGGTAATGTGTGAAATATCATAACTTGGTAAAAGCAGCACGAAAAGCAATTAAATTTTCATATTCGCCATATTCAAGATTCCGTGTCGGTGCTGCTGTTTTGACTGCCTCAGGAAAAATTTATACAGGTTGTAACATTGAAAATAGCTCGTTCAGTCTCACTATCTGTGCGGAACGCACTGCATTGTTTAAAGCTGTTTCTGAACGACATCGAAAATTCAGAGCCATTGCCATAGTTTCAGATAACAAGGAATTTACTCCTCCATGCGGAGCATGCAGACAGGTAATGTTAGAATTAGCTGGGGATATCGATGTTATTCTTTCCAATGCCAATGGCAATACCAAGATCGTGAAGTTGAATACGTTGTTACCTATCCCCTTTGATGCTAAGACCTTGAAACATTGATGATTTATTTGAAATGGAAGCCGTAACTCTTCATAATACACCGAAAGATACTGGATGGATTGAAGTAATCACGGGTTGTATGTTTAGTGGCAAAACAGAAGAACTTATCCGCCGACTTCGTCGAGCGGAGATTGCTAAACAGAAAGTGATGATCTTCAAACCTAAGATCGACACACGATATAGTGCAAGCCATATAGTTTCACATAATGATCAATCATTAGTTTCAAATATTATTGATAATCCTAAAGAAATTTTGAAATTAGCTACCGATGCTCAAGTAATAGGTATTGATGAAGGACAATTTTTCCCCTCGGATTTAGTCAATGTGTGCGAGCAATTGGCAAGTATGGGCAAAAGGGTTATAGTTGCAGGACTTGACCAAGACTATCGTGGTAAGCCGTTTGAACCAATGCCTCAGTTATTAGCGATTGCCGAGTACATAACAAAGACGCTTGCTATCTGTATGGTTTGTGGTAACCCTGCGGATCGAACTCAGCGCATCACTAAACAGCAAGAGCGCGTCGTCGTGGGAGCACGTGATATCTATGAAGCCCGCTGCAGGAAATGTTTTATCTCCCCTGTTGAATAATAACTGATGAAAAAAATCTTTTTATCGCTCCCCTTTATAGCTATACTTCTCTGCTGCGGGTGTGGTCAAAAAAAACCGGAACAGCTAAAGACTTCAGAATTAAAGATAGGTCTTGTCTTTGATGTTGGAGGTAGAGGAGATAAATCGTTTAATGACGCAGCCTATCGTGGACTCGAGCGTGGAAAGAGAGAACTGGGTGTTGATTTTGAGTATATCGAGCCAGGACCTGGTGCTGATCGAGAAGCAGCTCTTCGCCAACTCGCTTCCCGCGATGATATCGGATTAATCTTCGGTATTGGATTCATTTTCACTGACGATATAACCAATATGGCCAAAGAATTTCCGCACAAGAACTTTGCATGTATTGACTACACCGTTGATTTTAAAAAAGTTATCCCCCCCAATCTTGTAGCGCTCGTTTTTAAAGAGGAGGAAGGTTCTTTCTTAGTTGGTGCTCTGGCTGCTCTGATTACAAAAACAGATATCATCGGATTCGTCGGAGGTATGCAGTCACCACTGATCAAAAAGTTTGAAGCAGCTTATGTAGCCGGGGCAAAATATGTCAATCCTAAATGCTTAGTACACATCGGCTATGCTGGTGTTACTGGCGAGGCATTCAAGAATCCCGGCAAAGGCAAAGAGCTTGCATTAGGGCAATATGCAAAAGGGGCAGATATCATTTACCATGCTTCTGGAGTTACTGGTTTGGGTGTTTTTGAAGCGGCGAGAGAAAAACAAAAGCTTGCCATTGGAGTAGATTCAGATCAGTACCATGAAGCTCCTGGTTATATTCTTACCAGCATGACAAAAGTTGTTGATAATGCAGTCTATGATATGATCAAAGCAATGAATGAAGGAACATTTCAAGGTGGTCGTGTCATAACATTCGGATTAAAATCAAAGGGTATTGATTACGTATACAATGAGAACAACAAAAATCTCATTCCTGATGATGTTCATGCTAAGATCGAAGATCTTCGCAGTAAGATAATTGCTGGTGAGATTATCGTCCCTTACCAATAAGTACAGTACATTCCTTGTTTGACATGCCCGCCGTCGAAATGCACAATATTACCAAACGATTTGGTATCATCAAAGCTAACGATGCTGTGGATTTTTCAGTTGATAAAGGTGAAATTCATGCTCTCGTCGGTGAAAATGGTGCGGGAAAAACAACATTAATGAAGATCCTCTATGGCATGTACCAGCCGAATGAGGGAAAAATCTTCATAAATAACAGACAGGAAACAGTATCATCGCCAGCAATAGCCATTGCGAAAGGAATCGGGATGGTGCACCAACATTTTATGCTTATTCCTACGCTGACAGTCACTGAAAACATCGTTCTCGGAAATGAGCCTACCTTGAGATTTGATCTTATAGATTTACGACGTGCACAACAAGAATTACAAAAACTCACCGAGACATATCATCTGATTGTTGATCTCCAAGCAAAAGTTGAAACGCTCTCTGTTGGAATGCAGCAACGAGTTGAAATTCTAAAAATGCTCTACCGCAATGCTGATATCCTTATTCTCGACGAGCCAACTGCAGTTCTAACTCCTCAAGAGGTTGAAGAGCTTTTCAACACACTCAGCCATTTCAAGAATCAATGTAAAACAATCATTCTTATCACCCATAAGCTTAGTGAAGTCATGGCAATCAGCGATAGAGTTACTGTCATGAGGCATGGTCAGGTTGTTGCATGTGTAGAAACCAAATTGACAAATCAGGTTGAACTTGCTCGTATGATGGTCGGTAAGGAAATGGAAGGTGTAATCGTAGGGGGTAATCCCTTTATTTCTCACCCTGTTGTTGTCGTTGAGCAACTTGCTGCAATGAATGATAAGAAACTTTCAGCACTCCATGATGTCTCTTTCACAATCTCTGAAGGTGAAATTTTAGGCATTGCAGCAATTGAAGGCAATGGTCAAGCGGAGTTAGTTCAAGTCATCGCTGGACTTCGAAAAATAGCACAAGGAAGCATCAAGGTAAACAATCAAGTGCTCAACGATTCCAACAGAAGGACTTTGATTGCACATATTCCTGAAGATCGAACGCATCGGGGGCTTGTATTGGATTTCACTGTTGCAGAAAATCTCATTCTTGGTCGACATTACGAGCCACAATATTCTAAACGCTTTCTCTTTCATCAGCAGACCATCGTTCAGTTTGCTGAAACAATGATTCAGGAACATGATATTCGTCCTCGGGACAAAGATCTGGTTATGAGGCACCTTTCGGGAGGTAATCAACAAAAAACAATCGTTGCGCGAGAACTTTCGAAAAATGCACCTGTCATCATAGCGCATCAGCCAACACGAGGACTTGATATTGGTGCAACAGAGTTTGTTCATACAGCACTCCTTTCTGAACGTGATCATGGCAAAGCTATTTTACTTGTTTCCTCTGATCTAACAGAGCTTCTCACGCTGGCAGATCGCATTGCAGTCATGTATGAGGGACATATCGTTACAGTCCTGAACGCTAAGGATACGTCAGAGCGAGAGCTTGGCATGTACATGACTGGCGTGATCAAAAAAGTAGCTTGACGTGAAGTATTATAAAACATCGTTACTTCAACTCATTGGACCATTACTTGCACTTCTACTCTCCTTCCTCATTGGTGGAATCTTTATATTTTTTGTTGGAAGGGATCCAATTCTCGTCTACGAAAGATTCTTTTCGCAAACACTTGGAAATGCTTATGGTATGAGTCAAGTGTTGTTTAAGGCAACGCCATTGATGTTCACTGGACTCTGTGTGGCACTCAGTTTTCGAGCGGGACTTTTCAACATTGGCGCAGAAGGGCAATTAATAATAGGTACTTTTCTGACGGCATGGGTTGGATTTACGTTTAATTCATTGCCTGCACTTGTGCTTATCCCCTTTTGTCTTATAGCGGGAATTCTCGGAGGTGCGTTCTGGGGAGCTATTCCTGGTGTGCTAAAAGCAAAATTTGGTGCTCACGAGGTTATTAACACTATCATGATGAATTTTATTGCAGCTGCCTTGGTGAGTTATTTAGTGATCAATGTGTATGCTGTTCCGGCAACCATTCATACTCCGCAAATATCTCCCGCATCGGAATTGCCTCGGTTAGATTTTCTAGTTGATTCGTTACGAGGCTCTCCTGCTAATGTAAGTGTATTCTTAGCATTGACGGCGAGTATTTTCTGCTACTATTTCCTCTGGAAAACCCGTTGGGGCTACGAACTACGAGCACTCGGCTTAAGCAGAAGTGCATCGGAATATGCAGGAATAAATATTGGTCAACGCACTATTATGACATTGGCACTCTCAGGGGGGATTGCAGGGCTGGTGGGAAGCAACTTTGTTATGGGGTACAAACACTATTTTGAGTTAGGATTTTCAGAAGGCATTGGATACATCGGAATTGCCGTAGCACTTCTTGCAAAAAATCATCCGTTAGGTATAATCCTCACAGCAGTATTCTTTGGAATTCTCGAATACGGCACTCTTACAATTGGAACATTTGTGCCAAAGGAATTATCAAATATTCTCCAGGCTATTGTGATTTTGTTTGTCTTGATCACATCAAAATTGATTAATTGGTGGATTAGACAACTCCAGGCTCTGACTGCCATTGGAAATGTTCATGCTTGAATCAGTTTTCAGCATAGCATTTTTCGTTCAGTCGCTGCGGATTTCACTTCCTTACGCACTGCCGGCATTAGGTGCGACATTCAGCGAACGAAGTGGTGTTATCAATATCGCCCTCGAAGGAATCATGCTTATCTCAGCATTTGCTACAACTGTTGGTACGTATTATAGCAATGAACCTTTCATGGGAATTCTTATCGGTGCACTCGCTGGAATGCTGACTGCACTTCTCCATGGTATTATCTCGGTCACCTTCAAAGCCGACCAAATCGTCAGCGGGATTGCAATTAATGTGCTTGCAATTGGATTAACAAAATTCTCCTGCCAACTGATCTTCCATAGCTCGAGCAATTCTGCTCGCATCGTTGGGCTGGAACAATGGAAGTTTCTTCCTAATATTCCTATACTCGACAATCCATTTATTGTCGGTACAATCATCTTGTTTCTCATGTTACAAGTTGTTTTATTTAAGACAACCTTCGGCTTACGCTTGAGAGCAGTGGGTGAGCATCCCGAAGCTGCCGACACTGCTGGCGTTAATGTGAAGCGTATGCGACACTTGGGCGTGTTGATCAGTGGTGCTCTTGCTGGGCTTGGTGGTGCATGGCTCGCCATTGATCAGCACAGCTTCACTGATGGAATGACCGCAGGTAGGGGATTTATTGCTTTAGCAGCGATGATTATCGGTAAATGGACACCATACGGTGCAGCAGGTGCGTGCTTGCTGTTTGGCTTTGCAGAAAGTTTGTCTATTCAACTTCAGAGCACATCCCACGCTGTACAGTTCATTCAGATGATACCATACGTTTTAACGATGATCGTGCTTGCGGGATTTATTGGTCGTGCAACTCCTCCTGCTGCTGATGGGATTCCGTATGAAAAAGAATAAATCGCATCCCAAATGAAACGAAAAGCAAATAACATATCATCTCAAGTAAAAGAATCAGTTAGATTTATCCGATCCAAAGTCTCAATTCGTCCAAGAATAGCAATTATCCTCGGTTCCGGACTGGGAGATTTTGCAGATACCGTGGTCAACAAGAAAACCTTCGAGACCTCACGTATTCCACATTATCCCCAATCGAATGTGGAAGGACATTCAGGAAAGCTTATCTTTGGAAAGTTGTCCCATGTCTCGGTGTTAGCATTTCAGGGAAGGATCCATTTCTATGAAACGGGAAACTTAGAGTCAGTCCTCTACCCCATTCGACTTGCACACGGTTTGGGAATCAAAACATTGATTGTTACGAATGCTGCAGGTGCAGTGAATCGCCAGTTTAACCCTGGTGATTTGATGCTCATTACGGATCAGATTAATCTTACATTTGAAAATCCATTACGACATTTGCGATTGCCAATTGCCAATTTGCAATTGTATGATGTGAAACTTCAAAAATTAATTCTGCAAGTGGCTAAAGAAAACAAAATAGATCTCAAGCAGGGTGTATACTGTGGAATTAAAGGACCGAGCTACGAGACTGCTGCCGAGATCGAGATGATTCGCCGCATCGGTGGGGATGCAGTGGGGATGTCAACAGTCAATGAGGTGAGTCTTGCCGTCGCACTCGGGATGCGAGTAGCAGGGATTTCCGTTATTACGAATTTATCGACGGGAATAACCACCGAAAAATTATCACATCTAGACGTGACAGAGGTTGCTACCCGGGTGCGAAAAGTATTTGCTAACCTGATGAGCAGAGTGATAGAGAAGATAACGTAGAGTCCCCCGCCATGGCGGGGTAATCGGACATATCTGGATGTCCATTTGCAAAATGGACTCTACAATCACCGTACAAGCAACATTTTCTTTACTTGCACAAACGATTTAGACAGATCACCCACACTCGTTGCCTCGAGCCTATAGAAGTATACTCCACTCGCAACAGTGTTGCCTATGTTGTTCTTCGAGTTCCACTCCACTGACTTGAAACCTGAAATGAGCGCCTTTGGCGCCATGGCGCTTTGCGCCACTTAAACCTCATCCGCAAGCGTCTTCACTTCCTCTCTAAGTATGGTTCCAGATTTCTTGATGGTGAAAATTTAAGATATTTGACTCTCACCATCAAAATTGGTAGTTTAACATCAATAATGATAAGGCATGGGCATGAAGAACAACGACTTACTCTCTCGGATTACAGTGAATCCTGCTCAATGCGGCGGGCGTCCTTGCATTCGGGGTATGCGCATTCGAGTAACTGACGTGTTGGATCTCTACGCTGCAGGATTGACATCGAAACAGATACTTGACGAACTGCCGGACCTTGAGCCGGAAGACTTGCAGGCTTGTTTGCAATTTGCTGCACGAAAACTTGATCACGCCCTTCTAGCCAATCAATGACACTCTGGGTCGACGCCCAAGTTTCTCCAATGATCACGGCTTGGATTCGTGAGACATTTTCTCTCGAGACTTATTCTATGAGGGAGCTTGGCTTCCGTGATGCTACTGACCAAGAGATCTTCGCCGCTGCGAAAGAACAACAGGCGATCATCATGACAAAAGACAGCGACTTTTTAAATCTTGTGAATCGATACGGTACACCGCCTCAGATAATATGGGTGACTTGCGGTAATACTTCAAACGCCGCTCTCAAGGAAATTCTTTCAAAAAATCTTTACAACGCG
>JACQVI010000199.1 GCA_016209795.1 Ignavibacteriota bacterium
ACTATAAACTCAATATTAAAGAAAGGGGTATATCTATGAAATTCTATCGTATTGCTCTTTTGCTTTGTTTCGTTGTCGTCATGCTTAGATTGAGCATTGGGTATACACAGGAAAAAATGGAGCAGGGAAAGAAAATGGAAAAAGAGAAGTCACTCTATGACCGGCTTGGTGGTGTGTACGCCATTGCGACCGTCGTTGATGACTTTCTCGAGCGCGTGCTGGTGAATGCCACGCTGAATGCAAATCCGGCAATTAAAGAAGCACGAGATCGTGTACCGAGGGCTGGCTTAAAATACCGTGTAACAGAGCTTGTGTGTCAGGCAACGGGCGGACCATGCGTCTATACAGGTCGATCAATGTACGAGGCGCACAAGCATCTCAATATCACTGAGAAAGAATGGGATGCCTTAGTTGTCGATTTCAAAGCGAGCCTTGCAAAGTTCAAGGTACCGGAGAAAGAGCAAAAGGAGCTTCTTGATATTGTTGGCAGTACAAAGAAGGACATTGTTATGCCCTCAATGGAAAAGAATTAGTATAATTTCTGCTGAGCGACGATACCGTTTCGAATAGATTCTCGGTGAGGCAATGCGGAAGTTTGCTTTTTACTTTTCATTAGCTTATATTTTGGCGATCAATTTCCCCCATTAAGATGTTCATGAAGACAGCTAGTATTGCCATTGTTATTATCTTCCTTGTTATTCAGCTCAGCCCTGCTGGAGAAAAACTAAAGACTTCACTACCGGTCAAGGGGATGCACTGCAAATCGTGTGTCAGCATGATTAAGAAAGCCGTCCGAAAGGTTGATGGGGTCAAAGATGTCACCGTCAATTTAGATTCCGGAAAAGTCGAGCTTGAATACAGCACGGCTCAATCGCTCTCTGAGGCTATCAAAGCAATTGCCCGTATGGGATATAAAGTTGTTGATCCGGATTCTGTCGCTCAAACAGAAAGCAAAGTAAACCATAAATAAACATATTATCGAACAATTAATCATGGAGGGTCTTATGCGTAAAATATTTTTTGTTCTCTCACTTACCGTTATGTTCATCGCGGTAAACGTTGCCAGCGCGCAAATGGCGGCAAAGGAAGAACCATGGAACCTTAAAGCTTCCTACATCGAGGCGTGCAGCTGCGAACTGTTCTGTCCATGCTACTTCAATACACACCCGGATAAAGAATTCTGCAAGTTCAATATGGGTGTGAAGATTGAGAAGGGAAATTATGGGAAGGTGAAGTTAGATGGGATGAAGGTATGGATTGCCGGCGACCTCGGTGGCGATTGGTCCAAAGGCGAGATGAAAACAGCGATCTTCACGTTTGAACCTAGCGCAACACAGGAACAGGTTAACGCTGCGATGAAAGTATTTCCTCAGATTTATCCCGCGAAATGGGGATCCGTTGTCGCCTCTGACAGGGCACCCATCGAGTGGAAGATAGGGGGCAAGACTGCTACGGCAAAGCTTGGAGATGGCACAAACGGAAGCGTTGATCTTGCAGTCGTGACGGGCAACGATGGAAAAACTCCCGTCGTGATTAAGAATCTTACCTACTGGGGTGCGAAGAAGAACAATGGCTTTGTCATGGCGAAATCGAAGCACCATTATAAGGGACATGACCTTGATTACTCATTCGAGGATGCGAATGGATTCTTGATCGATATCGAAAGCTCCGGCGGTGGAAAGTAAGTATCCAGAAGCAATAGTTAGGCATAAAATATTTATCGATAGGAGGGAAAAGCCATGGTAATAAACAAAATTCTCAAGAGGACAAGCTTATTCTTTTTAATTGCTACCCTATCTTCTATCGGTTGCGCAAAGAAAGACAATGCAGAGCGAAATAAGGATTTGGCTCATCGTTTCCACATGGATATCTTCCAAGCGGAAAAATTGGACGTAGCGGACGAGATTCTTACTAGCGACTTTCAATGGCATGGCGGGATGGCACCCCCGCAAGAGCCTAGCGGACCAGAGGGCGTAAAACGAGTCGCTACTGTTGTCATTAGTGCCTTCCCTGACAGGCAAATCACCCATCACGATGCCATCGCCGAGGGAGATAAGGTGTTGATTCGTTGGTCGATGAGTGGTACGCACAAGGATGACCTGATGGGTATAGCACCTACAGGTAAGTCGATTACCGTTACGGGGTTTGACTATTTCCGTATCTCGGATGGCAAGATCGCGGAGATGTGGCAGGAAATAGACCAGCTAGGGATGATGCGGCAACTTGGAGTGATCCCAGTTTCCAGTGTGCCAGCAGGTTATATAGATCCGGTTCGGGTCTCGCCCAATAACTACAAAAGGCTATTGGAGAACGAGCATGTCCGAATTTTGGAAATGAGGCTGAAGGCAGGAAAGAAGGACCAGGTGCATTCTCATCCATCGGAGACTGTATACTTTGTTAAAGGTAGCAAAGTAAGGATACATATTCCTGATGCTGAAGCCATAGAGGCGGAAATACCTGATGGCCACGTGATGTGGCATGAGGCATGGACCCATCAAGTGGAAAACATTGGTACCGCCGACCTTTATGCAATCATTGTTGAAAGCAAATAATAGGAGAACCAAGGCCTAACATATCGTTTCCAGCGGATTGTGGTGCGCTTGCGTGATTTCTTAGTTTCGACAACATCAGAAGTGTTTTCCAAATGGCAGCTCAAGTGACCTGAAATTCCACAACCACTGAAACGTGTCGTTATCACACGAGCACGTTAATGCCATGCTTCTCGAGAGGCAAGGGCATTTTTCTTTGTAACCGACGAACAACTGTGGAACAAAGACATGTTTTTCATTGTTAACTACAGTACATTTTATGTTGTGCCTCTGTTTCCTACAAACGAGGGATCAACATTAAACTACAAATTAACCAATTAACCAATAACAAACTTTGGAGGGTGTCATGCGATCAAACTATTTCATTCTTTTAGCACTTGCTATTGGTGCTATTTCTATACTTTTCACTGGAACGGTTATTGCTGGTGGAAAATGGAGTGCGAAAGGCACTTTCGTTGAAGGCTGCAGCTGCAATCCACCCTGTGCGTGTGAGTTGACAGGTGTGGAAATGGGTTGTCAGGGTGTTGGCGCGATGGAATTCACCGGAGGAAGTTACATGGGCACTGACCTGACAGGGGCAAAGATTACCTACGCGACGACTCCTGGGCAGTGGGTTCGCATCTACGTGGATGCAAAGGACGATAAACAGAAAGAAGCTGCAACTGCCTTCGCGAAAGACTACTACAAAGGCTTCGGGCCTGTCGAAGCATCGAGTGCTGCGAAGATCGATATCTCTGGTAAAAACGGCAGGTACACGGTGAAAGTCGACGATGGCAAGATCATGACTCTCGTAACCGAGCCTATTCTCGGCGGTGACGGAAAAACACCGCTCGTGCACAAGAACACCAAAAGCAAGCTCGTGGTGGATTTCAAGCAGGGAAAGACCGTCTCGGGGATGTTCAGCGATGGCGAGCGGAAGTTCGAGCTCAAATCGAGCAATTCATACTTCAACGATAAAGTGAAAAGCGAGGGGACGCTGGAATAATACTCAACTCGAGAAACAGAAACATTTACAAACGCCGGGTTAGTTATTGACTCGGCGTTTTCATTTCTTCCAGATTACAGCATTCAGTAATCGGACAATCTGCTCTTAGTACCTTGGCACCTTCGGATCGATTTTCATCGACCACGCATCAATTCCTCCGACAAGATTCTTCACATTCTTGAAGCCTTTTTCATACAGGAACTCGACCGCCTTTTGACTCCTGCTACCATGATGGCAATGAACGATGATCTCTTTGTTAGCATCAAGTTCAGTGTAGCGTTTCGGGATCTCGCCTACGGGAATTAGCTTTCCTCCTATGTTTGCGGTTTGGTACTCGAACGGTTCACGTACATCAAGAATGAACACTGTTTCACCTCGATCAAGTTTCTCCTTGAGTTGCTCTGGCGTGATTTGTAGTGATTGCCTATCGTACGTCCTTTCAATGGGAGGCTCTTTCAAGAAACCTAAGTTAAACTGCCGCACCTGCTGGAATCTCGGCGGCTGGACTGGAAGATCAGCCATAACAAATTCGACAAATTCCTGTTTCGACTTCACCTGCAACGATGGACTGAACCTACGTTCAAAGCCAATCGTTGAGCTTGGCTTAGGACTCATTGCTTTACCACACGATGAACCGGCAAAATGTGTTGGATAAATCTCAATACTATCGGGAAGTTTCAACAACTTTCCCCAGATGCTCTCATACAACTGCTCGGCATTGCCATCGAGATCTGGTCTACCAGTATCTCCTACGAAGAGCGTATCGCCTGTGAGAATAAACCACGGTTCCTTACTACGAGTTGTATCAATGACGAGAAGACTGACACTATCCGATGTATGACCCGGAGTATGAAGCACACGGAACGTCACATTCCCAACCATAATCTCATCACCATCTTTAACTCGTTTGATGGAGAAAGCTACCTCTGCCGATTCGTGAAAGTGAACGGGTGCATTCGTTTTCTCCGACAGGCTTTTAGCTCCCGAGAGATGATCAGCCTGGGCGTGAGACTCGAAGATATGTGTGATCGTCAAATGATGGGAGGAAGCATAGTTGAGGTAGGTGTCTATCTGTATCTGAGGGTCAATGATTGCACACACGTGTTTTTGCGTACACCCAATGAGATACGACAGACACCCACCTTCTTCGTGTCGGAATTGCTGGAAGATCATGACCGTTTCGTTTTGCTTGTAAGTCGTTCAATGGCTTTTGCGACAGCAAGCTGTTCAGCTTCGTCTTGTGTTGTTCCATCGGCTCGTACAATGGTTGCTCCAGGATCGATGTTATCGATGTGGCAATAAAAACGATCACCCATTTTATAGGACGTCAAGCTGACTTTCATGCCCACCAATTCTCTGGTGTCACTTCGAAAGTTCTCTGGTCGCATCATCGTTTATCCTCCTCTCTGCACTGGCGCACCGACAATGTTGCCCCATTCAGTCCAAGAGCCATCATAGTTCTTGACGTTAGGATACCCTAATAAATATTTCAAGACAAACCATGTATGACTTGATCGTTCACCGATTCTGCAATAAGCGATCACGCTCTTATCTGAAGTGATGCCTTTGCTTTCATACAGTGTTTTCAGCTCCATCGGACTTTTGAACGTTCCGTCCTCATTACAGGCTTGAACCCAAGGGATATTCTTCGCTCCAGGAATATGTCCACCACGCTGACACGTTTCTGGTAGCCCCGGAGGTGCAAGAATTTTTCCTGTGAACTCATCCGGCGATCGGACATCAACAAGCGCAGCTTTCGGAGATTTCATTTCATCCTCAACGTGCTTCCGGAATGCACGGAACATCTCGTTGTAGCTGAAGACGCGATACGTCGTTTGACTTGGAGTTGGAATCTCGTTCGTTAACTCGCGTCCTTCAGCAAGCCACTTCTTTCTTCCGCCGTTCATGATGCGGACGTCATTGTGTCCGTACATCTTAAGCTGCCAGAGCGCCCAAGCAGCGAACCAGTTGTTGTTGTCGCCGTAAAGTACAATCGCCGTGTCATTCCCAATGCCGCTCTGGCTGAGTAACTTTTGCAATTCGTCTTTACTGATAATATCACGACGAATCGTGTCGCATAACTGTGTTTGCCAGTTCCATCCGATAGCACCAGGGATATGGCCTTCATTGTACGCTGCGGTATCAACATCAACTTCAACAATAGCAATCTTGGGATCACGCATGTGTTGCGCAACCCATTCGGTCGAAACCAGAACATCTGGATTAGCGTATGTTTGCATACTGTTACCCTCCTATGTTGTTATGATATGTTGATGAGTTAATTGTTACTAATACGTCGTTACAAACTTCTCTTAATAAATGAATATTACTTGAAAAAAGCAATTCCTCGATAAAACCTTGACTCATCATGACCGAGTCCTTTGTTAGAAAATGCAACATAACGCTAAGGAGTGCATATATCCTTTTTTTTGTTATATTAGGAAAAGGATTTTTCATAAACGAAGATGCAAATTCGAGGTTTAGTACTACCACTCCTTAGCGTTCTCCTTTCCATAGGATGGACAGTAAACTCGCTAGCTCAGCGAGGCGAGACCGATATTAAATTCCGTTTGGCACAGAGTTATGAACGCTCTGGCGACTTTGAGTCAGCGCTCAAGCTCTACCAAGAGTTACACCAGAAAGATTCAACCAATGCTGCTATCGCTGAAGCACTACGGCGGCTCTATGTACAGCTCAAGCGGTATGATGAAGCGATTGTTCTCATGCAGAGCTTGTTGCTCGTAACTCCGAATGACATTGGGCTGCTGACGCAACTCGCATCAATCTTTGCTCTCAAATCCGATGAGCCCAAAGCACTTGAGGTTTGGGAAAGAGCTATTGCTGTCGATACAAAAAATGAGATCACCTATCGACTTGTGGCAAATTCAATGACTCAGAGCAGGTTGTTCGATCGCGCTATCGCTATCTACGCACGGGGGCGAAGTGCTCTTGGAAATTCAACATTGTTTACATCCGATATTGCTTATCTTTACTCAATGATGATGAATTATCGCGAAGCAACACGTGAATACCTGAACCTGATACGCCAGAATCCTAATCAACTGGGGTATGTACAATCTCGGATTGCTATGTATACAGGACGAGAGGGAGGACTTGAACTCACCACGCACGTCGTTGAGGAAGCAGTGAACAACGATCCTGGTAACGTACAACTCCATCAGCTGCTCGCCTGGTTGTACATGGAAGCAAGACACTTTGACAAAGCTTACTACGTCTATAAACTGATTGACGCAAAATCAAATGCCTCTGGTAACGAGTTGTATAATTTTGCTGAACGCGCATTGAGAGAGAAAGCCTACACGACAGCTGCAAAAACATTTCAGGACGTTATTCAACTCTATCCAAAATTTCCACATAGAGCGCAAGCCAAGTTTGGCTATGCACGAACCTTGGAGGAAGCTGATGCTGCTATTGATACCCTGAAATTGTTTGGAGATAAGAATCCTTTTGGTGAGAAGTCAGACGAAGAGGCAAAGCCGCGGTTCTCCAATGCAATTATTGCATATGACGACATCATTCGTGAATTTCCCAGCACTGAAATTGCCGCCCGATCTCTCCTTCGGATTGCTATCTTAAAACAGGAAAAATTTTTTGATCTGGATGGTGCTCGTTCATCCTTAGAAATACTCCAACGAGATTATGCAAGATTCCCTTCGATAGCAAATGAAGCGAGGCTGCGTCTTGGTGATGTATTTTTTATCTTGGGTGATCTTCAAAAGGCTGAGTCGCAGTATCAAATGGTTGCTGGCAAGGGACCACTCATCAATGAGCATCAGGAGCGAGCAACTGTACGACTTGCAGAGCTTCGATACTTTCAGGGATTATTTCCGGAAGCACTTGAAAAACTCAAAGCATTAACCGCTAACCCCCTGTCCAATGCAACGAACGATGCTCTAAGCCTGCAGCTCTTTATCCAAGAGAATATGAAACCGAACGATGCGGCACTTCGGGAATTTGCAAAAGCAGATCTTCGAAAACGCCAGAACAAACTTTCAGAAGCGCTTAAATACTTTGAGTCCCTTGTACAGACGTATCCAAATACTGACATTGTTGATGAAACCCTCATGAACATAGGCGATATCCTCACGCAGATGAAGCGCTATGGTGAGGCAATTGCCACCTACGAAAAGATGTTAAAAGATTTTCCACAAAGCATTGCCTTAGAGCGCACATTAATGAAAATGGGTGAAGTCTACGAGCGCGGCTTGTACGATAAAACCAAAGCGATTGGATCGTACGAACAACTGCTCAAGCTTTATCCCAACTCCATTTACGTGAATGAAGCAAGGAAACGTATAAGAGAGATGAGAGGAGATAATATATGATTTGCAATTTGCAATTTGCAATTTGCAATTGGGGCACTAATCCACTCAACTCAAGTTTTAATCTCAGGAGAAAGCTTCTTGTAGCTTGTTGCTCTCTGCTCTCCGCTTTCTGCTCCACGCTCTTTGCTCAAAAGGTTCTCATCCCAATGGACTTGAAACAAACCGACCATTTGAAAGCATATGGTATTGCATATTGGGTATTGACAAAAAATATCGAAGTCGATTGGCTGCTTAATTATCAAGGCGGCTCATTCATGATAGACGGATTTGACATTGTCAAATCAGAATGCAGAATACGTGGTGTATGGTTTGAAGAGTTGAGTGGTGCACAGGCTTCGCAAGTTTACGCTGAGATACAGTCCGAAGATAACAACATGGACGCCATACGTTTGGAGAAAGCACCGAAAATTGCTGTCTACGTTCGACCAAATTCACTTCCCTGGGACGATGCCGTGATGCTTGCAATGGAGTACGCCGAAATTCCGTACGATCGCGTCTGGGACGATGAAGTCCTCCAGGATAAGCTGTTACAATACGACTGGATTCATCTCCACCACGAAGACTTCACGGGTCAATATGGGAAATTCTATTTTTCGTTCTCTCATGCACCGTGGTACATTGAACAACAAGTCATGTATGAGAAGAAAGCAAAAGAGTTGGGTTTCAGGAAAGTCTCTGAGTTAAAAAGAGCTGTGGCAGAGAAGATCAAGGAATACATCGCTGCTGGTGGGTTCATGTTTGCTATGTGCTCTGCGACTGATACCTACGACATTGCACTCGCCGCACAGAACACTGATATCTGTGACATCATGTACGATGGCGACGCGGCTGATCATGATGCGCAGAAGAAGCTGGACTATGCTCAATGTCTTGCATTCGAGAACTTTACACTTGAAAAGAACCCACTGCGCTATGAGTACTCTGACATTGATATTCCACCCAGCGACATCGCCCTCGCCTTGCTCAACCCTGAATCGGATTATTTTACACTCTTCGAGTTTTCTGCAAAGTACGACCCTGTTCCAACAATGCTTACCCAGAACCATGCCAATATCATCAGGGGCTTTCTTGGACAGACGACGAATTTCAAGAAGAGCTTGATGAAAAAAACCTTAACCGTTCTGGCTGAAAAGGAAGGAACGGAAGAAGTGCGATACCTTCACGGCAATTTTGGAAGAGGAACATTTACATTCTACGGAGGTCACGATCCCGAAGATTATCGTCACGAAGTTGGAGACCCACCAACAGATTTACGGTTACATAAAAACTCCCCAGGCTATCGACTCATCTTGAACAACATTCTTTTCCCTGCTGCAAAGAAAAAACAGCAGAAGACGTAATTCGACAACGTCGCTGTGCCTTCGAGCAGTGTGAAGTTGCAACTCTCATTTTATTTTCTAA
Organism: Ignavibacteriota bacterium; assembly: GCA_016209795.1. GTDB lineage: Bacteria > Bacteroidota > Ignavibacteria > UBA10030 > SZUA-254 > JACQVI01. The sequence goes on from JACQVI010000199.1 coordinate 9,282, forward strand.
ATTATCACAATTATGCGCATCGCAATAATCTCGGATATCCACTCAAACCTCGAAGCGTTAGAAAAATCCATCGAACTTATCCGTCAGCAGAACATCGATGAAATCATCTGTCTTGGAGATATCATTGGCTACGGAGCAAATCCTCGTGAGTGTATCGAAATGGTACGTCAGACAACACCGCACATTCTTCTCGGCAACCACGATGAAGCTGCAGTACACCTTTCTAAAACGGAATATTTTAACCCTTACGCACGGATCGCGGCAGAATGGACAAACTCTGAACTCACAGACGAGCAGAAGGTATTCATCCAAAATCTCCCTTACACGCTTGAGTTAAGTGGACTTTTCTTTGTGCATTCATCTCCGTATGAACCGGGAGAGTGGCATTATATCCTCTCCCCGGCAGATGCCCAGTTCAACTTTGCGCATTTTTCTTTACCAATCTGTTTCCTTGGACACTCGCACGTACCGGGAGTCTTCTGCGAGGATCTCTGGACCGCAGAGGTTGTCATGGGAAAAAAATACATTATTAACGTTGGAAGTATTGGACAACCAAGGGATAACAATTGGCGCCTCAGCTTTGGTGTGTTTGACACAGATACGTGGACTTATCAGAACATCCGTTCAGAATATGCGGTCAAAAGAGCAGCGGAAAAAATCCGCAAAGCAGGCTTACCTAAATCCCTTGCGGAAAGAATCTTGGTTGGGAAGTAGTAGAACGCAAGTATCAATAATTAAATCTTAAAAAAATCCCCGCCCACTTTCAACGGTGAGCGAGGAATAATTACTCAACTGGGTATCTTAACGTCTAACTGCGATGTATGGTGCACCCCAAAATTCGTTCAGAAACGGCTCTGCATTATCATACACTGAGCCGTAAGAGATCACATCAACGACTGCGTTGAATCGTGCTACGCTCACACCAAGTGGGAGACCCACAACAAACGTGCGCTCATAGACTCGCTGATAATTTCCCGAACCGCCAGACGTTGACACTAACTCCATGCGACCACGGCGTCTATCGAGTCTACCGCTCATAATTCCGTGGCGCAGATAGACAAGCTCTGCGGAATCACTGCTACTGCTGACATATACCTTCAGCCTTACAGAATCATGAACAAAGAACACGGGGACCGAGCCAAAGAACCGCCCAAGACGAAACCATGTTTCCAGTGGGTTCGTGATTGTCGCATTGATTTCTCCGCTGTAGGCAGAGATTTCAACTGAGTCTATAGAGAATGTATTCTCCGCGTTAGTATACCCTTGAACCATTGTCAGTGCAACCGGTACCCAGTTACGTAATGGATTCTCAGTACGTGCAATACGATAGAATCGTACCTTACGTTTTACAGTTTCAGTGAAAGGCTTTTGAATGATCGAATCAACGAACACTGAATCACCAGACCGCATGCCAAGTCCCACCCAGAACTCTCCCGTAACAGTCTTAGTGATCAGAACATGCGCTATGGTATCCCCAATGATTGTAACATCATAGTTGCGAACAATCTGATCCCAGAAAATACGCCGACCCCATTTCACCGGGTAGAGTGAATCTGCAGCAAGGTTGTCCAACGTTCCATAATCGACCCCTGCTTTGGCGAGAGGCTCATACTCAGGATCTTGGATGCCGCCGTCATCGATTGTCTGTTCATCCGATGCAGAGTACTCTGCAACAGAGTCGATCATGGTAACTTGTTGTTTGAGCGCCTGTTCATCGGTTTGTTGTGTCTGTGGTCCCACGCTGTCCTCTTTCGAACAACCCGACACTATTATGAGACCAATAATAATCAGGCTGCTAACCTTCCATAGTGATTTCATAGTATGACCTTTGTGTTGTTTAAAATTACTGAGTAATGTGTAAGTAAGACACAATAAAAGAAAAAGAGTTTAATTGTGAAAAGGCAGCGTGATAACGTTCATCTGCTCAAAACTTGTTATTTTCAATTAAGAAACTGAAAAGGACGGGGATAAGGAGTTTAACGCTGGGTAAGACCGTTGGGGCGAAGCCATTCTTCAGGATCCTGTTTTTCCCGCTCTTTCCATATTTCAAAGTGCAGTGACGGACCAGAAAAAGCTTCCCCACTCTTGCCGATGTTTTCACCTTCCTTGAGCTTTTGACCTTCTGTCACTGATATTTCTGAAAGATTTGCGTACACTGTACGAAATCCAGCATTATGGTTTACTATGATCAGGTTCCCAAATGATGGAAGCCAGGAAATTGCCGAGACTTCGCCTTCTGCCACGGCATCGACCCGAGTTCCTATGGGCACAGCAATGTCAATGCCGGTATTTGGTGTCACTGTACCTAAAACAGGGTGCTGATGGTTACCAAAGCGCGCTAAAACCTTACCATGGCGAACGGGCCAACGTAAGCTTCCTCGCTTCATCGCAAAACTACTGATCGCTTCACGTGAGTTGGCTGACGCTTTTCCTTCTCGTTCAAGCTTTTCTTTTCTGACCCGGTCTTCCACGATGAGTTTTATAATAAATTTCTCTAGTTCTTTAGCAGCATCAAGTTTACGGGACATCTCCCGCTTATAATTCTTTTTGTCGCGTTGGATCTCGCTCAGCAATGTCTTCCGTTTCTTCATCTTAGCTGCAAGCCTACTTTCTTCCTTAGTTTTCTCAGTAATGAGCTTCTGTTGTTCTGTAAGCTGTTGTTCTAAGCGAGCGTTGTGTTCTTCAAGATCAGTTCGCTGTGTATTCATTCTGTCAAGATCTCGCTTTCTCTGATCCGAGAATCGTTTTAAATACTCCGATCTGATCAAAAGTTGATTCAAAGACTTTGACGAAAGAAGCAATTCAAGATCGTATGAATGACCGTGTTTGTACGCCGTTGTTATATAGCGTGCATATTGTCCTTTGAGTAAGGTTACTCGGTTTTTGAGTTCGTTAATTGAATTCCTTGTTTCCTCTATATTCCACCGTAGTGATTGTTCATCTCGTTGAAGTTGATCGATAAGCTTGCGGAGAAGTGTGGTTTGACGATCATAGGTGTCTAACAGCTCGAGGGTTGCACGTTCTTTTTTCTCTTTCTCCTTGATCTTTGTCTCATAGCGATCAATCTCTTTTCGTAATTGCTGGAGCTGGGATTGTTTTTTCTTTATTTCTTCATCCTGCATTGAGGCAAGAGAGAATAAACTGGCAAGTGTAAAGAAGAGAACTAGCGTGAGTTTCTTCCTCATCAACGGTGGATAACCTCTGCTTTCGGGGGAAGGTTGAATGAACACTGTACCGGGACATTGATTTCGACGTCATCATAAGCGATTGTCACGCTGCGGCGTTCTGTCGGAAAAATCACACGCAACAATCTGGGTATTGTAACATCCTCTTCATTGTCGAGTTGGTCTGCTATGGCGGTCAGTGTCACTTCACCATCATTGTTAAATTCTCGATACCCAGTCACCACAAATTCGTTCCCATCAATATAGATCTCTTTCGCGCCGTCTGGAGTACGGTATTTGACAAGATAGTAATCGCTTTCAATGCTATACCTCACAACAGAATCTCCATCACTTGTGGAAGAAAACTCTCCTGTGAATGCGTTGATCACCTCGTCAAACTTCATTTTCAGTTTGAACATCGATGCAAACATTTTACCATCTGCCTTGCCCACAACCGCTACATTTTCCCTCCAGTTGTAGAACAAGAATTGCTCACGGGATAACGTCAATGTTCCAACGCGTATTCCAAATGGACCCCTAAATTCGAGTCTCAATGAATCGGGTTTCTGTAAGTATACGTCGAACGATCCACTGTTTGAAGTTTCAGGACTCTCGACAGTGATAGTACCGTCGCCTTTGATGGTTTGGATTTTCGTATTGCGCTCGTGCACGCGTCTCAACACTTCATCGAGCGAAAGGTTCATCTCACGAGTAATCTTTCTTGTGGAAGTACACCCGCTCAGGAAGGTAAAAACAAGAACGAAAATCGTCCAGCGACAAACGTTCACAGACTTCCCCGCTGAATCTTTTCTTTCAACGATTGGTTCGATGAGTCCAACTCCAGTGCTTTCTGCCAGTATTGCAGTGCTTTGTCTTTTTTCGACATCTTGAAATAGACGTCACCCAAATGTTCATGGATAACAGCGCTCTTACTGCCAAGCTCAACGGCTTTTCTAATGTATGTTTCTGCCTCTTCATAACGTCCCAGTCGATAATACACCCATCCAAACGTGTCGAGATATGATTGGTTTTCAGGCTGCTGCTCGACAGCTTCTTTCGCCATACGCAAGGCACGCTCGAGCTGGATACCACGTTCGGCTAAACTGTATCCGTAATTGTTGAGAATCAAATGGTAATGTGCATTGATGCGAAGTGCACGCTCATAGAGACTATCTGAATCTTCGTAGTGCTTCATTTCATCATACACGAGAGCAAGCGCACTGATCGCATCAATATGATTAGTGTTGAGCTGCAAAGCTTTCTCCAGCGCAGAAGCCGCATCTATCGGTTGATGCTTTCTCTGGTAACAGACGCCTAATAAGAAATGGACGCGGAATTCATCTGGGACGTAATTTTTTGCTTCAGTGAGTATAGCGATCGCTTCATCGTAGTTACCCCTGTCGTAATAGACCGATGCCATACCAACCCAGCCATCGGGATTTGACGTTGCAAGTTCTTTCACTTTTTTGAAATTCTCGAGTGCACCAGAATCGTCCTTCGCGATGTTGCTCATCGCTCCAAGGAACCAGTACGGCCGCCAATCATCGGGATAGGTTTCTCGGATTCTCTCAAAGAGATTAACAGCATAGGGAACGACAGCAGAGTCTTTTTCAATAAAGGATGTAAAAATTTGCCCGAAGCGTAGTTGCTCTTCAACCGAGAGAGTATCTTTCCTGAGTACGATGTCAAACTGCTCTGCGGCATGTTCATAATCTTGCTTGACCAAATAAGCATGAGCAATGGCTGCCCTGACTTCAAGGTTTCCAGGATGAAGCTCGACAAGCTCACTGTAGATTTTCAATGCCGTATCTACACTACCCTGCCGAAGATATGTATCGCCCAATGCTTTCTTGATCTCTATATTTCCCGGGTCGAATGCTAACATCCCCTTCAATGCTTCGGTGGCTCTATCCAGCTTATTCATGGAGCTATACAGTTGCACCAACTGGAAATAGGCATCGGCGTTTGGTCCAAAGCGATCGATGACTGCCTCGTACAGTTCTATCGCCTTGTTCGGCTTTTGCAACTGATAGAGACGTGCAAGATTGAGCCAGCCTACCATATACGACGAATCGATATGGATAATCTCTTCGTACACCTTGATCGCACTGCCAAGATCAAACGCCGTGATATAAATACCTGCCAGGGATTCCTGATACGTTCTGTTCGCTGGAGCAAGACGAACTGCCTCCCGTCCCATTTGGATCGCAAGCTCATGCTTGCCAAGGAGTGAGTAATCTTTTGCTATAGCATGATAGATAGCAGGGTCTTTTTTGTACTTGAGCGCATCTTGATACTCAAGGATCGCTTTGGCATAGTCGCCTTTCTGATCGAGGAGAGAACCTTCAAGGAAATGCGTAAGGGCAAGTTCAGTGTTAGGTTCGGAAAGATCGGATGTCCGCTTTGAAGCAGAACAGCCACTGGCACTCAGCATCAAGACGCATACAATCGTCACCATGACAACAATCTCGCGCACCATCCTCATATTTCCCAATATCATCACGAAAAAATATAGCAATTTCAACCCTTAATCACAAGCTTGACTTTATGAGACCATTTCTCTACATTAGCGACAACTCCTACGAATGACGCAACAATGAAAAACTTGAACATCATCCTGGATATGTTTAAAGCAGCATTTCTCGCGTGTACCATAGTGCTTGGGGGATGTTCCAGCTCAGACGATATGGTGAAAAACGAGCCTCTACAGCCAGGTGTAATCGAGATGCTGCAGCTTGAAGTAAACAACCTGCGCGCAGAAAACACGTCTCTCAAACAGCAGGTTGCCAAGCTTGAAGAGGAGAAACGCACGGCAACGGCTCGCGTCGCCGAGCTTGAGACAGAGGTAACCGAATTGAAGGAAAACATCACCGTGCTTCAGACTCCTCCAAAGCCTGTCATCGCCGATGTACGTGAATCCTATCAACAGGCGCTGCAGCTCTATCGCTCGCACAACTATGAAGATGCAGCAGCAATGTTCCAGGCTCTCCTCGATGCAGGGATACCTGAACGGTTAGAAGATAACTGTCACTACTGGCTCGGTGAGTGTGCCTACGGCGCGAAGAGGTATCAAGAAGCGATTGAGCATTTCCAAAAAGTCTTTGGCTTTAGAATGTCAGAGAAGAAAGACGAAGCACAGATCATGATTGCCAATTGTTACTACGCTATGGGAGATAACGTGCAGGCTAAACTTGAGTATGAGAAATTGATTACCAAGTTTCCCGCAAGCCCGTACGTGAAGAAGGCAAAGGAACGGTTAAGCGGATTGTAAAATTATCTATCTTCGTTAAACTCATCTTTTTCTAACTTTGGATTCTTTGGCACAAACGTTACCGTTTGAGCTTTTATCTCATGCTCACCAAGCCTCAATCTCTTAAGCGTTAGAGTAAGTTGCTCACCAGCAATCTTGTGCCAATCGTTTGTCTCAGATGGATCTTTGCCTGCCATTTCTAATACATCAGATCGACGTGGAAGGATTGTCAGCGCTGGAAGTGGAAGGAATTTATCATTGTACTGGTAGGAAACATTGCGGGAAGAAATCTTCACCGCACCACCGTCTAAAAAGAGTGTATCCTTGCTGTGGTTCGTGATCTCAACCTTGATGCCGGTGAATACTCCTTTATCCATACGGTAGTGTGCACGGAAGCGGTATTCTATGTTGTACTCTTTATCAACGGTGCTGTATTCTTCGCAGTTGCAATTGTTGGTAATCGCCAAGTACGGGTAAGTGGTGATTGTTGTTGAGCACCCTGCCATTACCATGAGATAGGATACCCATAACAATGTGAGGAAAAGAGATGTGCGAAGTTGAATGTGGCGATTCATTTAAAAGCTCAGATTAACCTTTTGAAGTCTTTTTATTGAGTGAGGCTCTTGCTTTCTGATAGCCCGGTTTAATCACGTTATAGATCAAATCAATCCGTTGCTTATACGGAATGAATGCGCTTTTCATTGCGTTGATCGTCAACTTTTCTATATCATGAAGCGACAGCTTAAACTCATCGTGTGCCAGCTTTAACTCCTTTGTCAGCGCCGTATTGCTCATGAGCCGATCATCAGTGTTCAGCGTGACGCGGAACTTATACCGAAAGTAAATACCAAAGGGATGCTCTTCAATACTTTTGACTGCTCCCGTATCAACATTGCTCGTCAAACAAATCTCTAATGGAATCCGCTTATCGAGCACGTACTGTGCCAGGTATCCCATGCTCACAACCTCTGTTGGATCACCATCAGCTAACTTCATATCTTCAATTAACCGGGTTGCATGTCCAATGCGGTGCGCTCCACACCACTGAATTGCCTGCCAGATGGATTCTTTGCCAAATCCCTCACCTGCATGAATGGTGATGTTGAAATTCGCTCTCTGAATATAGTGGAATGCCTCCACGTGCTTTTTCGGTGGATAGCCTCCTTCCTCACCGGCAAGATCGAATCCAACTACACCTCGCTCACGGAAATCGACGGCAAGCTCCGCCATGTCTCGGGAGTGCTGCATATCCATACTGCGCATGGCGCAAATGATGAGTCCATACTCGACATCAAAATCTTTCTTCCCCCGTTCCAATCCACGCAGCACAGCAGCAACCACTTCTTCCCAGTGAAGACCTCGCTCAGTGTGAAAGACCGGTGCAAACCGAGTCTCGACATACACGACACCATCATCGCGCATATCTTCCATCATCTCGTACGCAACACGCTCAAGAGCTTCTTCCGTTTGCATAATAGCTATTGTATGAGTAAAGCCTTCGAGGTAAAGCGGCAAGCTCCCGCGCTTCGCCCCACGTTGGAACCACTCACTAAGCTCACCTGGGTCAACGGTAGGTAGCTTATCGTATCCGATGTCCTTTGCCAACTCTATCAGTGTTTGGGGACGAAGTCCACCATCGAGGTGATCATGCAGCAGGACTTTTGGTAATGAGCGTATGAATTTCTCTGTTAACTTCATTTGAGATTTCTGATGTCAGATTACTTTTCTCTTTATGACGTGATAATCTAAAACTACTTTAGCTTTCCTACAGCGTTTTCAACAGCCTTGAGGACAACCCCTTCCCGCAGCAGCCGTAACGATGTTTGAATGTCATCATACAACACACGATCTCTTGAGAGATGCTTGATATGCTTGCGGATCGTTTCATAGGCAGCCTGGAGCCCTTTGCCAGCTTTCATCGTGCGCTTGGTTTGAGGATGGACACGAGAAAAATCTATCCCTTGCGCTGCAACCATCAATTCAATAGCGATCACTGTTTGAACATTACGAAGTACTTGCCAGACCTTCTGCGCACTGATCGATCCCATGCTGTTGTGATCTTCCTGATTTGCAGAGGTAGGAATAGAATCGACGCTTGCAGGGTGGGCTAACACTTTGTTTTCCGAAACCAGAGAGGCTGCCGTATACTGAGCAAGCATCATTCCAGAATTGAGACCACCATCCTCACTCAAAAATCTAGGAAGTCCGCTAAGAGTTCCATTAACCATCCTTTCAATGCGGCGCTCCGAGATATTGGCAAGTTCGGCAAGCGCAATCGCAAGGAAATCGAGTGCTAACGCAACGGGTTGACCGTGAAAGTTTCCTCCTTCAAGATGAATCTTCTCTTTCGGGAACACCAATGGATTATCGGTTGCTGAATTGATCTCGATGGAAACAACGTCATACACATACCGAACGGCATCGCGTGAAGCACCGTGAACTTGCGGAATGCAACGGATCGAGTACGCATCCTGCACGCGTGGATCATCATAGCGATGCGACTCTCGGATTTCACTCTTGAGCATCAGTTTGCGAATGTTTTCTGCACAAACCCGTTGTCCTTGATGTGGTCGAAGCGCATGGATGCGCTCATCGAATGCTGTATCGCTTCCCTTCAAAGCTTCAAGGCTCGTTGCCGATGCAATGTCTGCCATTGTGCACAACTCTCGCGCTTCGCAGACAGCCAGCGCAGCGTATGCCGTCATCATTTGCGTTCCATTGACAAGCGCAAGACCTTCTTTAGCACTAAGTTTAAGCGGTCTAAGACCAATTTTTTTCAATACAAGGTTTGCATCTTGTATAGCACCATCATACCATATTTTCCCTTTACCCATCATTGTGAGAACGAGGTGAGCTAATGGTGCAAGATCACCGCTTGAACCTACTGAGCCTTTGGAGGGGATAATTGGAGCAAGACCTGCATTGAATGCTCTGCGGAGAAACTCCATCGTTTCAACACGAATGCCGGAATACCCTTTGGCGAGTGAGTTTAGCCGGAGAATCATCATTGCCCGCACAACTTCATACGGCAGTGGTTCCCCAGCACCTGCGGAATGACTCATGATGAGATTTTCTTGAAGCTCTTCCAAATGCCTTCTATCAATCGTAACATTACTGAATTCGCCAAAGCCGGTTGTTACGCCATAGACGATTTCGCCATGACGAACCCATTCTTCGACAACTTTGCGCGATGCCTTCATTCGCTTCTTGGCTGCCAGATCGTAGGTTATCCTTGAAGGTCCTACTGAGCCGCTGTAGACATCTTCAACTGTAAGGGAGTTACCATCAAGCTTGAGGGTTTTCATGGAATGATTGCTGAAAATTATGCTGAATTTACAAAGAACTTGCCAGAAATGCAACGCATCACGGAGTTGTTGACTTTCAAGAGAATTTTCTCTATCATGTTTGCCAAATTGATGGAATGCTATGAAACCACGTGTTGAACGAATAGCGAAAGTGCTTGTTGTCGACGATGAAGATGCTTTTCGCATGCTGATTGCTCAAACCCTGGGGGACGAGGGTTTTCAGGTCCATGAAGTCTCCAACGGAGAGGATGCAGTTCATGCTATTCGAGAACGCTCTTTTGATTTGGCACTGCTTGATATGAAGATGCCAAGAATGGATGGTATCGAAGTCCTCAAGGCAATCCGGAAAGAATCGCCGCTCACCGAATGCATCATGATCACAGGCTATAAGGACATCAATCTTGCAGTTGATGCCATCAAATTAGGGGCAAAAGAATTTCTCACCAAACCAGTAAATCCTGCTGAACTTGTTCATCGAGTCAAGTCGGTACTGCGTGCCCATATGGCTGAAGCCCAGGTTAAAGGATTGCAGGAGGAATTCACATCAAAACTTCTCCTTGAACTTCTGTCGCCTCTCCACTCTGTAAGTACAGCGGTTGAATTTCTTACAAGGGGTATGGCAGGACAGGTGACATCACAACAGAAAGACACCCTGAAGCAAATAAACGAGAATCTGAATAAAATGGATGCGATGCTGAATGATATGATAGATTTGACACTATTCGAATCGGGTCATGTTGAGATCGAAAAATTACCAACAAATCTCGATGAGCTTATCCCTACCATCTGTGCACAGTTTAAACCCCAAGCAACTGCGAAGAAAATCACTTTGGCTGTTGATGTTCGAAAAGATATCCCCACGATAGCGTTGGATGCTGGGAAAATTGAACAGGTACTTACCAACTTAATTGAAAATGGCATCAAGTATACTCAAGAAGGGGGAACGATCCGCGTCAGCGCCACAATGACTCAACAAACGATAGAAGATAAGAAACGCGACTTTGTGGTTGTCACCGTGAGCGACACGGGCGTTGGAATTCCAAAGGAAGAACTTCCCTACGTCTTTGATAAGTATAAAGAATTTTTCACAGGCAAGACCTCTGCGCAAAAAACAACTGGCATTGGTTTAGCTATTTGCCGTAGCATTGTTCAGGCTCATCACGGTACTATGGACGTAGAGTCCGAAGTTGGAAAGGGGAGTACGTTTAAGTTTCTCCTCCCCATCGATTCACTCTGACCTTAATCAGCGAAGATCACAATTGCACTATCAGTGATAATTTCTGTAGGGATTATTTCCCGACCTTGCTGTTATTCATCTAATCTACCTTTGCTTCTCCCGACATCTTCTTTTCCTGCTGCTGTTTGGCAGGTAGCGTTCCCTTGGCTGAAGTTTCCTTATCTTCCTGCTTCTCATCTTCGGAAGGTACAGCAGCAACAGCGGCAACTTGGTCACCCTCTTCTAAACGAATTAACCGCACACCTTGCGTATTGCGGCCTGCTATCCGAATATCTGTCGCTGGCTGGCGGATAATGACGCCTTTCGTTGTTACAACGACAACGTCATCCTTATCGAGGATTTCCTTGATCGCCACCATCTTCCCGGTTTTTTCCGTGACACGGATCGTAATAACACCCTTGCCTCCACGGTGGCTAACGCGGTATTCTTCAACTTCGCTACGTTTGCCATATCCATTCTCAGCGACAACAAGGAGTGATGAGCTTTGCCGTCTCATCGCAACAGCACCAACGACTTTGTCTCCTTTGTTCAGTGTAACCGCTCTAACACCTGTAGCCGTTCGACCAATTGGGCGTGCCTCTCGCTCATGGAATCGGATTGCCATTCCATTGCGCGTGCCTATGATGATGTCATGTGATCCGTCTGTCAGCTTCACATCCTTCACACGATCTCCTTGTTGCATCGTAATGGCTGCAATACCTGTTCGCCGGATGTTACCATACTCCGAAAGTGGAGTTTTCTTGATCAGCCCTTTTTCTGTCACCATGGCAATGTAGTGTTCATCATCAAATTCTTGCACGGGGACAAATGCTGCGATGTTTTCATCGGGCTGTTTCGAGATGAGATTCACAATGGACTTTCCTCGTGCTATACGTCCAGCCTCGGGGATTTCGTGCACTTTTAACCAGTAGCACTTCCCTTTATCTGTGAAGAACATAATGTAGTTATGAGTAGAGGCGATAAACATGTGTTCGATGAAGTCATCTTCCTTCGTTGTTGCACCTGTAACACCTTTGCCGCCGCGTGCCTGCCGACGATATCCCGAGACTGGAGAGCGTTTAATGAATCCACTATGGCTGATGGTGATCACGACGTCCTCCTCGGCGATCATATCTTCAATGCTGAATTCTTCTGCTTTGTAAATAATTTCAGTCCTGCGCTCATCCCCATATTTCTTCTTAATCTCAAGAAGTTCCTCTTTAATAATTTCCATTTGAAGCTTTTTGCTGGCAAGAATTGCTTTCAATTTTTCGATGAGCTTGATCGTCTCTTTGTATTCCTCTTCTACTTTCTTGCGCTCCAAGCCCGTAAGTTTCTGGAGACGCATGTCGAGGATTGCTTTTGCCTGGATCTCGGTCAGCTTGAACTTCTTCATCAAGCCTTCTTGCGCAGAGGGAACATCTTTCGACTTTTTGATAAGTCTGATGATCTCGTCAATGTTATCAAGTGCTATGATGAATCCCTCGAGGATATGTGCGCGTTTCTCAGCCTCCTGGAGCTCGAACTTTGATCGCCTGACAATGACATTGTTACGATGCTTGATGAAGTAATCAATCAGCTGACGCAGGGTGAGAACCTGAGGCTTCCCTTCTACCAGTGCCAGCATGATGATCCCAAAGGTCGTCTGCATTTGGGTGTGCTTATAGAGATTGTTGAGTACAATTGTCGCATCGGCATCCCGCTTCACCTCGATCACGATGCGCAATCCATCCCTATCCGACTCATCACGAATATCAGAGATGTCCTCAATCTTTTTATCCCGAACAAGCTCTGCTATTTTTTCTATGAGGGATGCTTTGTTAACTTGGTATGGTAACTCCGTAACAATGATAGCTTGTCGATCACCACGACCCGTTTCAATATTCGCTTTAGCACGGACAAGGATTTTACCGCGTCCGGTCTTATATGCCCCCTTTACACCCTCATAACCGTAGATGATTCCGCCCGTAGGAAAATCTGGAGCTTTAATTATTTTAAGGAGCTTCTCATCAGTGAGATTGGGATTATCAATCACCGCCACACAACCGTCGATGACTTCGTTTAGGCTGTGAGGAGGGATGTTCGTGGTCATACCAACAGCAATACCTGCAGTGCCATTGATTAGTAGATTCGGAATAAGTGCAGGGAGGACGGTAGGTTCTTTCAGCGTATCATCAAAATTCGGTAAGAAGTCTACAGTGCCTTTCTCCAGGTCGCGTAACGTCTCCTCCGCGATGCGCGAGAGGCGTGCTTCAGTGTACCGCATTGCTGCTGGTGAGTCGCCGTCAACTGAGCCGAAGTTGCCCTGTCCATCGACGAGCGGATACCGCAAGGAAAATTCTTGAGCCATGCGCACCATCGTATCGTATACTGCCGTATCGCCGTGCGGATGATATTTGCCAAGCACTTCTCCTACTATGCGTGCGCTTTTCTTGTATGGACGGTTACTTGCTAATCCAAGCTCGTGCATGCCATACAATACACGGCGATGGACGGGCTTGAGCCCATCACGCACATCCGGTAATGCCCGCGCAACGATTACGCTCATCGCGTAGTCGATGTACGAGCCTTTCATTTCTTCTTCGATATCAACTGGAATTATTTTTTCGCTGACTCCAGCCATTTAC
>JACQVI010000017.1 GCA_016209795.1 Ignavibacteriota bacterium
AAAAAAATTGACTTTTAATTTTTTTCTTCGTAAACTTTTTTACTGAAAATATTGCATTTTTGTAATCCACCTTGCTTACCGTTGAGGGTTGGAGGATACGTGAGAGTGAGCTATACGGGGAAGCAAGAATGTTAAGTCACATACCATAGGATTGTAGATGAGCGAATCGTTTTCATTGAGTAGCGTAGGCAGTGCCCTCGTTATCATGGTGTCTCTATCATTGGGTCACTGGTTGACTCTTTCCTCTAACCCTGCTTTAATAGCCGTAGAAACAAACACCTGTTCATTTATAGGAGTCAACACATGACAACCAGATTATTCTTTGCTCTGAGCTTCCTTGCCCTCATTATCTGGTCACACGGCTGCCAGAATTCAACAGAATCGATAGTCCAGCAGCCACAGGGATTGATTGGCTCGTGGGGATGGGTTGAATCCGGTGGAGGAGAACTGGGATTGCGGACTCCAGAGTCTGAGGGCTACACGGAGAACTGGAGATTTGATCCTGATAGCACGTTCTATGAATACCGAAATGATACTTTAGTCTATCAAGGTACTTATGAGATACGGCAGGATCGGGTTGGACCGTGGATGCTAGACACGGCCGATGTCTTAGCGATAAGGTTCTATGATCGCTATTGGCAATGGGCGGTTAGGTTTTCCGGCAAGGACACCCTCATACTTACGCTCTTAGCATTTGACGCCGGGTATTCGAAATTTGTCAGGAAGAAGTAAACTCATGAGATCCCCGAAGGCGAAGCCTTACCGTTAGAAGGGAACGGCAACATAGCCGAAGGAAAATAAACGCCCGCTGCAGAGTCCACTGCAGCGGGTTTTAACGTGAACAAAACGTGCAGATGTGACTAACTAGAATTCGGAGAAGCTCCGAACGAAGCCCGTTTTGTTTACACCGTTAATGTAATTAAGAAATCTATCAATTCCAAAACAAAAGGAGTATATCATCATGAAATATATCATCATGAAATTCTCAATAAGAATGCATTCGGTGTGGATTCGATCATTCGTGTGTCTAGCTGCTTTGCCTTTGGTGACCGTCGATTTAAGCACCGCACAGGTTTCTCAAGAGTGCGGGACTGTTGCAGCACTCACCAGCTTACAGGCATCTGTCCAAGCGCAGCAAAGGCCGGTCATACCCGATGTACGCATCCGTCTTACCACGAACTTCAGAATTCACCATACCCTGTGAGCGGATCTGACGCAACAACTCAGGCCTGGGTAGACTCTGTCGCGGTTTACGCAGAGAACTGTTGGTCAACCGTCTCTAGTCTTGGCTGGGCATTGCCACCTCCCGATGGGAGCAACGGAGGCGATAGCCGCTATGACATTTACATCTGGAACCTTGAAGGGCGGCGAGGATACTACGGTGTGGTTTTCCCTGAATCGCCATACTCGACTCCCTACGTCGATGGTTACACAAGCTGGATGGAGATCACAAAAGACTCTATTGATCAGCCGTTTCCGTTGTATGATCGCCTCCGTGCGCTTGTAGCTCATGAGTTTCACCACACGTGCCAGGTTCGTTACAGTGCATGGGAAGGGCCGTGGTTCTACGAAAACACCTCTGTCTACATGGAAGATATCATCTACGATGATGTTAACACCTTGCCCTTTCGCTTTACGCAGGGAACAGATCCCCTCGATTCAACCCACCTTGCCATCACGAATGAAGGATTCCCGTACCTATACGCTGGCGGGATTTGGCCTATGTTCCTTCACGAGCGGTACGGGAGTACCGCACCCCGGCGTGCTTGGGAACGGATGGGAAGCATATCGGGCAATAACACGCTCTCCGCTATCGACTGGGCACTGTCCACCTACTTCTCATCCAGTCTTACGACAGCGCTCAAAGTCTACGCCGTCTGGCGGTACTTCACCGGGTCACGAGCCGATGGGTACCACTTCAGCGAAGCGAGTACATGGCCGGCCTCGATGGCCCTTAGGACACATTCGACATACCCGGCGTCTGGCAACCAAGGCACCAGCAACCCATCCGGAGCGGGTGGAACTAACTTCATCACGTTCTCTGCAGGCTCAGGTTCTCTCCTACTTTCCTTTGACGGCGCAGATGGGTACACGTGGGGAGCTCACGACATCGGGTACCGTAACCCATTGACCTCCACCGAAACCGAGATCACCTTAAACACCAGTGCATCAGGAAGCATCACCATGCTCTGGGTGAAGAACAACCACTTCGTGCTCATCCCGGTCGTTGCCCAGTGGGCAACCGCTGCGGATAACCTCACCTTCACCTACAGCGCCTCACTCCCGACCGACGGGTCTGTTACCTCCAACCTTGATGCGAACTGGAACATGGCGAGCGTGCCTTCCTTCCTCGCCAACTTTCTGAAAACCGCCGTCTGGCCTGATGCGATCTCAGCAGCCTTTGCCTATGGTGGCCAAGGGGTGGGGTACGTGCAAAAGGATACACTCGAGAACGGCACTGGCTACTGGGTGAAGTTTACCTCAGGGCAAACCAAAACCTACACCGGCAAGGCATACAACGCGATCTGGATTCCGGTGAAACAGAACTGGAACTTGTTCGGTTCGATCTCGTACAATCTCCCCACAGCGAAGATTAGGCCGGTCGGTACGAGCGTGACCTCGAGCTACTACGGGTACACTTCCAGCGGGTACTTCATCGCCGACACCATCAAAGTGGGGAGAGGCTACTGGGTCAAGGTAAGTCAAGATGGAAACCTCGAGCTGTACCAGGACGCTCCATCACAAGGAATTCCTGTACAGTCCTGTATCCCACCGCCACCATCACCTGCCGGTGAGCCGGCATTTCCGACCCTTGTCTCTCCTGCGAATGGCGCAACAGGAGTCTCGATCAACCCGACCCTGAGGTGGAACGTCTCGAGCACTGCTACCTCATACCGTCTACAGGTCTCTACCAATTCCAGTTTCACGAGCATCGTGTTCGATCAAGCGGGAATAGCTGATACCTTCAAACAGATAGGGCCGCTCTCGTATAGCACCACGCACTACTGGCACGTCAACGCGACAAACGGCAACGGCACGAGCAACTGGTCGTGCACCTGGAGCTTCACGACCCAGAGCGCGCCCTGCAACTGCTGTGCGCAGTCAGCAACGTCCCTCGATCAGTTTGCTGTTACTGACGTAGCTGGAAATGGTCAGACTATGTTTACGGTGAACGGCGGTCGAACATTGGCGCTGGGCTTCAGTGACTTCGAAATGCCACCGCTGCCTCCCCGTGGCATCTTCAATGCCCGCTTTGCCTCTGGCATGCTCATCGAGACCATCCCACCAAACCAAGCGTTGACTGTACTCCCCATCGTGGTGCAGGACGCACAAGACCCCCTAACGTTCAACTGGAACATCCAGCCGGAGAACCAAGCCAGCTACTGGCTCATCGTGCCGGGCACTGAGCAACTGAGAATCCCGATCTACGGTTCCGGTAGTCTCCAAATTGGAAGCCCGACGAGTGGCGTTCTCCTCCTTGAAGCGCAGGCTGCTGTGCCGTGTCCTCCATCTTCGAAAACCGCTGTTGGAGGATCGTTAGCCGAAGAGCGCATGTCGGTCCCAACTGTCTACGCCCTCAGGCAAAACACTCCGAATCCCTTTAATCCAGTAACGGTGATCGGGTACGAGTTACCGGAAGAAAGCCACGTGACATTGAAGGTCTACAATGTCCTTGGTGAGGAAGTAGCCACACTGGTGAATGCTGTGCAGGATGCTGGATACAAGGCGGTGAGCTTTGATGGCGGTAAATTCTCGAGTGGATTGTATTTCTATCGCCTGCAGGCAGGCAAGTTTGTTGATGTGAAGAAGATGCTCTTAATGAGATAATTTTTTCTTTAGAACGCAGCTAAGCCGGCTCGCCTAATGGCGTGTGTCGGCTTTGCGATCTGGTACAGCGAAGGGGTAGGGTTGATATTTATTAGTTCTATGAAGCGAATTTTTCTTTTTTTTCTTTTCCCGATTACCCTTTTTGCTCAAACTCCTGAAGAGGAAGAGGCAGCAAAGAAACGCCAGGAAAAGATTGAGTTCATTCTGCGCCTCCAAGACCTTCGATCAATCTCTGAAGGATCAATGTTGAATCTACTGTCAGACCCTGATCCGATTGTACGAGAGCGGGCGTTTAGGGCGTACGGCAGTATTCAGGATACGTCTGTTCTTCATCTCCTTGTCAATGCATTATGGGACAAAAGTTCAGACGTGCAATTTGCAGCTGCATTTGCTATTGGTCAAACAGCGGGTTTGCTGAACAAAAAAAATCGTGAACGTCTCCAGTACGATTTGATCTGGGCTCGACTTGATCGTATGAGTATGGAAGGTAAATTGAAGTACAAAACAAGTCCAGCAGATCGGCTCATCGAAGAGATTGGAAAGTTTGGCACTGAGGAAGCGCTGCGAGATTTACTGCTTCGTTTTGGCGATGTCTATCCTCTCCTTCATTCAGACGCCTTAGTGATGAGCATTGCCCGATTTGCCATTCGAGGAATTACATCACCAGACGCTGTCCGATACCTAATTAAGCTGATCAAGCCAGTAGATGGAGCATCGTGGCAAACAGCCTATGCCTTACAGCGCATTGGTGACCATCCTGAAATTCGTGCGGAGCTTGAGCATGTTGTCCAACTCTATAAACACCGTGAACCGCTTGTTCGTATGAACCTTGCTACACTCCTTGGCAAGATCAAGGATGAAAGGACTTCTCTTCTTCCACTGCAAAAGCTCGCCGACTTTGATCCTGATTGGCGTGTAAGAGTCAATGCCCTAAAAGCTCTCAGTAATTTTTCCCTCAAAGGAAACGATGATATTATCCATACACTCAGACGTTCATTTTATCATGGTAATACGTACGTTGCTCTGACTGCACTTTCAGCCTTTGGGAATACAGGGTTGAAGGAGAGCGATTCGAGCAAAGCGGTTCAGCAAACTTTCGCGGCTCTGAAGAGAATTGCCGAAAATAAAGACAATGCGTATATCTGGCAGTTACAGGCTGAAGCGGCAACCGCCTTAGCAAAACTCTCTGGAGCCTCTGCATTGGCATCTGTTCATCCAACAGACTACCCACAGCCATTACTTCAAGCACAACTTCTCAGAGCGATGGGATTGACCGGGGCAAGAGATGCTTTGCATGCAATGACTCAATATCTCGAAGATGATAACATTATGTTATGGAGGGCGTCGTTAGAAGCTTTGCACGAGCTGAGTAAAAAAAATCCAGATGATTCAACGCTTGTCAGCACAACGTATGATGCAATCATTGTAGCATTGGAGAGCGGCGATGTTGCTCTTGTTACTACGGCGGCATCGATTCTCGGTGATTCACTGTTTCTGAGACCATTGTCAATTTCTCATCTTCTTGAAGCACTTTCTAGCTTGCGTGTCCCTGATGATGTCGAAGCTATCCAGGAGATTGCGGCAACATTGGGCAAACTCAAGGATGATCGAGCAGTGGAAATGCTTCGTAAACAACTTCAACAGCCTGATCGGTCTGTGATGCTTGCTTCTGTTATGGCGCTCAAGTCGATTACTGGACGGGATTATTCATCTGAACTCCCCAAGTATTTCGAGCCGCTGCTGACAGATTTTGATTTTGCATACTTACGTACGCTGCCCAATCCTCTGCAGGTGAGAATGGAAACGATCCGGGGTGACATTGTCTTGGAGTTGTACAAAGATGTTGCGCCATTTACTGTAATGAGTTTTCTGAAGTTAACAACGCAGAGAGGTTTCTTCCGCGGGCTTACGTTCCATCGCGTTGTGCCGAATTTCGTTATTCAGGGCGGTGATCCCCGCGGTGATGGGTGGGGAGGGCCAGGATATTCAATCCGATCGGAGTTTTCCCCGTTTACGTATCAAACTGGTACACTCGGCATGGCGAGCGCAGGCAAAGATACGGAAGGTTCACAGTTTTTCATCACCCAATCTCCACAGCCCCACCTCGATGGGCGCTACACAATCTTCGGCAAAGTCATCTCAGGCATGGATGTCGTCAACCGTATTCAAGTTGACGACCATATTTTTGACGTGAAGATTCTGGAGTAGTTCAAGATGTTTTATAATATTTTTCTCTCAGGATTATTCCACCCAATACTTACGGACTCGTTCTAAAAGCAAATGTATAGGGACTGGAGAGATTATACCCATGTTTTGATCTTAATGCCGTTGAGATTGTAACTGTGTAGATTGTATTGTTTGACAATTGCAAACTTGGATCGAAGGCGAAATACCCGGAGTTATCATATAATATGAAGGTGCCTCCCACACTCGGATTTATGGTAAAGGCATTTCGGACGCTTGATGTGTCAATTTTGGCGTTGAACCAGGCATTAATATTGTTTGCTCGGAAAACATTAAGGTCTCCATCAGACGGGCTAGTGGAGGTTACGCGAAACTCCCCGGTCGTAAATGAAAAGCTATACGGTGCCGGGAGAGAAGTTCCATCGGATGCTCGAAGAGCAGTGGTAAGTGTGACAGTATAAATAGTTCTTGGAGAAAAACCGATAAAAGGTGTGAACCAGAAATTGTGACTAGCAATGGAAAAATCCCCTTGCACAGTAGGAGAGAGCGTAAATGCATTGCGGACAGTACCAGTATCGATATAACTATTGAAACTAAATGAAATAGATCTATCCAACTCAACGTTGACTTGGCCGTTTTCTGGAGAATTGAAGGACACTCCAAATGCTGGGACCTTGAAGGATGAGGAAAAAGCTTGATGTATCTGGTGCCCATAGATATCTTTTGCATTGCCATCAACCGTGAGAGTAAATGTGGTATTGAATGGTAAGAGTTGCAATTGTCGAAAGAGTACGGTGGATAAGTCAAAGCTCAAAATCGTCCACTTACCCTCGATCTGGGGAGAAAGCTGCAAGGAGGGGAAGATGCTGGTATCCACGTGACTATTGAAAATGATTGAAATCTGGCTTGAAGGGGAAACGGACTCATCGTTTTCTTCTGGGTAAGTTTCCAATACTCGAAAGTATGGCTCAGCGTTGAACGAAAATTGATATCGTCCAAGTAGAGTATTACCGTTAATATCACTGAGGCCAGGTTCAACCTCGACTGTATAGGTGTGCCCAACTTGATACGAAAGTCTTTGATATGATAATGAATCGCGTATGCTGAATGCTAAGACATCATCATAAATCGAACTCGAGCTTGAGGTTGAACGGATTTCGGGATCTCTATAAAAGAAGAATGGGAAGAGATCAACAACAACAGGTCGATCAAATCCTTCTACTTTGATCATATCACTTTCAAACGATAGGGTGTTCATCAATTTATTAAAGCGGATGACAAAGTGGGGTTTATTGTAATTATCTCCTCGATTGAAAAGATCAAAAGGTCCAACACCATTATTGCTGGGCAGGGTGAATATCACTCGTGGTTGGATGTTGGGATTGGAAAGATCGTCAATTTCTGAAATGATCGTTTCTTCAGTACATCCTGGAAACACCAGTATGGCAAGCAAAAACAGTGTTAGAGTTACGAGGACAAATGCAGCCCTAAAAGGGTACGAGGACTTTTTGAACATGGTAATCCTCCTCTCTAAAGTTTGTGATTGTATCGTTGAATTACTTAGGACAAAGTATTTATAATCGCCATTTATCGATTTTTCTGGCTATACTCCTTGTACGTCGCTTGATGAGACGGGTCTATTTTCGCTAAACGTGCATACACCGTCTGATCGGGGTCATTTCGAAACGTGTCGGCGATTTCGAGGTGTTTTGTTTCAAAAAAAAGTCGTATTGCCAAACTTGGCTGGTTGATTTTATTCTGAAGTTTTCCTACCTTCTCAAGTGCAGCCAGGATGTTCTTCCGTGCCTTACTTGGATTTTTGTAGAGGAGGTCAAGTCCATTGTAATGGTAGGTGTACAGCGCATCGCGGAGATCCCGGAATTTCGGATTCAAAAGTTCATCAACAAGCTGTGCTCGTGTATAGTTGCTTTGAGGATTGATTTCCCAGCCTCTGCCAGCGCCGGCTGCACCACGAGCTCTATTCACGATCTCGAGTGCTTTCTGAAAATATGGAGTACCATCATTAGCTTTGTATGTATCAAAGTCGTATCCAATAATGAGGTACATATAGAAATCGATGAAACTAAGTAACGGATCAAAGCGGTACTCGTTATGAGATAACGATTGGAAGCGAACATAATCGAACTCCCAGCTATCGTCTTTTATTCGAGCAACTGCTGTGCTGCGATCGGCTTTGTAAATCGGGCGTGAGCTCCCGATGAACACTTGCGCTATATAGTGGTTATCTCGTGGCGACGCTTGAAAATTGATCGAGATGGAGGTGCGAATTTTTTCGCCGCCAAGATCTTCATCTAACCAACGATGCGAGTTGATATATCGCTCAACTTGTTCGAGGAAGTCGGCGAGATTTTCCTTCGCCTGTGCATTCAGAGGTTCAACGTTGATTGACACTTTACATTCGATCTCCTGTGCATCAAGCAGAGCTGAAACTGTAAAGAGGCACGTTAGAAGAATGAGGCACTGTTTCATTGTGGATTCTAAAGGACAATTCAATATAGGCAATTCGGAATAATTGCACAAATATGACATCACGATGTACAACAACGGCGTTGCTTTTTCTGTTCCTCTTGCTCATCCATAAAGCTTTTGGTGGATTTGAGCAAAAAGATCTCGGTGCTCGAGCTGCAGGTCTTGGTGGTTCTTTTGTAGGATTGTCGGATGATGTTTGGGCTATTGCTTTTAACCCTGGTGGATTGAGTCAACTCAAGCGCCGAGAAGTTTCCTTCTTCTACTCACCTCAACCGTTTGGTCTATCGGAACTTTCAACTGGCGCTGTAGCTGTTGCGCTTCCCATCAATGTAGGAGTGATAGGAGCAGCTGCCAGAAAGTATGGCTTCGACTTGTATCGTGAAGTTTCTGGAACTGTTTCGTATTCCAATACACTCTCCAGTGTCGGTGTTGGAATCAATCTAAATTATCATTCTGTTTCTATCAGCAAATATGGTTCTGCCGGGACAATCGGGATTGACGTGGGAATCATCATCAAGATTTTTGATCAACTCCATTGGGGTATGACAGCAACGAATATCAATTCTCCAACGATCGGGGTTTCAAATGAAAAGTTGCCTCAGTCGTTCTCTGCTGGCTTGGCTTATGTTCCTCTCAAGAATCTTACATTCGCATTAGATTATCATAAACAATTGAAGTTTGATCCGTCTCCGCGTTTTGGCTTCGAATATTGGATTGTTGAGGTACTAGCAATCCGGAGTGGTGTTTCGGACGCGCCATCGCAGTATGCTGGAGGTGCCGGGATTCGGTATTCAATGTTCCAGATCGATTATGCTTTTATCACTCATCAAGAATTGGGAGGAACGCATCAGGTGTCTATTTCATTGCGATGGGGAGGTAGCAGTGAATAATTATCTGATGTATCGTCTCATTGCTGTTTTACTGGTTCTCAATCTAAAAGATGTTTATGCTCAGCTTGATCCCTCCACATTCGAAGATACATCGGAAGTTGAAAAACAGTTTGAACAACTTCTGGAGCAAAGCACACAAGCAGAAGATTCTCCTATCTTTGACGTTCTTTTCGGTGATATTCGCCGATCGACAATTGAACTTCGATCACGCATCATTCAAGATTTGCAGCGTTCAGAGGGATACGATAATGGAGCGTACATCGGCTCTCGAATGAAGTCGTACCAGCGGACGAAGTTCTCATACGGCGAGCATCTTTCAGGTGGAGTTTTGTTTGAGAAAGATGCAGGCGAGCAGCGCATGAATGATTTCGCATCTGGAAATGTAATGGTTTCAAACGTAGACGCACTCTCGAAGGTTGTTGTTGGAGATTATCTCATCGAGGCTGGGCAGGGAGTTACACTTTGGCGAGGATTTGATGTTGCTAAAGGTGCTGACATCGTATCGCCAGTGAGGAAAGCGGCTCGAGGCTTAATCCCATATTCATCATCAGATGAACATTCGTTCCTTAGGGGGATTGCTGTTGAGGTTGACTTTTGGAACGTTACAACGCAATTGTTTTATTCACGTCGCTCGCTGAGTGCATCGATCAATGACAACGGTACTATTACTACCCTTTACACCGCTGGGTACTTCCGAACAGAAACAGAGGAAGCTAAACGAGGTAATGTTTCAGAGAGACTCTTCGGTGGCAGAGGAATATATCATTTGTCAGAAATGAATTCAGTGGGTTTGACATTCTACCAGACGGAGTTTTCAAAAACACTCTTCTTGGATAATGGGAAAAGATTTAACGGGAACCGTTTTTCGATGCTCTCAACAGATTATCATGTTGAGTACAAGACAACACAGTTCTTTGGGGAATGGGCAAAGGTGAATGGCGTTGTCGGAGGGGTTTCTGGAATCGTCATGAAGCCTTCGACTGAGGTTCAGCTCATCGCTGCGTACCGTCGTTATCCCTTTGAGTTCATTTCCTTGCATGGACTTGGTTTTGGAGAGCAATTGTCAACTTCGAATGAGAGCGGCTTGTATCTTGGCCTTCGACTCAAACTACTGCGATCAGTGACATTCTCTTCGTACTATGATCAGTTCAAATTTCCAGAGCCGAGATCAAATGTAAACTTTTCATCAAAAGGGCATGATGTTTTTTCTCAGCTTGAAATCCGTCCTATGCGTCGTTTGGACGTTACTTGCCGCTATCAACATAAAGTGGCAGAGGCTGGAACAATAATTGAGAATAGCAATGGATTCGAAGTGAGAGTAAACGATGCCCAGCGCAGGCAGCTTGTGCGTTTGAATCTGGATTATCGACTCACTAAAGAACTTCGAATTCGTGGAAGGATAGAGCGAGTGTTCTTCACAGTGTCGATTTCTGATCGCAGTGAAAAAGGCACCATGTTCTACCATGACATTCTTTTCAATACAATGATGAAGCTGTGGCTGAACTTCCGTGTTGCTTTTTTTGAAACAGACTCATACGATGCCCGCATGTATGAGTATGAAAACGAT
The DNA here is from genome assembly GCA_016209795.1 of Ignavibacteriota bacterium. Taxonomy (GTDB): domain Bacteria; phylum Bacteroidota; class Ignavibacteria; order UBA10030; family SZUA-254; genus JACQVI01. The sequence continues at coordinate 10,960 of JACQVI010000017.1, forward strand.
CTGAGAGGAGTTCTGTCATTGCCTGCTTTGTACGGACGTGGTGTGCGGTGGTATCTTCTTATACGATTTAAACTTGCTGATAAGATAGAACTTTCAGCAAAATACTCTGACCTTCTTCGTGACGACGTCAAACGAATCGGATCGGGCTTAGACCAACTTCCCGGCAGCCATGATAATCGAATTGGAGTGCAGGTAGATTTCAGATTTTAGAATTTAGATTTTAGATTACAGATAGCAGATTAAAACTTACAGCAAAGAAATATTACTTATACTCCATCTCATTCCTGACTACTAAAACTCACGCCTCAGTGCTCATTGCACACCGCTCTAAGCTCTCTGCTCTCAGCTTAATGCTCACATCGCATATCAACTCTTGGTTGTTCCTGCACTTTTTCGTATTTTGTACATAGTTTATGACCAGAACAGGCAAAAATACATCTGTCGTTGTAGCAATGAGCGGCGGCGTGGATTCCTCTGTTGCTGCGGCACTGTTGCTTGAGCAGGGCTACAACGTCATCGGCATCACGATGAAGACCTATTCATTTGATGAAGTTGGTGGAAACGTCGGTAACGAGACAAGCTGCTGTGGACTGGATGCATTCAACGATGCACGCATGGTCGCAGTGAAGCTTGGTATTCCGCATTACGTGGTGGATTTCACCGAGCAGTTCGGTCGCGAGGTCATTGATAATTTTATCGATGAGTATCTCCATGGCAGAACGCCGAATCCATGCATCATTTGTAACAAGAAGATCAAGTGGGGCGAGCTGCTGAAGAAGGCGGAATCGCTCGGGGCAAGTTACATTGCCACCGGGCATTACGCCCGAATTACATACGATGAGCGAACACAAAGGTACAATGTTTTCCGCCCACGTGACGAGATGAAGGATCAGACGTATGCGCTGTGGGGACTCAGTCAGGATGCACTGAGTAAGACGCTCTTTCCCATAGGTGAACTAACCAAGCCGGAAGTTCGTGAAATCGCAGCCAAGTATGGACTGAAGACTGCGCGGAAGCAGGAGAGTTATGAAATTTGCTTTGTTGCTGATGATGACTATCGACGTTTTCTCACTGAGAGAAAGCCTGAGCTTGAGACAGAGCTTGCTGGTGGTGATATCCTGTTCAACGGGCAGATTGTTGGCAAGCATCGAGGCTTTCCTTTTTACACGATAGGCCAGCGAAGCGGACTCGGTGCCTATGGTGAGCGTGTGTACGTAACAGAGATTGACCCAGTAACGAACAGCGTGAAGATAGGTCGAAACAATGATTTGCTGCACCGAGAGCTGATTGCAAAGGACCTCAATCTCATCTGCATTAGTGAATTGCACGATGGTGATCGAGTCCAGGCGAAGGTAAGGTACAAGGATGACGCTAAGCCTGCGACTCTGTTTCTAAACGATGATGGAACACTTCGAATCATCTTTGATGAACCGAGGCGAGCGATTACACCCGGGCAGTCGGTCGTGATGTATGATGGGGAAAAGCTGGTTGGCGGGGGGGTGATTGAGAGAATTATGTAATTCGGGATTTTGAGGATGAAGAAAATTACTTTCAAGACAGCCTTTAATGCCTACGATGACTTAGAAATAATTGGTGAAGGCGGTTCTGGCAAAGTTTACAAGGTAAACGACCAAGATGGAAATCTTTATGCTTTAAAGCTATTAGATCATCACAAGGCTAATAAAGAAAAGCATAAAAGATTTAAGAACGAGGTTTTCTTTTGTCAAAGGAATATTCACAAGAATATAATTACAATTCTTGATTATGGTTTTGTTACCGATGAAAATGGTCAAAATCCATTTTATGTTATGCCGTATTACTCTTCTACTCTTAGGGACTTAATGAGCAATAAAATACCGCAGGATAAAGTCTTACCATACTTTTCTCAGATTCTTGATGGTGTTGAAGCAGCTCACCTTAAATCTATTTGGCATCGAGATTTGAAGCCTGAGAATATCTTATATGATATTAGTACTGATCAATTAATCGTTGCTGATTTTGGCATTGCTCACTTTACTGAAGAGTACCTTTTGACTTCAGTTGAAACAAAAGCAAGCGATCGTTTGGCAAACTTTCAATACGCAGCGCCAGAACAACGCTTGAAAGGTCAAGTCGTTGATTACAGAGCCGACATTTTTGCGCTTGGACTTATTTTGAATGAAATGTTTACAGGTGTAGTCATACATGGTACTCGTTATACAAAAATAAATGCCGTTGCTTCGCAGTATGAATATCTCGATGAAATCGTGGAAACGATGGTTTCTCAATCACCAGATGATAGGCCTAACTCGATTGACGAAATCAAAAAGATTTTAATAGGTAAGAAAAATGAATTCGTTTCAAGACAAAAACTTGATGAACTAAAAAATACAGTTATTCCTCAATCTGAAGTGAGTGATATTTTGATAGAAAGGCCAGTTAAATTAATTAATGTAGACTACCAGAAGGGTGAGTTTATTTTCATTCTTAATCAGGCAGTTAATCAAAAGTGGGTAGAATCCTTTAGGAACATAAGTAATTATCACTATCTTCTAGGTAAGGAACCAAGTGTATTTAAGTTTTATCAAGACAGGGCTACTATTGAAGGTGGTGAAAATATTACTGAACAAATAGTAACCTACTTTAAGGAGTACTTAGATAAAGCTAATACTGTCTATAAAGATAGATTAATTGCAGAACAACGTCACAAGGAAGAAAAACAAAAACGTATGATCCAGCAGCAGATATTAGAAGCGGAAACAACGCAACGCATTTTTAAAAAAAGTAAATATCTAATATAAACCATAGTAT
>JACQVI010000196.1 GCA_016209795.1 Ignavibacteriota bacterium
ATCTTATTATCCCTTGTCACTACGACTAATTTTGATATTAAGAATTACCTTCTCATACCATTAGATTTTGGGACGATAGTTTGGGCAAATATTTATGGAGTCGTTCTCGGAAGTATGATGATCCTTACGTTTCTTCTCATCCGTGATATTATTTTTTCCAAGCGACGCAAGAATACGCGTCGATATTTCCTGCTTTTGGTGACTTTTACTCTGACGACTTCCGTGTCGACGGTATTTTCGAGGCCACTCGAATCAAGTATTGTTACTTCAGTGTTGTTTGGGTTGACTGTCCTCTCAATGTTGCTCAATACATTTCGCCTGTCGTGGATTGTCTATCTTTCCAAGCGAGAAAAAGTACTCAGTGTCATGTATGCATTGTTGTTATTTGGCATCTTTCTTGGTTTTGATATTCTCGTGACGCAAGGGTCTTCCATTGGAAAGGCTGTGACATTTTATTCACCGGCACTGTATTCTTTCATCTCGCAAGTCAGTATCTTTGCGACGATATATTTCGGTATGACATTCGTGAGCACGTTATTTCATCTTCCCACAGCCGAGGCATTTGATCGAAAAATCAGTGAAGTTTCTTCACTCCATAATCTTGGTCGTTTAGTTACCCAAGTTTTTGATTTCAACGAACTTGTAGATTCTGTTACGATGATGACGCTACAGGTTTGTCAAGCGAAGAGCTCCTGGTTGGAAATTATTAACAAACCATCCCCGGCACCTGGGATGCGTGCGAGTACAGGCGGTCGTTCAACAATGGAATTCAAGACTGTAGCGCTAAAGAATATTTCTCGAGAGAAAACTGATGCGATAATGACAGCAAACGGTGAATCAATACGAAATCTCGTGCTGGAATCCCGCAAGCCAGTCATTATCGATGACATAGGATCGGATAAGCGAACGCAATACCTGAAGGAATTTGCCAGCGATATTCAATCGATGGTTATCGTTCCATTGCTGTTGCACGATACAGTCATTGGTATCCTCTATGCCGTCAAACAAATGGCTTACGGTTTCGATCGTGAAGATGCAGATCTCATTTCTGCCTTTGCTGATCAAGCAACGATTGCTATCGAAAACTCTCGTCTGATTGAGCAATCGATTGAACGAGAGCGTTTAATGCGTGAAATGGTACTTGCACAAGAAATGCAACGAAAACTATTGCCACAACAGTTACCTGTATTAAAGGAAATTGAAATAGAAGCATTATCAACACCTGCGTTTGAAGTTGGTGGCGATTACTACGATTTTATTATGCTGAATGATCATCGACTTGGCATTCTTGTGGGAGATGTTTCTGGAAAAGGAGTCTCAGCGGCTTTTTACATGGCGGAGATGAAAGGTATTTTTCAGTCCTTGAGTAAAATTTATCTCTCACCGAAACAATTCTTAGTTAAAGCACATGATGCGCTGATTGGGAGTATAGACAAACGGTGGTTCATTAGTTTAATTTATGCTATATTGGATTTACGCACCGGTGTTATGACTGTCGCACGTGCGGGTCATTGTCCTATGCTTTTTGTTTCGCAGAGTACAGCAACGTACATCAAACCCATAGGATTAGGATTGGGTATGGGTAGCAATCGTTTCTTTGCTGAGACGTTGGTAGAAGATCAAGTCAAATTCTCACATGGCGATTTCGCTGTTTTATACACTGATGGATTAACTGAAGCTCATCCCAAAAATGGAGAAGAGTTTGGCTATGAGCGTTTATTGGAAGTAGTGCAGCATCGCAATAATCACACAGCCCTTGAGATTCGTGATGCTATCATTCTGGCTGTTGATAAGCATATGAACCATGAATCACCTGATGATGATTTAACTATTCTTGTGTTGAAATGGCTCAAGCAATCTAACTAACATAACCACACGTAAGGAGAATACTATGAGCAGCTTCAAAATTGATATTCGGGAGATGAGCAACATCAATGTCCTTGACCTGAAAGGATATCTCGATGCTCACACTGCTCCTGACCTCGAAAAAGTGTTCCAGAATCTTTTGGAAAGGAAAAAATATAATATTCTGATCAATTGTAAGGATCTTACGTATATAAGTAGCGCAGGGCTTGGTGTGTTTATGGCATACATTGAAGATGTCAGAAAGAATAACGGGGACATCAAACTATCAAATATGTCGCCGAAGGTCTATAACGTCTTCGATTTGTTGGGATTTCCGCTTCTGTACGACATTACGAAGGACGAGAAAGAGGCAATTCAAAAATTTACTTCACCAAAGAAATTGTAGATACTCACAAGTGATTTTTTGTCACTGTCATTATCAACGAAGGCAACGACATTGCATGTGAAAATCCATAGCCAGACCGAAAAGCTGGAGTTCGTCAGAACATTTATATCAGAAGCTGCTCAACAATTTGGATTCGATGAAGACTCTGTGCAGAACATTGTGCTCGCAGTCGATGAAGCGTGCACAAATATCATCAAACATTCTTATGAGTATGCATCAAATAAAGATATCGACATCCGAATTATGACAGATGATCATAGGTTCGAAATTATCATTACACATCAGGGGAAACCCTTTGATCCGAAATCTGTAGAAATTCCTGATATGCCCGCGTATCTTGCCAGCTACCGCAAAGGTGGATTGGGGATGTACATCATGCGTGCAATGATGGATGAAATCGAATACAAGAAATTGCCAAATAATATTACTGAAGTTCATCTGATAAAATATCTGCGCAATAAAATCAGCCGATAGTGTTAAACCTACGGTAAGAAAACCGCATGACCACCACTCCATTATCTTCCAGTAACAAAGAGAAAGCGCGTGAAGAAAGGTTCGATCTCAGTGCACTGTTTGAATTCAGCAGTGTCATCAATGCATCGATAGATCTCAAATTCATCCTTGGACATTTTCTTCTCACGTTAATGGGCAAATTGCTCTCATTACGTGGAATTGTTATTCTAGAGCGTGCCAATAGTACTTTTACGGTTGAAAATGTGAAGGGATTACCGACAGAGCTGATTGGACAAACACTCAAGATCAACAAGCTTACGGATAGAATATTGTACGTAGATCATGAAGATGCTCGTAAGATGCCGTGGATACGATTTTTTCGCGATCAGGGGATTCTCATTCTTATCCCCCTCACATTACGAGAAAAGATTGTTGGGATTACCGGATTAGGTTCGAGTGTCGTGAAAAAGAAATTAAGTTCCAAGGAAGAGACCTATATAAAATCTCTGGCGAGCATTGCAGCTACGGCAATTGACAAAGGAATAGTATTTTCTCAACTCAAGCAACTCAATCGGCGACTGGATAGTAAAGTTCAGGAGCTGAATACTCTCTTTGAACTGAGTAAAGAATTCAATGCCATTTTTGATCAGGAACGGCTTATTAAGCTGTTGTTATTTTCCATCATGGGACAAATAGGTGCAAGCAGGTATTTCATCTGTTTGCAGCAGAATGGAGCGATGAATGTTGTTACTTCGCGGCTTGATTCGCCTATAAATCCATCCCTGCCTGCGTATTTTCCGACACTTTCGTCGCCGCAAATCGTTGAATTGATGCGTAAGCAAGATCGACAACTCCAATCCTTATTAAAAGAGATCGGCATCCACGTTCTCATTCCTCTACAGCTAAAAAACCAAACAGTGGGAGTCATGGGGCTTGGTGAGAAAATGCGTGGAGAAAAATATTCTCAACTGGACATTGAATTTCTCTCGTCGCTAGGAAATCTTGCCATCATTTCTATAGAAAATGCTCGACTCTTCAAGGAAACACTTGAAAAACAAAAATTAGAGGATGAGTTGTTAATTGCAAAGGAAATCCAGCGAGGACTTTTGCCTGCCCAACTTCCGAACATACCTCATTTTGACCTGGCAGCGGTCAACATTTCATCGAAGCAAGTTGGCGGCGATTATTACGACGTTATTCCATTGGGTCAGCATCGTTATGTTTTCGCCATTGGAGATGTTTCTGGGAAAGGGACTCCGGCGTCACTGCTGATGGCAAATCTTCAGGCAACCATACGAGCTCTTGTGCCACTCGGTCTATCGCTTGGTGATCTGACGAAAAGGGTCAACGATCTCATCTGCGAGAACACAGGCTCGGATCGATTCATAACATTTTTCTGGGGGATCTTAGACACAACAGCCAAGAGAATGAACTATGTCAGCGCCGGACATAATCCGCCGTTTCTCTTTCATGCAGACGGCGCCATCGAGCGGCTCGATAAAGGCGGTATCATTTTAGGCATTATGAAAACCATCGTGCCGTATCAAGAAGGTGAAGTGAAGTTTGGCAGTGGTGATGTGTTACTTCTCTTTACAGATGGCGTGAGTGAAGCGATGAACTCTCAGGAAGAAGAATTTGGCGAAGAACAGCTGCAACAAGTTGCTCGGGCATGCCTGCACGAATCGGCAGGCACAATTCTATCAAAGATTGTCGATGCTGTCAAAGAGCATAGCAAGAATAGAATGCAATCGGATGATGTTACGCTGGTGGTTGTGAAAGCTATGGATCGTTAATGCTTGCTTTTTGAATGGACACTTAGTATTTTCATTTCATAATAATTCTAATTATGCCTGTGTTGGTTTCTAACTACCTGAACGAAACCATTGAGTCCATTCTTGAAAAGAGTTCTCAATCTCTTTCAGCACAAGGAATAGAAAATCCTCGTTTAACATCTGAATTACTACTCTGTTACGCTCTTGGGTGCGAGAGAAGTGAACTTATCAACAGACTCTATAAAACTCCAAACTCTCATGACGTAACAAAGTTCGAATCCTATCTTGAGCGACGTTTAGCCCACGAGCCGTTACAATACATCATCGGTGAGTGTGAGTTCATGGGGTTGAAGTTTATAGTTGACAGCCGAGTGCTGATTCCTCGTCCAGAAACAGAAATTCTGGTAGAACGAGTTATAGAGCTCTCAAAGAAAGAAGGGATTCACTCTCAGCGGATTTTGGATATCGGCACTGGGTCAGGCAATATTGCTATCATTCTTGCAAAGTTTACCGAGGATTGCACTGTCGATGGTATTGATGTTAGCGAAGAGGCATTAACGGTTGCCCGTTTGAATGTCGAACGACACCGCGTGGCAAGCAAAGTCAACGTACTGAAGGCAGATATTCTCAAGCCCAATACATATTTCGATGGGTGCACTTACGGTCTTATCGTCTCTAATCCTCCTTACATTTCTCGAGTAGAGTTCAATATGCTTCAACCTGAGATCAGAGATCACGAGCCAGCTATAGCGCTCACAGATTACGCAGATGGAATGACATTCTTTCATATCATTGCAAAACTTTCCAAGCGGATTCTCCTGCCTCGTGGATGGGTGTTTGTTGAAATTGCGTATGATCAGGGCGATAAAGTCCCGGAAGTCTTTCGGCAGCATGGCTATGTGAACATTGAAACCATCTCCGATTATAGTGGAATCAAGCGAATAGTCAAAGCCCAGTGGTTATAAACTATGCGTGCGTTGGTCCAACGAGTAAAGCAGGCAAGCGTTTCCATTAATGGATCTTTGCACAGCCAAATCGGACGAGGTTTATTGATTTTCTTAGGAGTAACCCATAATGATACGGCTGAAGATGGAAAATATCTTGCTCAACGCTGTGCGAATCTCAGAATCTTTGAAGATGCCGAAGGCAAAATGAATCTTTCAGTCAAAGATGTTCATGGGAATGCACTTGTCATCTCTCAGTTTACACTCTATGCAGATACACGAAAGGGAAATCGCCCCAGTTTCGTTAATGCTGCATCGCCCCAGTTGGCTGAAAAGCTCTATGATCATTTTGTTAAATTCCTGCGCACTGAACTTGGTGATTCACGCGTATGCACAGGAATTTTTCGAGCAATGATGGACATCAGTCTTATCAACGATGGACCTGTTACAGTCATGGTTGAAAGTAAAGAGCAATCATAAATTCTCTGAAGCAACATCATGATGCGATCCACTCCACAAGTTTTATTGTTGTTTCTCGATGGAGTTGGTATCGGCAGCCAGAATCCAAAGAAGAATCCGTTTTTTGCTTTTCGGCTTACGAGCTTATATTCTTTATTGAACGGACACATCCCGCATCTCAGAGATGCCCACTATTCTTCGTCCAAAGTTTCCCTTGTTCCGTTGAATGTAACACTCGGTGTTTCTGGATTACCTCAGAGCGGCACAGGTCAAACATCATTACTAACGGGCATTAATGCCTCTCGCTTGATCGGGAAACATTTTGGTCCCTATCCATTTTCTGCTCTTAGACCTATCATCAAAGAGCAGAATATTTACCGAAATCTTCAAAGCTTGAGGAAAACTGTCTTTTACGCAAATGCATTTCCCCGACAATTTTTTGAGCACATCACTTCAAAACAAAACCGTATGAGTGCCATAACAATGGCGTGGTTGATGTCCGGCTTTGAATTAAATCACAGCACAACGTTGGCTGAAGGAAAAGCTGTTTCTGCAGATATTACAAATGAGCGGTGGAACAAACTCGGATATCCAGACATGCCTGTTATTTCACCTCAGACAGCGGGAGAGAGACTGGTTAGATTAGCCGAGCAGTACGATTTTGTCTTGTTCGAATACTATGTAACCGACCATGCTGGGCATAGTCAATCTATGGAAGAAGCCTACAAGGTCTTGACGACATTCGATGAGATGCTCGAAGGCATTCTCTCCAATCTTGATCGTAACTCAATGCTCTTGATCATAACGAGCGATCACGGTAATCTTGAGGACTTATCAACAAAGAGCCACACGCGCAACCCCGTTCCATTATTGGTAGTGGGTTCCAAGCATAAGAACATTACGGGAAAAGCAAAGAACCTCACACATGTAGCTCCTGCGATCCTGAATGTTTTTCAATAATCTTCCTTTCAGGTGATATGATCTCAAACCGTCCAGCGATGAAGTTTTGCCTTCCATTCATTCTCGGTATTATCGTTGGATGGAATTTTTCATTTCCTTTACCTTATCTAGGAGTACTTCTTGCAGGAACTCTCTTTGTTTTTGCGTTCTTCATCTTTAGAGAAAAATGTGCGCCTATGCTTCCAGCGCTTTCATTGTTAGTGATTTTTCTTTTTGGTATTGTTAAGATTACCTTTGATGCAAAAATTGTCTCAGAAAATAACGTCTCCAAATATGCCGCTTATGGAAGAAACGTTCAACTGAGTGGCTCTATCGCTGACTTACCAAGGGTGACCGAACATTCACTTCGCTTTGTCGTTACTGCTGAGAGCGTTGTTGTTAACGGTCAGCACAATTATGTATCGGGAGGTGTACTTGTATCAATTCTTCGAGATAATGTCGATCAACAGTTTATTTCATCACTTAGCTATGGCAGAGCGGTATCGATCAGTGGTGAGTTAGCACCAGCGGGAACTGCTCGTAATCCGGGCGAATTTGATCTCAGGCGCTATCTTCATTTGAATAATATTTTTGCAAGATTATATGTGGAAAGCAAGGATAGTATTGTTCTTGGCGCCACTGCAACAAATAGTTTTCGTGCTTTACTAGTCCATCCTGTTCGACAGTCAGTTGCTCAACGAATTGATGATTTCATAGGTGGAGAAGAAGCAAAATTTCTTAAGGGATTGGTTCTTGGGGAACGAAGTGAGATTCCCTCGGAAGTTAAAACTGCTTTTATCAATGCAGGCGTCATGCATATCTTGGCTGTTTCGGGTCTCCATGTTGCCATTGTTACGTTTATTCTCCTTATTATCTTTCAGCTTCTTAGAATACCAGAAAAGATACGGATTATATTAACGTGCATTCTGCTTGTCTATTATATTTTTTTGACAGGTAGTGCACCCTCAGTCGTACGTGCGGTAATTATGGCAATAGTATTCCTTGGTGCAAAGCTCATGGAATACAAAACTGACCTCTACAATAGTTTAGCACTTGCATCTCTTGTGATTCTCCTCATCGATGCAAAGCAGTTATTCCAACCAGGATTTCAATTATCATTTGCTGCTGTATTTTCATTGATATATCTCTCACCAAAATTTTATAGTCTGAAAAGTCTTTTTCCAACTTCTTTAAAGGAAAATAAGCTTATTCTTGCAACGTTAATGCTCATGGCGGTCTCTTTAGCTGCTGGAATCGGAACATTACCTTTCACATCAATCTATTTTGGTAAAATTTCTGTCATAAGTTTTTTAGCCAACATCATCATCGTTCCACTTTCTAATGTTATTCTCGCCCTTGGGATGCTCACAGTTGTGATTTCATATGTATCCTCATGGCTTGCATCAGTTTATGCAGAAGTTACCTCTCTCTGCACATGGATTCTCTTAAAATTAGTGGACATGTTTGGAACTCTCCCGTTTGCCTATGTAGATTCTCACTTTACTGTTTGGTCCTGCATAACTTTTTACATTGTAGTTGCAGCTGTTATCAATTTTTGGAGACGAGAAGTTAGAAAAGGAATGACTTTTGCAATCTTGGTAGCAGCGAATCTAATACTGTATGGCTCATGGCTGTTAGGTTCCGGGAAAACATTCCGAGTAACTTTTTTAGATGTCGGACAGGGAGATGCTGCTTTTGTGGAGTTTCCAGATGGGAACACAATGCTTGTCGATGGTGGTCCCAGAACATTATACTCTGATGCTGGAGCTCGCTTCATCGCCCCGTACCTGAAGCATAGAGGAATCAAACGGATCAATACAATTGTTATCAGTCATCCACACGGTGATCATATAGGAGGTATTCCGTACCTTTTACGACATGTCATGGTTGATAACGTCATTGAGGCTGGCTCATTGAATGCTTCATCCTTGTATAAGGAGTACTTACATCTTGTTGATTCGCTTAGAATCCTAAGACACCAATTAAATGCAGGGAACTTATTGAATGGCTTTGAAGGTGTTCGTGCTTATGTTACACATCCGTTTCAAGAATTCCTTTCTAATTATGCTGACAAGCAGAGCAATCTCAACAACCAATCATTGGTGTTGAAGATAGTTTATGGAAAAACTTCCATGTTGCTTTCAGGAGATGCAGAGAAAGAAGCTGAGGATCAGATGGTAAATGTATATGGGCAATTCCTTAAGAGTGATGTTCTTAAGGCTGGTCATCACGGAAGTATTACCAGCAGCTCTCCTCGATATGTGTACGAGGCAAGTCCTGAAATTGCTGTGATTTCTGTAGGTGTAAGAAATAAATTTCATCATCCTTCGCTGGTAGTATTAGGCAGATTGCGCCAGGCTGGATGCAGAACTTTTCGGACTGATGAATCGGGTGCCATTATTTTAGAATCAAACGGGAAAAGCTGGTCTTCGATTGACTGGCGATAGACCTTGAATATCAGCTCGCCTTTCAGTATTTTGAACACAAATCAAAGTTGATTATTTCTCTCACGAATAGCTATGGCAAACACTTCTCAAGGTAGTAAGAAGGCCAAAAAGGTAAAATCTTCTTCCACTAATCAACGTTTTCAAGAACGCAACACCACTTTCAAAACTGATGATGGTATAACGATCAATCGAGTCTATCTTCCGACTGAATTTGATTACGAAGAAAAACTTGGAATACCCGGAGAGTATCCATTTACGCGTGGTATTTATCCGACAATGTATCGTGGGCGTTTGTGGACAATGAGACAATACGCTGGATTTGGCACTGCAGAAGAATCAAATAAGCGCTATCGCTACCTCCTCGATCATGGTACGACTGGTCTTTCTGTAGCTTTTGATTTGCCGACACAGATGGGGTACAATTCAGATCATCCGATGGCTGAAGGGGAAGTTGGAAAAGTTGGTGTTGCTATTGATTCACTTGAGGATATGGAGATTTTGTTTGATGGCATACGACTTGATTCAGTAACTACTTCGATGACGATCAACGCAACTGCCGCAATTCTTCTGTGTATGTATACAGCGATAGCAAAGAAGCAGGGTGCTGATTTGCAGAAGCTTTCAGGGACCATTCAAAATGATATTTTAAAAGAGTACATTGCGCGTGGTACTTATATTTACGCACCAGTTCCTTCGATGCGCTTAGTAACGGATACTTTTAAGTGGTGTAGCAAACATCTGCCGAAATGGAATCCCATCTCAATCAGTGGTTATCATATTCGTGAAGCTGGGGCGACAGCAATTCAAGAGGTAGCATTTACGTTGGCAAATGCTATTGCATACGTTCAAGCAGCCGTGGATGCTGGACTCGATGTTGATGTGTTTGGATCGCAAATCTCGTTTTTCTTCAACGCTCATAACAACTTCTTTGAAGAGATAGCAAAGTTTCGTGCTGCACGTCGGCTGTGGGCTAAGATTATGAAGGAACGCTTCGGTGCAAAAAAGCCCGAAACGATGAAATTACGATTTCATGCCCAGACTGGCGGTTCTACGCTGACTGCACAACAAATAGACAACAACATTGTGAGAGTTACAATGCAAGCACTCTCGGCAGTCTTAGGCGGATGCCAATCATTGCACACCAACAGCAGGGATGAAGCCTTAGGACTTCCTTCAGAAGACGCTGCACGAATAGCCCTACGGACTCAACAAATCATCGCTTATGAAGCTGGTGTGGTAAATACTGTTGACCCGCTCGGTGGTTCATACTTTGTAGAATTTCTAACGGATGAAATCGAAAAGAAAGCCGAAGAATATCTGAAAAAGATTGATGCACTTGGTGGTGCAATCAAGGCAATTGAACAGCACTATTATCATGGGGAGATAGCTGATAGTGCTTATAAGTATCAGAAAGCTGTGGAGCAGAAAGAAAAGATTATTGTTGGTGTCAATGAGTTTGTTTCAGATGAAAAAGCTCAACCATCGATTTTCACAGTAGATCCTCGTGTTCGAGATCGACAGGTTGAGGGTCTCAGGAAGTTAAAAACCAAAAGAAGTTCTCACAAGGTATTGAGTGCCCTTGATGCACTCAAGAAAGCTGCTAGAAGAAAGGATAATGTTTTACCTTACATCCTGAATTGTGTTGAAAGTTATGCTACGCTCGGAGAGATCTCCGATGCACTACGAGAAGTGTGGGGTGAGTATAGTTGAGAGGAACTTTCTTCTTCTGACTGACTTCTGTCCGTCCTTTGCTTATTTTTCTCTAGCCAGTAGAAGTAAATCAGGGTCTTTCCGATATTTTTCAAAGTCAAGCGCTGTAGTAAGATAGGCTGCATCGTACTCTGGGTTCATCGCTTTGGCGCGCCTATACCATTCAAGCACTTTATCCCTCTTACCAAGGACTGCATACATACGGGCTATCTTCATGACGACTTCGTTGTTTGTAGAATCAAGACGGAATGCTTCAGAGCCCGCTTCGATCGCTTTTACTGGCTGACGCAGACGTGCTTGAAAGAGACCAAAATCAGCATGATGGGAACTAAACGTTTTGTTCTTCTGGATTTTGGATTCGAGAAGTCTTAATCCTTCCACTAAGGTCTGCTTTGCATTTGACGGCTTACCCATAAGTTCATACGTTACTCCAAGATCATAGATGAGTTCATGGTTGGAAGGTAAGTATTTTGTTCCTCTAAGAAGTAAAGACTCTGCAGTTGAGTATTTAGCTGTAGCAAGCAGGAGACTTGTTAAATTTTCATAAATTAGAGTATTCATTGGATCTTTTTTGTTTGCGATATTATAACATTCTAAAGCACTGTCATAATGGGCGAGACGTTCGAACGCGTACCCGAGATTTGACCATGCATCTACCTGATCAGGGTTTAGTTTTAGGGATTGACGAAACCAACGTATCGCCTCAGGGTAATCTTTGAGCTGAGCAAATCCTACCCCAAAGTCTGAATTCGAAACCCAATCTGTTGGATCGATTTCTTGAAGTTTTTGTAGATATGTAAGTCCTTTTGCTGCTTCATTAATATCAAAGAGATAGATACCTGCTAATAATGTCAAAGCTTGTACATTTCTCTCATCAAAATTAAGAGCTTTTTGAAGAAGCTTAGTTCTTTCTGTATTATTACCACGGAGGTTTTCAATATCCGAAAGAACAACGTAAGCTTGTACAAAGGTGGAA
>JACQVI010000204.1 GCA_016209795.1 Ignavibacteriota bacterium
CTCATACCCTGATGGGTCCATTTCAATGATCTGCTTGTAAGAACGGGCAGCATTCTGTATTAAACCGAGTTTTTCCTCACTAAGTGCTTTATTGTACCAAGCGTCGGCATTCAACGAGTCAATTTCAAGAGCTTTATCGTAGCAGAGAATGGACTCTTTGCATCGTCCAAGATTGCTGAGGCTAATACCCTTGTTGTACCACGCTACTGCGTATCGTGGATCAATCTCTAGTGCGTTATCATAAGCAGCAATTGCCTCTTCATATACGTGAAGGCTCTCAAGACTATTTCCCTTATTGTTCCAAGCCGTAGCGTCCTGGCTGTCAATATTGAGGGCATTATCATAACAATGGATCGCTTCCACGTATCTGCCTAAGCTGTGAAGGCTCAACCCTTTATTGCACCATGCGGGTGCTAACTGTGAGTTAATTTCTATAGCTTTCTCATAGCAATGAATTGCTTCGTTGTATCGCCGTAGGTCATGAAGACTAAGTCCCTTGTTAAACCATGCTTTCGAACTCCCCGGATCAACTTCAATTGCTCTATCATAACAACGGATTGCCTCTTCAAATCTACCCAAGCCATGTAGACTGCCGCCTTTGTTGACCCATTCCCAAGCCTCAAGTTCTTTGATTTCAGGTAACTTAATGATTTCCCCCGTTTCACGCATCAACAGAGGCTCCAAATCTAGACGCAATTGATTGAAGCTCTGGTATCTGTTACTTGGCTTTTTCTCAAGGCAATGACAAATTACAGATTTCAAACGTGAGTTGATTCTTGGGACAGGAGCCTCTGTGTGAAGTCTACGCATTGAATTCCAGAATCTCAAAGCCTCTTCGTCTGAATTATCTCTTGGCAAGGTTGTAATAAAAGGGACTTTACCGCCCGTTCTCATTTGATATAATACAATCCCGAAACTATAGATGTCACTTCTTTCATCACAGTACGCTGCATTAATAAATTGTACAGGCGACATATGTGTTGGAGTACCGACTACACCGTCGAGAGTTTGAAATGATAATCCGACTCTATCTTTTTGAAAAT
Source organism: Ignavibacteriota bacterium (assembly GCA_016209795.1). Taxonomy (GTDB): domain Bacteria; phylum Bacteroidota; class Ignavibacteria; order UBA10030; family SZUA-254; genus JACQVI01. The sequence continues at coordinate 1,044 of JACQVI010000204.1, forward strand.
TCAATTTTATCTCAGGGAGAACGTTAGCAGAATCAAGAACTCCTGCTAATCCAAAATCTGAGATTTTAATTGTCTTGTCATGACTAACCATAATGTTTGAAGGCTTAATATCCCTATGACAACGAAGACCTCTTGAGTAAGCGTACTCCATTCCTAAACAAAACTGAATTGCCCAACGAACGCTTTGCCCAAAATCCGGAGGGCGGACGCGAAGATAAGTTTCCAACGAGTTCAGTCCTTGCTCATCCGGTACAATATGTTCCATCACAATGTAAAGTCTACCAGCAAATTGATCCACAAAATACGCGCGAACCAGATAAGGATGGCGTTCTAAATCAATCCAGACATTTGCTTCCTTTTTAAACCGTTCTCTTATTTGTGCATCTTCGAGGTACTCATCCCGGAAAGTCTTTAGCGCATAGACAGAATCGGTTTCATGCGAATAGACAAGATACACTACACCGAATCCACCTTTTCCCAGAACACCACGAACTTCATACTTTTGACCGATGAAGTCGCCTACCCTGTAGTGATAATCCAGAGCCGAGTTTTCGCTGGGGACGATCTTTTTGTTACCCTCATTACCATGATGAGAGGTATAATCTATTTTCAGCCAACCAAATAGTCTATCGAAAAGATCTTTGAAATTTTTCATGTTATACTTCCCAAATACACGCTGTAAAATACTAATCCATCGCCTAAAACAAAAATCCCGTTCTGACAATAATCGGAACGGGATTTGAAAATAAACCTGGCAACGACCTACTCTCCCATACAGTCGCCCGTATAGTACCATCGGCCCTGCGGGGCTTATCTGCTCTGTTCGGAATGGGGACTGGGGTTTCAGCGATACTGCGTGGAGTTGGATGATAGGGTTAAGACTTTATCCAAGGAACTTTAAAAATCTGTAACCAATCTTTACTGGGCTCAGCAAGCATTGGACTCTGAGGCCCATTTAACAGACGATAATACTTTTGGAAGACACTTTTTAAAAATTCCAAAACTTTCCTTAAATCTTCATAGGATGGGTAATCATTGAAATCCATTTTATCATAATGAGCAACCCGCTTGTTAACATATTTCTTCACAACTTTGGAGATTTTTTCTAGCTGCAATAAATCTTCACATACTAGTATTGGATC
>JACQVI010000206.1 GCA_016209795.1 Ignavibacteriota bacterium
CCACAATCCCAGCGTTTGCGTATGGACCATCTCTTATTATTGTCGGCTTGCTCATGATGACATCAATAACAAGACTGCGATGGGATGATCTCTCGGAAAGTATTCCAGTTTTTTGCGTTATTGTTTTGATGAGCTTCACCTTCAACATCGGGATTGGTATGACAGCGGGATTTGTTATCTATCCGCTGTTCAAAATTCTAACTGGGAAAACTGGTATGATAAAACCCGGGCTGTGGATTCTCGGAGGACTGTCCCTCCTGTTCTTTATTTTCTATCCCTACTGATGAACATCCTCAACCAAGTCTCACCAAAGCGCTTTCGTACAATTGACGATCTCCTTGCTTTCATCTCCATTTACGATGATTACAAACGGACTCAAGCATACCAGCGTCTGCTTCGAGCATACAAGAACAAGATTAAAGGCTCAGTGTGTGTTGAAGGAGGATGTGGACTTGGAATTTTCTCTACCGAGATGGTAAAACTTGGTGCTCGTAAGGTTTACGCCATTGAGCAAAATCCCCTCTTAGCCAACCTTGCACGTAACAAGATTGATAATTTGCCGAAGTATCTCGCACAGCGGATTGAAGTTGTGGAAGAGCCACTCCAGTCCTTTCAACCAAGACGGCATATTGACGTGTTGGTACAGGAATTATACGGTCAGCTTCTTTACGATGAAGACCTGTGGGTACTTGAGCATCTCAAATTCAAACCTGATGTTGTGCTTCCAAATCGTGGCGAGCTACTCGCAGGTGTCGTCTCATCTGCTTCATATCGAGATGCAGTTGTGACTCCTGGTGTAATAGAGCAATTGCAGGGCGTACTGGTTGATGGACTGCTTGAAGAAAAACTCACAGAGCTTCGGTTTCCAGTATTAGAATGGAAATATGGAAAAGGATTGACCCACGTTCGTCGTAGCATCAAAGGATTGAAAGGCGATCTTCTTTGCTTTGGGGTTTCACTGACACATAACGAGAAGCGGATTTGTGAGGCTGGCAAGTGCCCGAACTGGTCGTATGTCTGGACGGCGCGAGCAGGAGATAAATTTGAATTTACGTTTCAAAAAAGTAGTGCATCGTTGGGATGTTTTTTTCGTTGGATTAGATAAACGGAACACAATATGCATTTTAGAATTTGCTTCCTGATATTGGCTTTTATATCTTTTATGAAGTAGTAACATCGGTATCATCCACAATTACACAGAAATACACAATTCACTGATTATCTCATACAACCATAGGAGAACATTATATGAAATACTATATGCTTGTTCTTGCAATACTTGTCACATTGATGGCAACAGTACTCTCCGCTGGCACCCCACCCGGTGGCGGCAAGGGCGAAGCTGGTTTTGAAAAACTCAAATCACTCGCTGGAACATGGAAGGGGAAAGATCAGGAAGGTAAACCGATCACTCTCACCTACAAAGTGGTTTCTGCCGGCAGCTCGATCATGGAGACACTCGACGTGGGTGAGAACCAAGAAGCGATGATTACCATGTATCACCTCGACGGCGACAGATTGACGATGACACATTATTGCTCTCTGGGCAACCAGCCACGTATGCGTGCAGAGAAGACAGCGAAGGACAGCAAGACTCTCAAATTTTCCTTTGTCGACGCGACCAACATGTCAAGCCCTAAGGACAGCCATATGCATAATCTCGTCATCACGATCAAGGATGAAGACCACTTTGCACAGGAATGGACGATGTGGAAGGACGACAAAGCTGATCACTCTGCAACGTTTGACTTCGCGCGGGTAAAGTAAACCACAATACTGGTTCGTATGATCCGGCATCGGTGTTTTTTTAAAAACAGCCGAGTTGTAATAGGCAGTCACCGACTATTGCGCCTGAAAGAACTCTGAACCCGCCGACGGATAATCGGTTATTACGTCTCCTATTTGCTTCCAGTTATGTCTCTTGTTACATTATAATAACCTCACTTTTTCATGGTTCAGCAGTTATGAAAACGGATACTACACTTCGTAACTACATTGGTGGGGAGTGGGTAAGTTCCTCGGCATTGCAGCATCTTGACGTCGTCAACCCTGCGACAGCTGAGCCGATGTGCAGAGTACCGCTCTCTACGGCAAAGGAAGTCGACAACGCAGCACGTGCGGCGGCTGCGGCGTTCGTCCAATGGCGCCGGACTCCACCCACAGAAAGAATCCAGTATCTTTTTAAACTTAAAAACCTGCTCGAGGAAAATCTCGACGATCTCGCACGCACGATCACCATGGAGTGCGGCAAAACACTCGCTGAATCAAAAGGTGAGATGCGCCGTGCCATCGAGAATGTTGAAGTAGCTTGTGGAATCCCGACGCTCCTGCAAGGAGACATCTCCGAAGATATCGCCTCAGGAATTGACGAGATGATGATCCGCCAGCCGGTTGGCGTCTGCGCCGTGATCGCTCCGTTCAATTTTCCAGCGATGATTTCATTCTGGTTCATGCCGTACTCCATCGCATGCGGCAACACGTACGTCGTCAAGCCATCGGAAAAAGTGCCGATGACGATGCAGAAGGTGTTCGATCTGCTTCACCAGATCGGGTTGCCGAAAGGCGCGGTGAATTTGGTAAATGGCGCCAAGGAGACCGTCGACGCGATTCTCGATCACCCGGAAATTCGTGCCATTAGCTTCGTCGGCTCAACCCCTGTGGCACGCTACATTTACAGCCGCGCGACAGCGAACGGCAAGCGTGCGCAGTGCCATGGAGGTGCGAAAAATCCGATCGTCGTTCTCCCCGACGCCGATTTGAGCACAACGACAAACATTACAACTGACAGCGCCTTTGGGTGTGCTGGCCAGCGCTGCCTAGCAGCTTCAGTTGCCATCACTGTTGGCGAAGCTCGTCGTATCTTCACAGAAGCTATCGCTGAGGCTGCGGCAAAGAGAGTCGTCGGGTACGGACTTGATACCGGCGTCGAAATGGGACCAGTGATCTCTGCTCAGAGCAAAACGCGCATCGAAAGCCTGATTCAACAAGGAGCCGATGAAGGCGCGAAAGTTCTCGTCGATGGAAGAAATGCACGCATTCCTCACTATGAGCGAGGCTTCTTTGTCAAGCCGACGATACTGCAAGATGTGAAGCCACGCAGCGAGATCGCCCGAACAGAAATTTTTGGTCCAGTATTGAGTCTGATTCATGCCGACACCATCGATGATGCGATTGCCATCGTCAACAGCAGTGCACACGGTAACATGGCATGTCTGTTCACCACGAGCGGTGCTGCAGCACGGAAATTCCGTTATGAAGCTCAGGTCGGCAATATCGGGATCAATCTTGGTGTTGCTGCGCCCATGGCGTTTTTCCCTTTCAGCGGGTGGAAGGAAAGCTTCTTCGGTGATCTGCATGGACAGGGAAAACATTCCGTTGAGTTCTTCACACAGACGAAAGTTGTCGTCGAACGTTGGCCCAAGGATTGGTCACGGAAGTTCTGACGATCGTCCGCTACACCAACCCGTATAGTAGACAGTCACCGAAGTCTTAACTTAAGTGTTCTTCTTCGGAAGGATCAATAACCATCATGACACCACAAACCAAAAAGCAACGCTGCCCATGGGCAACCTCCGACCCTTTGTACATTGAGTATCATGATAGCGAGTGGGGACGCCCTGTCCACGATGATGGGAAACTCTTCGAGATGCTCATCCTTGAAGGTGCACAAGCGGGATTAAACTGGCTCACCATTCTCAAGAAGCGAGAAAACTATAGAAAAGCATTCGACAACTTCGATGCAAAGAAAATCGCTCGTTACGACAAGAAAAAAATCAAAATACTCCTCAATGATGAAGGCATCGTTCGCAACCGGCTCAAGATCGAAGCGACGATTGAAAATGCCGAAGTGTTTCTTGCTGTACAGAAGGAGTTTGGAAGCTTTGATACCTACATCTGGCAGTTTGTTGATGGAAAGCCAAAGGTAAACACATGGAAATCACTCAAAGACATTCCCGCTACAACAGCCGAGTCCGATGCAATGAGCAAAGATTTAAAGCAACGAGGTTTCCGCTTTGTCGGCTCCACGATTTGTTATGCCTTCATGCAAGCGGTGGGAATGGTGAACGACCATGTGGTGGGGTGCTTCGTGTATAGAAAAACTACTTAATCCCGCAAGGCGGGGCGGAATGACAGGGTGTTTGAGGTGGTTCTCAGACTTATTCAAAATTCGTGATGTCACGGCTAAAAAATTTGCATCTGAGGGGGGAATAATATATTTGGACAATTTAGATCTACACTTCAACGAGCAGTCATACTGAACAGATTGCTCATCAATAAATAAACAATCATTGTACAACACATTGAAAGGAATACTCAGATGAAACGGCACAGATTGTTCTTTGGGATGGCATTCACAACTGCAACACTCCTGTCGGCAAGTCTCTTGATCGCACAGGATAAGAAGCAAGCGCCAAACGTGGAGGAGATGATGAAGAAGTGGGAAGAAGTTGCGGCACCCGGTGAAAATCATAAAAAGCTCAACGATTTTGTTGGTTCCTGGGAAACAGCAACCTCGATGTGGATGGAAGGTCCACAGAAGCCCCCGATGGTTTCCAAAGGCACTGCAACGATGCGCTGGACTTTAGATGGTCGATTCCTTTATCAAGAAGCCTCAGGTGAAATGATGGGCAAGCCATTTTCAGGAATGGGATTCACGGGCTATAATAACGTCAACAAGAGGTACGAGATGTTCTGGATTGACAATTCTTCGACTGCCATGTTCACCGGTGACGGAACCTTCGATCAGTCCGGGAAAGTACTCACGCTCTACGGGAAGATGGATGACCCTACGACAGGCGAACATGGTAAGAACATCAAGTACGTGCTGCGCGTGGTCGACAAGGACAAACACATCTTCGAGTTCCACGATCCAGTCTACGAACCCAATACCAAAATGGGAGAGATCGTCTACACAAGAAAGAAGTGAACTGTGAGGTCGAGCTGCGAGTTTTTATCCCCCAGTGAAGTAGGATAACAATCACAATGCTTCTTGCGGTGAGAAACATAGAACACAAAAGGGCACCTCAAACGAGCGTGCCCTTTTTGTCTTTTGGAGTAGTGCCTCTAAATCAACTAAAAAAATGCATTCTAACAATCCATCCTGTGGTGGATAATCATCCATTATCTGGTTGATTATCAACCAGTAATGTGTTATGATAGATAAGCATATACCTCGCCCAGACGTAACTTAAATCAGGTTAGGAACATCCATGCAACAATATTTTTCACTCTCTTTTCAGTTTCTTTGACTTTCTCCTTCACCCCATCTGCTTTATCCTCATCCTCACCTCCTCCAACCTCTCAATCACACCATCAGTCTTTGGCAACGTAAACCTGAGCGTCAGCTCTTTTCCATTCTGTTGAAGTCGTGCTAAGTCTTGATCATCAACGGTGATCTTCTTCATCAGTCGCTGGAACGGTGCATCGGGACTGTCAACCGTCCCGTAAAATGCTGTGTCTGACGCATCAGGGAATGTAATTGTGAGTGTATCGCTTTTCAGGGAAAGCTTCAGAAAGCCGGCGCGTGAGGCAAGCATTCGCAATTCTACAAGCTGGAATAAATTCTCTACCCCCTCCGGATACTCGCCGAAGCGGTCGTTCAGCTCCTCACGCATGGCAGTGAGTTCTTCTTCATTCGCCGCACGATACAATCGACGGTAAATATCAAGCCTCTCCGAATCCGATTCAATGTAGAACTCGGGGAGGAGAGCCTCAACGTCAGACTCAATTGCAGCCCCAACGGATATGGGATGTGATGTGAGTTGTTGGTCTTGGAACATTTCTTTGAATTCTTCTTGCTTCAATTCCTCAACCGCCTCACGAACAATCCGTTCGTACATTTCAAACCCCATCTCCATGATAAAGCCTGATTGCTCGGCGCCGAAGATGTTACCTGCACCGCGGATTTCGAGATCACGCATGGCAAGGTTGAAGCCTGAGCCAAGCTCGGTGAACTCCTCGATCGCCTGCAAGCGGCGAAGCGTTGCCTTTGGCAGCACACTCAGCGGCGGCACAAGGAGATACGCATACGCCTGCACGTTCGAGCGACCAACACGTCCACGCAGTTGGTACAGCCCCGCCAGTCCAAATCTGTCCGCACGGTTGACAATGATCGTGTTGACGCTTGGAATATCGAGACCCGATTCGATAATCTTCGTGCAGACGAGAACATCGTACTTCTTTTCAAGAAACTCAAGCATCGTTTTCTCAAGTTGATGTCCGTGCATTTGTCCGTGTGCTGCATGCACGCGCGCCTCCGGTACATGCAATTTCACCTGTTCGACAATCGCATCGATGTTTTGAACACGATCATGGACAAAATAGATTTGCCCGCCTCGATGAACTTCCTTAAGAATTGCTTCTCGAATAATTTGCCACTGAGTGAGCGCCTTTGGAGCCATGGCGCTTTGCGCCATTTGTCTGCCATCGGTGCCTGCGGGAATTATTTCCGTGATGATTGGTAAACAATTGCGCGGTGGAGTTGTAATCAATGAAAGGTCTCGCGCACCCATCAGTGAGAAGTGAAGTGTTCTCGGGATCGGCGTCGCGGTGAGCGTGAGTGTATCGACTGTTGCTTTCAGCTTCCGCAGTTTCTCCTTCGCCGTTACACCAAAGCGATGCTCTTCATCGATAATCAGCAACCCAAGGTCTTTAAACTGGATATCTTTCGAGAGCAATCGGTGCGTCCCGATAATGATGTCGATACTACCCTTCTGCAATTCCTCAACGGTCTGCTGTTGTTCTTTCTTTGATCGGAACCGAGTGATATGTTCTATGCGGGTGGTATAACGAGAAAGTCGATCGAGGAACGTGTTGTAATGCTGGAGTGCTAAAATCGTTGTCGGCACCAGCAGGGCAACCTGCTTTCCATCCATAACCGCTTTGAATGCTGCCCGCACGGCAACTTCCGTTTTTCCAAACCCCACATCTCCGCAGATAAGTCTATCCATCGGCGAAGGATTTTCCATATCCCGCTTTATGTCAAGAGTTGCCGTTGCCTGGTCAGGAGTGTCCTCATACATGAACGATGCTTCGAGTTCTTTCTGCCAATGTGTATCAGGTGAGAAGGTAAAGCCCTGCCCCATTTTGCGTCGTGCGTACAGCATGATCAGGTCGCGTGCAATATCTTTGATGCGTTTTTTGACACGAGCCTTCGTCTTCTCCCACTCAATACCGCCAAGCTTACTCAGTTTCGGAATGTGTCCCTCGTGCGAAGAATACTTCTGTACACGATTGATGTAGTTAAGATTTACGTACAGGACATCGTTCTCAAGGAACAGTAACTTCATTACTTCCTGCTCACTTCCTGCAACGCTAATCTTTGTCAGTCCTGCAAACGAGCCGATCCCGTGATCGACATGCACAACGTAATCACCGCGCTTGAGTTGATGGAGTTCTTTTTGAGAGAATCCTTTGAAGCGGCGACGCTTAGGAAGTGCTCTCCTTTTCAGCCGACCAAAGATTTCGTGCTCGGTGAAAACCACAAGACGAGCTGAAGGGAAAATGAAGCCGGAGTGGAGAGTCTCTGCGAGAAACTCAGACTGGATTAGGGATTGGCGATTGGGGGTTGGTGTATCTGGAGAAACTCCAATCCCAAATCTCAAATCTCCAACCTCTTCGGGTGCTGTTATCACTTCCTCAATTAAGTCCCGCAGCCTCTCCGCTTCTTCCCTCGTATCCGACGTGAGATAGATTGCATAGCCGCTACTGTTGAGCTTTGCAAGCGTTTCAACAAGTTGGTTGATGCTACCGCCAAAAACAGGCTGAGTGGAAGAACCAAAATTGATTTCGGATTGCTGATTGTGGATTGCGGATTTGGTTAATAAGGTACTGATGATGATGGAAAAGACTGCTAGTCTCTGAGATATTTCTTCGAATGTGAAGATATTGACCGCGCCTGGCTTATGCAATTCATTGACTTCGCTCTCAATCAGGGCTGGCTCATCAAGAACGATAAAAGCATCGGACTGAAGATAATCGAACAGTGAAGACAAACCTTCACCAGTTGAGTCACCCGCCAGTGCAGGAACAATGCTCGCTGATTGCAATTCTCTGATTGACCGCTGCGAAAGAACATCAAACTCACGAATGGATTCAATGGTATCACCCCAGAATTCAAATCGGATGGGGTTCTCCCCAACATACGGAAACACATCGATGATACCGCCGCGGACGGCGAAGTCGCCATAAGATTCCACAAAATCTTTCTTTTCAAATCCAAGCTGATTTAACTGTTCAACGAGCGTTTGAAAAGAATAGTTAGCGTTCGTTTGCAGTATGATGATAGTCTGTGAAAATCGTTCCGGTGAGGGAAACTTCTCGACAATTGCCTGTGGCGAGGCAACAACAAGCAGCTTTCCTGTCGAGGTAAGTGATTTCAGTGCCTCAATCTGTGAAATGGACGAAGTCATGTCAAGCTGCTGAGCTAGATGTGTCGGTCGGGCACCGAAGAAACGGACATTGGTTTCACCGACAAGGATCACACAATCATCCCGAAGCATCTCCGCTTGATCATTGTTCGAAGCCACGAGGAGAATCTGACGATTGCCACTCTCGAAGACATGAGCAGCAACAAATGCAAGCAGCGATCCCGCAACGCCGCGTAGGACAATACTTTGCCCTGCCGTCAGCGACTGTACTGCCCAAGCCAGTTCCCCAAATTCTTCCGATCCAAATATCTGTTGCTTAATTTTTTCCATTCTTTTTCTTCAAATCCGCAATCGAAAATCTAAAATCTGAAATCCACTCTGGCTCTATCTTTGAGGTTGAAAACACCTCACCCTTGCCTCCAGAGGCTGTCCCAAAAGCTCCTACATTGTCTTTGCGAGGACTCCGATGTAAATCGGAGAACGAAGCAATCTCACAATTGGATTTGAAAAAAGCACTTTCAGATTTCTTCGCTCCGCTCGCAATGACTTTTTGGACAATCCCGGAAGTAAGGGTTGATAGAAAGTACGTAATCCAGAATGAATTTGCAAAAAGATGATAGAAGCAGTTAGTGGTGAGTAGTGAGTTGGTTAATTGGTTAATTAGTTAATTGGTTAATTAGTTTTACCAACCCAAACCCCGAACCCGAAACCTGTAACCAATACTGTATACCCGGAAGCACAAAACTTGCCAATTTTGTATCTTATCAATCATGAAGAGAATCTCCGATAGTATTCCTATCAACGAACATCTCGCTATTCCACTTTCGGAGCTAAAGTTTAAGTTTGCTCGTGGTGGCGGACCCGGAGGACAGAACGTAAATAAAGTGGAAACACGGGTTGAGCTGCTGTTCGATGTTGGGGGCTCGCCGAGTCTTTCAGAGTCTCAGCGCAATCAGCTCTTGGAATCGCTCCATTCACGCATCGATACGGAAGGTGTTCTCCACATTGTGGCACAGGAATCGAGAAGCCAATGGCGAAACCGGGAGAATGTAGTTGAACGTTTTGTGGAGTTGATCCGAAAAGCTCTGAAGCCGAAGAAGAAACGAGTTGCAACGAAGATACCACAAGCCGCGAAGGAAAGGCGAATGGAGGAGAAGAAACGGAGAGGCGAGAAGAAGAAGCTACGGAGGGTAATAGATTAAGTTGGCAAGACGATGAGCTTCATCCTTCATCAGTGGTTCACGGATGAATTGGTAGGGCATGGATTATTCTGAGACTGATGTTGCTTATCTCGTTCTTCTATTGCCTTTCTCTTTGACTCTGGCAGGGCGGTGTACAACTCATCGATTGCTTTGGGTTCTGTTATCATAACTTGAGCGATGAGATTTACAAGCTCAAACAGTTTGTTGGCAGTATCTATATCGTCTTTCAAATCAATTTGACCTGGATGGACAGCATCGTTTCCAATGACACGCACAATATCAAGTGACTTTTGAATTGTAGAATGTAGACCCTTCTGAACAAGGTTTCCAATATCGGTGTTGATATCTTTTCCAGATTCTCCTAATTGCTCACAGAGTTTTTGGATGCAGAGCCTCAGAAGTGCGGCAGCTCCTCGAGGTGACTTATTCACGATTGACCTTGCTTCAAGGTAATCTACTTTGATGTCCTCACGGAGATCGCTGTTAGGTAATGGTGTCATAGATACGTCAGGGTAAATCAGTTGGTTATTGTACCAGAAGCTGAACTGACCGCAACTCAGACATTGAACTATCATGAAACCCCCTATGTTCTGATACCCCGTGGGCCTTTGCAGGAAACTATTGGACCATTCTTGATGGGCGAAAGCATTACAATGTGGGCAGTTAAACCTTGCTTCGCCAAAGGTGGGTGCTTTATATGGAGGAATCATACTAAAGTTCTTTTGTTTTACTGTCGCTAATTATACGGAAAGCGACACAAAGTCGCAAGTGGAGAAAGAAAGATGTGAAAATTACTAGGGTTTTTAAGGGTAGGTGAAGGCGTGTGTCGCACTTTTAGGTTGAAGGGGACAAATGAGAAAGTAGAAATACAGGTTGATGTAAGTATTGAAGTGTTCTTTACCTATTTCGATTGCTCCCAATCGTATGTCCATTTCATTCAGTTACCTTTTTAAGTCTCAGTACGGGTGATGCTTGTTCTCTTGGTATTGATAAAAGTTATCCCTAAATTGTTATGAAATCATTACAACTTAAGCTAGAGAAATATATTCCGCGTTTTTTTATCCAGTTATGTATAATACCAGAGGGTAAGTCATGAGCGAATTCAAGGATTTTCCGAAGGATTTTCTGCGAAGGTCCATTGATAATGTCAGGAGTTATACTGGTGAGTTTGAAGTCACCAACATTATAAATAACTGCTTGGGTTTGATTATCATTCCTAAAGAACATCTTATAGATGGCTTACCTGAGTACTTCTTTGACGGACATGACACAAGCTATACAATTCGTAGAAGCAACATAAAATTCGAATCGTCGAGTGACTATAGTCTGAAGAACATAGTAAGGCACATGCGAAACGGACTAGCACATGGTCGCATCGAACAAAGAACCGCTGATGGTAAGATCGCTGGACTGAGAATATTCGACCAGCCAACGAAAGATACTCCAGAAAATTTCTCCCTAGAACTCACGATTGATGAGTTAATAGATTTCTCCATTGAGTTATCGAAGTATTTCTTGAAAGACTGAACATCAAAACGACGCAAAGAATATCCATACAATGAAAAGGGCATTTATATTCCTCCTCTCTCTAATTTTCCTCAACGGCTGTAAGAAAGATGATAATTCTGTTGGGAGTACCAACAAAAAGTTTCTCATAACAAACGAGTTTTCGCCGGGCACTTCTTCCGTGACAGGTTTTGGGAGTTCCACTAGTGATGCTACTGCCCAGGCCATTACACCCGCCTTCGATCTAACAGACTTTGATAGCATCGAAGTCAATTGGGTGACTTCATTCTCTCCATTTCCGAGCGATACTTACGAGCCATACTATCGATTAGCCTTTGGAAGGAGTGTGTCCCCATCCGTTACCTTTTATCAAAAACGACCCGCTGCAGCAAGTGAGAGTCACAGTGTTATTCTGCGATCATATCAACTGCCGAACAGGGGCAACGTTGCCTTCTTCTTTTCGGTATCGTGTGGAATATCTCCCTCACCTGGAGTAGTAGTTGAAATTGCAGAGCCTACAATATGGGGTTGGAAAAGATAACCTCGCTCTAGATGAGATGCCATTAGGGAAGTAGGTATTCCTTCACCAACACCCTCATTACAAAAGCGACTCGAAGCTGAATGCATATTACGCCAAAACCACACATCAATGGTGGCAGAGGAGGCGGTTCTCGTCTTTTTAGGTGGAGGGCGACATCTTGTCG
>JACQVI010000207.1 GCA_016209795.1 Ignavibacteriota bacterium
ATCGAATGGTGAGTAAATCACTCATGATATTAGGATTCTTAGTGCTACTGGGAAGTCATGCAAATTCTCAGTTAGATGCGAAATTTCCATTGTATCAACATGTACAATCAAACCCTGGCGATCTTGATTCGAATTCTGAACAAGCTAAAATCACACAACCTACTGAAGTTCTTACTACAATATTTTCCGATCTAGAGAACGGAATAAAAGCCGGGGATGTAAGGATTGTTTCAAAGTATATTGGTATGAAGGTGTATCTCAACCTTCGAGGGGCGGAAAGTGGTTATTACAGCGGTAATCATGCAGTGTATCTTATTCAGAATTTTTTTGGAACACGTCGCACGATTACCTTCAAACTGAGTACAATCAAAGACACTGAAACCACGCCTTATGCAACAGGAAGTGGTACATTCACAACTCGTGGTAGCCGAGAAAAACTCCAAGTGTATGTTGCACTCGGTAAAAAGGACGACCAATGGGTTATTACGCAGTTTAGCGTCTATTGATGTTAGATGTTTCTTGAAAAACTCTTGAGCATCGAGTTTTTTTCATCCCAGAAAAGATTAATTTTCCTCTTTATTGTTCTTTGTCTACTCGTCGTTGGAATACTTCTCGCTGAATCGTTGTACTCCAGTTATGTAGAACGAAAGTGGGAGGCAATCCAGAAGGAAGAGGAACAAAATCTCCATGAGAATTTTCAATCACGATTTTTAACCTACTATCAAGAAACACTGCATCTCACTGAACAGATTGCCCTTGATCCCACAGTAAAAGAAAGTATATTTTCATCAAATATAAAGCCTTCTGCTAAACTTTTTGAAGCACTCCTTTCGCATGCTAACCCTATTCTTTCTATAGAAGTATACGATCGAGAACATACGATTCTCGGTTGGGTCGGTGATCGTGGTCCTTCAATCGATTTGCAGGTGATGCCAGAACAACATGAGTCGTTTATTTTAGAAGGACCAATCTATTCCTACCTTGTTATCTCAGTCCCCATTGTAGACGATGAGAACATTTTATGCTATGTCATAGGCAAGAGATTATTTGATGTCAACCTTCCAATCAGTAATCGTTTCATCAGCAGTAGCGCCTTTACTTCGGCATTTACCTCTCAGATGAGTTTCCAGCCAGAGTTTATTTTTTCATCTACGAGCAATTCTGAAAAAGGTGAACAATTTTTCTTCATACCACTATTAGGTAACAGTAATCAACAACTTGGATTTGCATCTCTGCCAAAACCTTTACTTTCATCGCGTTTAGATGAGATTCATCATACTGCTCGTTTGGTAGTGAACGTACTGTTTCTTGGGTTATTAGGAATCCTTATCGCTCTCGTTTTCAGACTCAAGGCAATACAACGCCTTAGTCTGATAAAAATACTCGCAATAACCATGTCGATCTGGTTACTTCGATATGCATTCGTGTGGACAAATTTTCCTTCTGAATATCTCCGTTCAAGTATTTTTGGACCAGCTTTTTTTGCATCTCCCTTTGGATATGGCATAGCAAAGTCGGCGGGAGATTTATTTATAACTGCGGTTTTTTTGTGTGCCAACATAATCGCGATCTGTCAGTATTTGTCTCGATACAATTTTTCTGTGGAGAAAGAAAGTCTTTCTATTTCAGCAGCGAAAAAAGCCCTTGCATTAGGTACTTTTTTTCTATCGCCGTATATTCTTTTCATCGTTTTAAGAGGATATTTTGCTGCCATCCACAGTGCCGTTTTTGATTCCTCGTTGGTATACAACGACCCAACTACCGTTATTCCATCGTTTGAGGTTTCCTTAATCCTACTTAGTTTACTTTTAATTTCGTTTTCGCTGGCTATCACAACCGTTGGTGTTTTGCTTTTTTCCCAGTCCTTGGTTAATGGTATTTTTCTGAAGTTGAAGGATCAGTATCACTGGATAATTGTTGTCGTTTTGTATTTTGTAAGTAGCATTTTATTTGAACTGATTCATCATAATCCACTGACAAGCCAGGAATTTCGAATTCTGTTTTTACTTGGTTTTATTCCAATGACAGCCTGGCTAAAATCATTACTCGACAGACGATTTGCACTTCTTCATCCTAAAATACTCGGCGTTTTATTCTGCGTTGGTGTCATTCTTCTCGTGCCTCTATTGGACAGAAAAGTTCATGAGTATGATCGTTCCCATGTCGAACTTGTCGCGAATGAGATCATACGTCCGCAAGACAGTTGGCTCACATTTGTGATGAACCAAACGCTTGATGATCTTTCCAGTAATGAGATTGCTCAGATTTTCTCATCGGGAGAAAGAGATGAACTTGAAAATCTTGCGTTTGCTCAATGGGCGAAGAGTATTTTAAGTAGAGAGGGTTATAATTGTTCAATCACGTTTATGAATTATGATGGCGAAGTCATCAGTGATTTTCATGTTGGTGTTGCACCGCATGACCCTCGATTTCACGAGTACGATCTTCCTGCTATTTCTCGTTTTATTGATGCTGGAGAAAGAAAACTGAGAGGTGGTACAGTAAAGTGGTACACAGGTTACACCCCGATTATGATGGACAATGGGATTCTTATCGGGGGGGTTTGGGTAGAGTTCAACGCTGATAGACAGACACTGTTACGAGGTGAAGCACCCGATGTTTTACGAAACTATGGAAAGGAAAACTTTGAACGTCATCATCGTCGGCTTGTTCTCTCAGAATATTTTCAGGGGAAGTTAATTTACAGTACAGAAGAAGATGTACCCCTCGACAGACCGCTGCCATCAGGACTGAAAAACTACACTTCTTATGAAGGTGGAATTTGGCTTGATGATATTATCGAGGGTGAAGTTTATGAGACCTATTTCATCCCTCGAACACAAGATGAACCTAATAATTCATGGATTGCTCTTGGGATGGAAGCATTAGACGTACGCTGGCATGTATTCACGTATTTGCGATATGTTCTTTTCTCCATGATCTTTGCTATATGTATTATTCTTATTGTCCTCATGATCCGTGTCTTGCGGGGAGATCGAATTGTAGTGGATTTTAGGATGAAAGTCGTGCTATCATTTATTGTAGTTTCACTTATTCCAGTCATGATTGTAGCGTATTACAATCGTCAATATGCTACGGAACGTCTGGAAGAATCGACGATGAAAAAGCTCAATGACAGAACCTCTGTCGTAGTTGCTGAAGTGCAGCGTCAGCTTGGAATGACAGTTCCTTTCTCATTCGCACAAATTACTGATGAACTCTGCGCTGATATTGCTACTGATCTTAACACCGATTTTAATCTCTATTCTGGATTCACACTCCAAGCAAGCAGTAAGCCTGAGATGTTTGAAGCTGAACTTCTCGACCGCACAATCAGTGCAAGTGCCTTTCTTAACATCTTTCTGAAAAAGAAAGGATTCTTTTATGAGCGTCAGCTCATCGGCACATTACCGTACACAGTTGGCTACCGTCCGCTTGTCTCCGATGCTGGTGATATTGTTGGAGCGGTTTCAGTGCCAACCTTATATCATCAAGCCGAAGTAGCTGAAGAATTGACAAAACGAAATGTATTTCTATTTAGTGCTTATGCTATTGCTCTCGTACTGGCACTGATCATTGGAACTATCTTTGCAAATCAAATTTCCTCTCCCATCAGACGATTAAAACTTGCAACGCAGCGCATTGCAGCAGGTGAGCTTGAGCTTGATATACCAGTCGAACGTAAAGATGAGTTGGGTGAATTAGAAGCTGCCTTTAAACAGATGACACGTGACTTGAAGCGTACTCAAGAACAGATGATAAAAACACAACGAGAACTTGCTTGGAAAGAGATGGCAAAGCAAGTTGCTCATGAAATAAAGAATCCCCTGACACCTATTAAGCTTTCCATTCAGCATCTTCGTCAAGCGTATGCCGACGGTGTGAAAGATTTCGGACATGTTTTACACCGAGTATCAACAACTATTCTGGATCAGATTGATGCATTGAGTCGGATTGCTTCTGAGTTTGCCCACTTTGCACGACTACCGGAACGCAAGCTCGAACCGTGCAATGTGAATGAGGTATTGCTGGAAGCAAAGAATCTTTTCCAGCAACATAAGGACATCAAGTTTATGATGCACTTACAAGCTGATAAATTCGTTGTACTTGCCGATCGGGAAGAGCTCCGTCGAGCATTTATTAATCTTCTACGTAATGCAATCCAGGCAATGAGAGAACGGGGAACGATTACTCTCACGACATACACGGTACATAATCTCATCGAGATTACAATTACTGATACTGGACCAGGCATTTCGAGCAAAATAAAGGAGAGAATGTTCGAGCCTAACTTTTCAACCAAGACAGATGGAATGGGATTGGGATTACCAATCGTTAAGAAAATCATTGATGATCTCGGAGGGACAATTTCAATAGACAGTGTTCTTGGGAGAGGGACAACTGTAATCGTCCGATTACCAGTAAGTAGTAGTCAGTAGGTAGTAACCAGTATCCGGTATCGAGTATCCAGCATCTAGCATCAAGAATCAGGCAATATGAACCGTACACCATTTTCTGACATTCCCATCATTCACTCAGAACTTTTATCACGATATCCAGAAATTCGTTTTGCGATGAGCTCACGTATTGGAGGTGTAAGCTCTGAGCCGTATGGAATGAATCTCAGTTTTCATGTCGGAGATCATCAAGAAAATGTTAGAAGGAATAGAGAGTTTTTTTTAGGAAAGTTAAATATTAAGGTAGATCAATTAGCGAATCCACAACAAGTGCATGGAGACACTGTGCGGCGAGTTAGGAAACCCGGTATCTACGAGTCATGCGATGCTCTGATATCAAACACACATGAAGTATATCTTGTTGTATCAATAGCTGACTGCTTGCCAATTTTTCTTTTTGATCCCGAAACAAAGTCAATAGCAGCAGTCCATGCGGGCTGGCGGGGAAGTGAACTGAGAATTCTTTCAAAGGTTATTGAAGCTATGAAAAACGAGTTTGGAACCAAAGCTCAGAATTTGATTGCCTATATAGGTCCGGCAGCAGGAGTCTGTTGTTATGAAGTCGGTCAAGAGGTTGCCAGACTATTTAGTAAAAAATATCTCAACCAAACAACAATGAATAAGATACATTTAGATTTAAAACTGATGAATAAAGATCTCCTGAGAGAGTTTGATATTCCTGAATCACATATAGAGGTGTCGGAGGAATGCACGATTTGTAATTCGATAATGTTTCATTCATATCGTAGGGATGGGCAACGGTCTGGACGAATGATGGCGTTAATTGGTTTGAGGGCAGGTGAGATCAAGTGATGAACTATTGATGATTCATATCATTGTTTTTTTGATAAAGAATGACTACTTTCTGTAAGGAATCGAAAAGCAAATAACAATCAAGGGGGAATTCGCAAGAAATGTGTGGTATTGTCGGATACATAGGTAAGAAAAATTCTCTACCAATCTTACTGGAAGGCTTAAAACGTTTGGAATATCGGGGTTATGATTCTGCAGGAATCGCACTTGTCCGCGACCAACGTCTCATCATTCACAAGAAAGCAGGTAAAGTGTCCGATTTAATCAGTATGATCGGCAACAATGGACTTTCCTCAGAGCTTGGCATTGGACACACACGGTGGGCAACGCACGGTGAACCGAATGATCTCAATGCTCACCCTCATTGGGATTGCAAGAAAGAGATAGCAATCATCCATAATGGTATTATCGAGAACTACGCTACTCTCAAGAAGAAGCTTCAACAAGACGGTCACACCATTAGAACAGCCACGGATACAGAAGTCCTTGTCCATCTCATTGAAGAAATGTACAAACGATCAAACGATCTTTTTACTGCAGTACGTTTAGCACTTCTAGAGGTAGAAGGAGCGTATGGAATTTTAGTAATTTCTACAAAAGAACCTGATAAGCTCATAGCAGCTCGCAAAGGAAGCCCGCTTGTCATCGGTGTGGGAGAGCACGAAAACTTGGTTGCCTCTGACGCTGCTGCTCTCATTCACCATACGCGTCAAGTTGTTTATCTCGAAGATGGCGAGGTTGCCTGTATCACTGCGAATTCTTTTGTGACCAAGACAACCCATGATGAAGAGATTATCAAACAAGTAGAAGAAATCACCATTGATCTTGAACAGATTGAAAAGGGTGGATATGAACATTTTATGCTTAAGGAGATTCATGAACAGCCCCAATCAATTTGTAATGCGTTACGTGGAAGATTGTTGGTGAACGAAGGAACTGCGAAGTTAGGGGGGCTTGAATCAGTCAAAGATAAACTCCTCAATACCGATCGCATTATTCTCACCGCTTGTGGGACTTCTTGGCATGCTGCACTTGTTGGAAAGTATATGCTTGAGCAGCTCGTGCGTATTCCAGTAGAAGTTGACTATGCTTCTGAGTTCCGTTACCGCAACCCCGTCATTCGGCCGAGTGATGTCATGTTTGTTATCAGTCAAAGTGGAGAAACTGCAGATACGCTCGCTGCACTCAGAGAAGCAAAGTCGAAAGATGCGACAGTGCTTGGCATCGTAAATGTTGTTGGGAGTACCATTGCTCGCGAAACCGATGCTGGAGTATACATTCACGCTGGTCCGGAAATCGGCGTCGCTTCAACAAAAGCATTCACATCTCAAATTGCAGTGCTATCGCTCGTTACATTATTTCTTGGTCGGCAAAGAGGTCTTTCAAAAGAACAGGGATGCCTGCTTGCGAAGGATTTATCCTTGATGTCAGAAAAAATTCAGAGAATTTTACAACAGTCAGACCATATCAAAGCTATTGCTGAGGAGTTCAAACACGTCCAAAATTTTCTTTATCTTGGTCGTGGATGTAACTTTCCGACAGCATTGGAAGGAGCACTGAAATTAAAAGAAATTTCGTATATCCATGCTGAAGGATATCCCGCAGCGGAGATGAAGCATGGTCCTATTGCACTGATTGATGAAAATATGCCAGTGGTGTTCATCGTCCCACAAGACGCTATATATGAAAAGATCGTGAGTAATATGCAAGAAGTCCGCGCCAGGAGAGGGAAAATCATCGCTGTGGCAAATGAAGACGATAATGAAATTGATCATGTCTCTGACCATGTTATCCGTGTTCCTCGGACATATAGTTACTTTGGCCCAATCGTGAATAGTATTCCATTGCAACTCCTTGCCTACTATATTGCAGTTGCGAGAGGATGTAACGTTGACCAGCCTCGTAATCTAGCTAAGAGTGTTACAGTCGAGTAGAGTTGATTTTCAGTTAAAATTTTCCCATCTTTTCACCATTCAATCTACCTTCAACTTTTGAGCAAGAAATCTTGTGTCTTCAACTCGTCCATTCAGTGGTAATTATTGGGCATTGATTCTTGGGGCATCGAGTGGTTTCGGTGCTGCCACTGCAATTGAATTAGCAGGTCGTGGCATGAGTATTTTTGGAGTTCATTTCGATAGGGCAGCGACAATGCCCAACGTCGAGCGCATCGTCAATCAAATCAAGGTTACAGGTTCCAAAGTTCTATTTTTTAATATTAATGCTTCTGATACTGCTAAACGTGCTGAAACACTCGAAGCTATCCAAAAAGAACTGAGTTCAACACCTGACGCAACAATTCGAGTTCTTCTTCATTCTCTTGCTTTTGGCACATTGAAATCTTATATCGGAAAAAAGCCAGACGACATTATCTCGAAAGCACAGATGGACATGACTCTCGATGTGATGGCACATTCGCTTGTATACTGGACACAGGACGTTATCATGCGTGGTTTAATGAAACGTGGTGGGAGAATTTTTGCTATGACAAGCTCTGGGGGGCAAACGGTCCTGCCGTTTTATGGTGCAGTATCGGCAGCAAAAGCTGCTCTGGAATCTCACATCCGCCAGTTAGCTATGGAGCTTGGACCGCATGGCGTTACAGCCAATTCGATTCTTGCAGGAGTTACAGATACGCCGGCACTTCGAAAGATCCCCGGTGCACAGAAGATGTTGGAAATCGCTAAGGCAAAAAATCCACAAACGCGTTCTACTACTCCAGAGGATGTCGCTAAAGCTATTGCTCTTCTTTGTCAAGATGAAGCTTACTTTATTTCAGGAAACGTGATCGGTGTTGATGGTGGTGAGACTGTTGTGAACTATGTTGGTCAAAAGAGCGCTGCCGAGTTTGAGTAATTGGTCCATCAAGATCCTACTTCCTATTTTATTGATTTTGCTACTCAACTTTTGTATATTCAATCCAACAAGTTTCATTTTCATAACCTACTGGAATGTATCTGGCGAAGCATAATTCCGAGAAGGAGTTTTTATGACACAAAAAGCAAAGAAAAAAACATTGTCACTAAAACGGACTGCAATTAGAATTGAACCAAAGCAATTTTCTGTTGCTGAGTTAGTCCGAGAGCTGAATTCTTTTAACGTCAACAATTATTGGGACCTAGGTAAGTTTTTAGTGGAGAAAGTCATGCCTACTGCACGAAAGCAAGGGATGTTTGAAGATCAGGTTCTAAAGATGATCTCATCGCATCCTGGTGTGAAATTCCCCTTTTCTATGCTCAAGCAATGCCAGCAATACTTCACGTACTACCCAGACGTTAAAAAACGTCCTCTTCCCGAGGTTTTTTACTTTGATCTTGCGACAAAGGTTGATGAATCAAAGCGTAGGGATGAATACGAAAAGATGGCAGTGGACTATCGTTGGACTATCTCTGATCTACGGAAGAAGATTCACGATGATTATATGGCACGACGGATCGATGAGCGCACCAAATATGGCTTCGATCTCCGTGAGCGTAATGTTTGGACGTATGAAACTCCTGATCCTCGTTTCGGTAAATCAAATTATAAAGGAAGGATTCCGGGTCAGATCGTTGCCAATGTATTATATTACTACACAAAGCCCGGAGACTATGTCGTAGATCCTTTTGCTGGAAGTGGAACGTTAGGAGACATCATCGATACGCTGCCGTATTTTCAGGACCGAAAATATTCAATGTATGATGCCAATCCAATCGATGAACGCATCACTCGCAATAATGTTCTTCTGACTGGTCTTCCAGAGCAAACTGGAAGCGTTGATTATATATTTCTGGACCCACCAACAGAATTCACTCAAAAGGATACATCAGCCGGGTTTGAAGTTAGTATCGATGCCTCTAAAGCTGATTTTACTCTGAAGTTCAAGGGGATCGTACGAGAGTGTGCACGTATTTTGAAATCCGGTGGAAGAGTATCAATTGTTGTTGAACCTGCATTTGCAGGAACAGAGTTTCTCGATTTTCCAAATGAAACAATTCAACTTTTCCGCGAAGCCGGATTCAAACAGATCGGAAAAGTCTATCTGCCTCGACGATCCAGCGAATCAACAGGCAGGGCAGCTCAAGGGTTAGCTGAAGTGAAAGGGCTCCGTGTCTTAAGTTCAGATTGTCGGGAATTGCTAACGTTTCAAAAATCATAAGTGCTTCGGATTCCGATAGAAAAAATCGGGATCCTATCCGCCGAAGGCGAACGGACAGGTAGCTCAGTCGGTAGAGCAACGGCCTGAAAAGCCGTGTGTCGGCAGTTCGATTCTGCCCCTGTCCACTAACATTGATGCCGACTTTTGATCTTAAGTGTTAGCAGACGTTATTCGTGCTGACAAAAATCCTCGCTGAAACTTGACTCCTTGTCTGACTCAGTGTATATTCAATTGTAATTCGTCTGGTTACTGTGGGACTGAATTTGGGTGGAAGGAGTGGTTAATATTTTTTACATCTGTTGAGCCTGAAAAAGTGTGTTGACAGTTCAATTTTGCCCCTGTCGACGTACTTATAAGCTTATAATGAATCCATTTTAGGGCAACTAAGTGATATTCTTATTACACTTAAATCCTTACATGCCATCCTCGAACAAGAAAATGTTGGTCAGAATCTATTCCTCTAACTCACATAATTCCTTTTCCGTTGTGTTTCATACTTTCCATAGCTATGGAAATTGAACTTATTCATACCACTGGTAGATTTCAAGGGAAGCGAATTTTTTTTACAGAAGATCCTGACTCGGCTAAACGACCTAACTCCCATCATCTTGTGGAGCGACGGTTGATCAAGAACGGAGTTATTAAGATTGGTCGTCATTATTCCAATGATATTTGTTTTCATCCCGATAGAGATGCTGTTGTTTCCGGGAAACATGCGGAGATTTCCCTTGAGGATAATTACTTTGTTCTTCAAGATCTGAACAGTTCTAATGGAACATATGCTAATGGGATTCGCATTTCCAAGCATATTCTTAAACCTAAGGACATTATAGAATTTGGTCGCGGCGGTCCTAAACTCCAGTGTGATTTTTTACTTAGGCAGTCAGATATTACAAGCACGATCGTACTCCAACCAGAATCACAAGGATATCAAGCAGTCGGAAAACGAACAGTTCAGCTAATGGTAAAGGATTTGCTCGCTGATGCTAATAAAGTTAAAGCTTTGGGACTGAATACTACCACGTTCATGAGGGATATTGTTGCTCAGGTAGTAAACAAAACTTCGAAGAAAGCGCGCCGCATGTTTCTGATCGTCATAATCATATTACCTTTAGGTATGGGTAGCTTACTTTATCACAATATTTCTCTGAAGAAAGAATTGGCAACAGTTACCAAACAACAAAGGGAATCTCTGCTTCTTCTACAGGATGAATTCTTACACGAATTACAAAAATCACGTGAACGGGTACAGTCATTGCAGCAACGTATTGAACAGGCGAAACGTGATGTATCTCTCAGCAGCACTCAGATTCACGGTTTAGAGATTTTGCTGCAATCTGAACGTCAAAAGACCCAAGACATTACTATAGCACTTCAAGCAGCCAAGGATTCAATTAGTAAACTCGGAATGTTAACAAAAGAAGCGCTTAGATCGATTGCTGCGTTCCAACAAGTGGCAATAGATAATGCAGAATCTATTTTTATGATTTGTTGTGTTAATCAATTAACAAGTGAGACGATAACTATTGGTAGTGGATTTGTTGTTCGGGAGAACGGATACATTCTGACTAATGCACACGTGGGGCTGGAGATCAAGGAACTTGTAGAACAAACAAAAAACCTTTATATAGGACTCGTCATTCAAAATGAAAATCCCACTAGCCGATACATTATTCGTGGAATCATAATTCATCCACAATTTGACCGTAATGCAAAGTATTCCCCTGACATTGCTTGTGTGAGGGTTGATAATAACAATATACCTTTACGACCCGTAGTTTTTGCTCCTCAATCTGACTATTTAACTCTTGATAAGGGATATGAAATTGCAGTGATTGGTTTCCCTGGTCTTACTATGAATGCAGATAATCCAATTGCAACCTTCTCTCGAGGCGTGATAGGAAGAATTATTGATAAGGTATACATCCAACATGATTGCCAAACATCGGGAGGAAACAGTGGAAGTCCACTCTTGAACAAAAAGGGACAATTGGTTGGCATTCACTATGGTAGTAGAGGAAATGTTCCTGTGCTAGTACCTATTGAGCTACCGGATTCGAACGGTGTTCTTCAAACAACAGTAGTTACAAAACGAATCAAAGAGGCTGTGGGAATTAATGAAGGAATTCGAGTTGATGTCATCGAAGATTTTCTTCGTTTAATACTACCATCTTAATCATAAGTATTTCCAGACTTTTTAAATAAACGAAAATTGGGGAATTCTTAATGCTATTTATTGGCACGTAGAAAAACCACCATCTTTGACGGTTGTTACGAACACTTGGCTTCGTCGGTGTTTTAGCTCGCTTTAACTTGAGCTTGATTGTTTGCTTCAATTTATGTATATATTAGTTTGTTTTGCATTTCTTCAAATTAGGGGATTATTATTAGATAAGGAATACCCTTTGCCATGAAGTATTTCATATTATTACTTCGTGGGAGTGCATTTACAGGGATTCTTCTGCTGTCGATTTTGGGTTGCGAAGTTGAAGAGGAACAGAATGCACTTCTTCCTGTGTGTTCCGAACTCCTAATTGCATCTGATGTTTCGAAAATTATATCTCAAGCAGTGGAGATTGCAAACAAATTTGACCAAAAAGTTATGGTTGCAGTTACAGATCGAGAAGGGAATCGTCTTGGTCTCTTTCAGATGTCTGGAACTACGGGAGATTCAGCATTTGCAGTTTCAAAGGCGCGCACTGCTGCATACTTAAGTAGCAATCAACATGCTTTCTCCTCGCTTACCGCTTGTTTCATTGTACAGAACCATTTCCCCCCAGGTATCCAGAATACACCAGCTGGTCCACTATATGGGGTAGCATTTTCGAGTCTTTTTGGTAGTGATATTCAACCCAATGGAAGCTCTATTCCAAGTAGACCTGGCCTAGTTTGTGATCCCGGGGGGATTCCAATTTATAAGAATGGATGTTTGGTTGGAGGCATTGGAGTGGATGGCGGTTCTTCAAGTTTCGTATCGGAAATATGTTCAGGGGAGAGTATGGATGAGATAATTGCCCTTGGTGCTCTTTCAGGCTATACAGTTCCTCAGGAAAAACGTGGCGACAATATTTTTATCGATGGTATCCGCTTTCTCTACACAAATGCATCACCCCCGAACACTACCTTTACCCCGGGCTTTGATCCTTTGTCTCTTGGCTCTTATCTAATTGGTGCCCAAAACGCACCAACACCGAAGTTCCCTGCTGATGCGGACCCGATGCGAGAAGTAGTACTTGACCCAACACATGATTTCAGGATTCGCCCAGGAACATTCCTGACTGCAGAAGAGGTGCGCAGCATCCTTACACAAGCGGCAGCTCAAGCAGCACGAACACGGGCGGCGATCCGTCGACCTTTAGGAGTTGCTTCACAAGTGTTCATTGCAGTTGTAGACATCGATAGCGGTAAAGTCCTGGGCATTTGGCGAACACTAGACGCTACAATATTTAGCTTCGATGTATCTGCGCAAAAAGCACGCACTGCGCTTGCTTTTAGTAATCCAGATAATATTGAATTTGGACAACGTATTCGTTCCATTCTTGGTCTTTCGACCTCCCGGCCATTGGCTGTGACAACACGAGCAGTAGGTTTTTTGAGTCAAGACTTTTTTCCACCTGGAATTGATCGCGATAGTGTAGGTGCCACTGTAGAACCTGGACCCTTGTATCGAGGACCGAACTTTGCTTATCAACAAGAAGTTGGTCTGCGACCATACGGGAATGGGATTACAATTTTTCCAGGTGGTATCCCTTTGTACAAAAATGGGAGGTTGGTAGGTGCAATTGGTATCAGTGGCGATGGTGTAGATCAAGATGATTTGATAGCTGCGGCCGGTGCGACTG
>JACQVI010000198.1 GCA_016209795.1 Ignavibacteriota bacterium
AATCTGATACCGAAAGTTTTGATGTACTCCTCACGTTCCCGATCATACTCCGCCGATGTTGTTCGGAAATGACTTTCACCATCAATCTCGATAGCGAGTTTCAACTCAGGACAGTAGAAATCAATGACATATTGATCGACACCATATTGTCGACGAAATTTATAACCAAGCATTTGCTTCCGGGACAGCTGCTTCCACATAACTGCTTCAGCCTTTGAAAGATATCTTCTTAAAAGGCGGCGTATTTCAGTCTGAGATTTTTTATTATAGTGTTTGGTCATCTTGTTGTCAGTATTCCAACCACCCCTTTATCCCCTCCTTACTAAGGAGGGGACATGGAGAGGTTGCTAATTGCTTTTTCAGTGAACTCAAACAACTTCTTCACCAACTCATCATTCCCTTTCTCAATACTCCTCAAACGGGGGCCAAGCCACAAGTATTCATTTCAGCCACTTTTCAAAGTTTTCTTTCGTCAAGTAGCTGAGCTTGGCAGGTTTAATCTTATCAGCAATCTCGTCTTTTATATTCGATGCCGAGTATATCATCTCAGCTGCTTTAGAAGCATCTTCGTCCCGCACAACAACGAAGGCATTAATCTTTGTGTTTGGCAACATCACAAACATGTCACGGAACCTATCGTTAATCGCAACACGTGCTGTTTCGACTGTAGTTGCAACTTCAAACGCAGCAGGAATCTCAGAACCATCTAAAATGAGAAGGTCAATCTCCTTAATCTTATCAAACGCCTTCGATGAGGATATCCCCCAATCTGACGCTCGAAGCATCCTTGTACTTATACGCTTAAAACGGCTGTCCTTTTTCTGTTCTGTCTCACCAACATGAACTTTGTAGCCAAGTTCCATTGCATAATGCGCTAGCATTTCGATGATTTGGTCATGAGATAAATCTTGAACAATTGAGGTCTCTCCCCAGATTCCGTATTGATGCACTACTTTTGGCTCTGCTACCCGAGTAAGAATTTCTTTTTCCGTCTTGAGACGATATCCTTTCTTCTTCGAGCGAGGGATAGCGGTTTCTTCACAATACTTATTAAGAACCGACTGAATTGCCTCGACCCCAGGGCGATGACTATTCACAAGTTTTGTGTAAATCTCCGAGAGTAACTCATCCATCGTCGCCCTCTTCTTCTCTAAGAGGAAAGAGAGAATTAGCTCTTTCGTGACGTGCTCAGCTTGTATGTAATCAATCGGACGAAGAATGTTCTTTTTCTCATCGAAGTATTGTTCATAAATTTCCTTTGTAATCCACTTGCTGGACTTCTTGTCTTTGACGAAATGCTCTGAGAGAAACGCCTGCCAATCGAACCCTGCAACCTGCCTGAATACACCGACTTCCTGTAGTGCGGGAATAAGACCTGTCATAACCGTTGTATCATCTGCGCCGCCGTGGAACTCAATTAACTCTCTGATTTTTTCTTCGAGTGCCTTTTCCTGTTCCTTTGTCAATGCGGTTCGTATCTTGTTCAAATCAGTGATTCGTTCCATCTTCTTGAAGCTTAGAATAAAATCCCCAAGCATAGAGCCCGTAGCACGTTGATGAAAAGTTGTAGTATAGAGATCAATCGGTGGCTGATAAATCATGCCTCTGTTTTCACATTCTTTCAGAGTGGGCAAATAGAAACCCGCACGGTTCGCTGCACGGTGAAGCGCCATCCAAACATCAATGTCCCGATTATGAAACGTCATCACCAGCCACCCATTTGACCTCATAATACGATAACATTCTTTGAAGATTTTGTACAGCATATCTTCATAGTGCTGAATAGATTTTTCGGTTTCAAAGCCTGTGTGTCGTGTCTGGATCGCTTCCTCTGAGTTATCAATAATTCCTTTCGTATCTAACACGTCCTGCAACCACACGACCCAGAAGTTGCTCAACTCAGCATACTGCACATTGCCGCCAAAGGGTGGATCAGTGATAAGAGCATCTACAGACTCATCTGGTAAAGAAAATTCATGAGCAGATTGAGTAAGGATCAAGCAAGTTTTATCACTGTTCAACGTTTGATAAGATTCGGTAAACTGACAGTAATCTCCCGACTCCTTGGCAGATTGCTGTTTGCCGCGAACAATAGCGTCCAAGCGATTGGCAAAAGCAAGATACGCATTCCCCTCAGCTTGCACATCTGGAATCCAATACGCATGTCCTGCCCATTCGAGATACTTTTCTCCTCTCCATACTTCGTTCCTAAAACACATTCGATTAGTGAATCGAAGAGACGAACTGAAACAAAAATAAAGAAACTCCTTTATGTTTTGGTCACAGTCATACTCTCTTATTGCCTTCAACAATCTGGCATTTGCAAGTAAGTTTCGTTTGGTAAAAAGCTGATAGAAATGTGTAATCCCTTTTTGAAAGAGTGCATCGTCTCTTTGTCTATCCCCGTCTGGAAATTTTTCCTTTGGATACCAGAGTTTTTCTTTCCTGATTGTCTCGTCAAATGAATCTGATATTTCTTTAGCAAGTTTTTTATCGTGCATTGTTGCCTTGTAGATAGCATGATGTCCACACTGCTCACATCGGATATACAACTGAATGAGTTCCTCGCCAAGTTTCTTTACCTCCAACGGCTTGAACAACTGCTTGCATTTCTTGTTTGTACACGTATATCGTCCTGCAGAAACTTTCTTGGCATGAAACGCAACAACCTCAGATTCACATGCAGGACACTGGAAGACATTGCTCCATTCGTACCATTCTGATACTGCATTCTTATTTTTACATTCAGGGCAGGTTGTTGTGTATAATTTCAAGGCTTTGTCGCGCGCTTCTGTCTCAACTTCCCGGAAAGCCTTTTGGAATGCATCTAAGTTGAGCAGAGTTACCTCCATCTTCGTTATGAACGTTGCAAGAGGATTAAGGTCAACACCAATGACTTTTCTCCGCAGCTTTAAACCCTCGATAACGGTAACTCCACCACCGCAAAATGGATCGAGAATAATATCTCCCGGCTCAGTATAGTGTAAAATCAAATGTTCAAAGACATTCCACGGACGCCGAGCATAGTACCGATGCATCTTATAAACATTCGTATGCGGTCGAGCATTAACAGGATGGTCAAGTGCTTTGACAGGCTTTACCTTGGTGCCTTCGGCTTTTTTACGATTTTCTATTTCTTGCTGGACTGAAAACATTAATACACCACGCTTAGCAGCTCATCCACAATATGATACTTCTGGAACGGCGGAAGCATGTATGCACCGGCAACACACGATTTTGCTTCTTTCAAGAATTCCATCGAAAGCCTGACGCCAACCTTTGCAGCTTGATCACCAGCAACACGTACGGCTTCACGGATTTTCTCTGGGATTCGAATCCCTGGGACTTCATTATGCAGAAAGTCAGCGTGCTTGTAACTGCGGATCGGAAGAATCCCGATCATGATCGGGATGATCGGCTTCTTCAAGTGCTCTACACGCTTGAGGAACGTCTCAAGCGTCTTCATCTCGTACACCGGCTGGGTAAACAGAATGTTAACACCGGCTTCGACTTTCTTCTCAATCTTTGCAATTTCTGCATCGAGGTCATCTGCAGAGGGATTTGCTGCACATGCGATGTAGAAGGATGTCGGCTGACCAATCGAGTTGCCCATGATGTCAATGCCTTGATTCATTGAGTGCACAGCTCGTATTAATCCCACTGCATCCACATCGAAGACTGACGTTGCCTGTGGGTAATCACCAATTCCTGTAGGATCACCGGTGATACAGAGAATGTTTCGCAAGCCGAGCGCGTAAGCTCCAAGCAACTCAGCTTGCAAACCAACCAAATTATGATCACGCGTGGCACGATGACACATCGCTTCGATGCCAACCCGCTGCTGGATCATCACAGAAATTGCAATCGAGCTCATTCGCAGTCTCGCGCGTGCACCTTCCGTAATATTGACGGCATCGATTTTTCTCTCATCACAGTACTGAGCACCCTCTAACACACTTGCCATATCCAATCCACGAGGGATATCAAGCTCAACTGTGGTCATGAATTTCTTGCCGACGTTTCGGGAAAATCTTGACCAGCGTGAAGTTTCTACATAATACTTCGGCTCTGGTTCGATAGGAGGTTTTTCTTTGACTTTGATATCCACCTTCGGTGCTGGCTTTCCAACTTTCATTCCTCTGACAAGATCAGCAATAGCTCTAATGTGCAAAGGAGTGGAGCCGCAGCAAGCGCCAATAAGCGTTACACCAGCTTCCACAAGTTCTTTCGCATACGCAGCAAGATACTCAGGAGTGGTATGGTAAATCGAACGACCATTAAGGAGTGTGGGGATCCCCGCAGCCGGCTGCGCTGAAAGAATCACACCATCTTTATGGATGTTTCTGATGATGCTGAACATCCGCTGTGGACCAACGGTACAGTTTGCGCCGACAACGTCAGCACCAACTTCGATCAGATGCTCGATGACTTCAACCGGATATGAACCGCTGAGGATGGCGCCATCCTCTGCGAATGCCTTCTGTGCAACAATGGGAAGATCAGTCAATTCCTTCGCAACTGAAAGTGCTTCATCAAGCTCCTGAACACTCACAAATGTTTCCAACATGATGAGATCAACACCAGCCTCAAGGAGAATTTCGATTTGTTCCCTAAAGGAATCCCGTGCCTTCTGGCGCTTGACTTTGCCAATCGGTTCCAACAGCATGCCTGTAGGTCCAACCGAGCCTGCGACGTACACACGATCACCTGCAGCATGCCGGGCAATTTCTACACCACGAAGATTGATTTCTTTGAGTTTATCTTGAAGATGGAATTGAGAAAGTCGTAAGTGGTTGGCAGAAAACGTGTTCGTCTCAATGATTTCCGAACCAGCCTCGATATATTCTCGATGGATGCGCTCGACGATATCCGGATTCTTGATGTTCTGAATCTCGTGAGGTAACTCAGCGTACTCGTAGAGATCAAGCAGCGTCCCCATCGCCCCATCGCAGATGATGGGTCCTTGTTTAATCCGTTCTCGAAATGGCTTTTTCATGTTCATCAAAATAAAAAATCCCGTCAGCATTGGACGAGATTATTATACCAAATAAGGGATAGAGTTGCAAACGTCTATAAGCTTACCTGATGAAGATAAGTTTTTTGGTTTCAGTGAATTGCCCGGCTCGGATTTGGTAGAAGTATACGCCACTACCTAAGCGGTCAGCAGAGAATGGGACTTGATAGAAACCAGCTTGCATCTCGGCATCCACAAGAACAGCAACCTCTTGACCCATGAGATTATAGACTTTCAGCGCAACGAGCGATCTCTTTGGCAATCCAAAGCTTATTGCAGTGATTGGATTAAATGGGTTCGGATAGTTTTGAGAGAGGAAATAATTTTTTGGAAAATGATTTTCTTTGGTATCTACACCTACAACAATTCGACCGATACCTACCATACGGATGTCAAGAGGATTTTCATTGAGATCATTACTCATTATAGTTAACATTCCCTCTTGTTTACCTGACTGAGTTGGTGTAAATCTAACCCAAACTCTGGGACTCCTTTCGTTCGGCTCAAGAGTAAGACCGGATATACTAACCGTAAAAACGGTGTTAGTTGTCGACATACTTGTGACGTTAAGAGTTGCAGCTCCAATGTTGTCAATCCCTAAAGTCAAACTATCCGATTGTCCAACTGTTACCGTATCAAAGACGAACCTTAAGGGGGAAACAGAAATTTCCGGCAGAGCTACGGAAGTACCAGAACCAGTCATCGATACGCTGAGAGGATTGTTTGTTGAATCATTGGTATAAATTTTCAGAGTGTCACTCACACTCCCGAGAGCATTGGGCGTAAAGTTGATTGCAATCGGATATACATCATTAGGAGGTATGGAGATAGCTACAGGTGATAAAACTTGAAAATGAGGACTCAAGTGAGTAATGTTTGAAATGATTAATGGTGCCTGCCCAATATTTTGAATGTTCAAGATCATGTCAGATATAGTACCGAGTGTCGTACTGCTGAAGCTCAATGAGGTTGGCGAGACGTTAATGATGGCGATAGGAGTTTTTCCCGTTCCACTGAGTGAAATTTTTTCAACTGGATAACCTTCGGGGTAGATATAAAGCGTACCAGTATCGCTCTGTACTGATGTTGGCGTGTAACGAACAACGACAATGTGGCTGTCTCCACCAGCTATCGTGAAACTTTTACCATTCAAAATAGAAAAATTAGCATTTGTACTTGTAACATTTGTGACTTCAATAGGACTGATAGAGAAATTATTCAGCGTAAAAGAAGAATCGCCTACAGAACCCAGATATACAGGTTTAAATATCAAGGAATCGATTGCAGCAGATAACAATGCTCTATTTTTAAGAATGAACAATTCTCCTCCACCTGCACCTACCAAGTCCATATCACCGTCTCCGTCGATATCACATGGGGCAGGATAACCGCCCGCATTATAAGGTCCTTCTTGTTGAAATACACCTTCACCGTTATTCATCAAAATAAAACCAGCAACCCAAAGATCAATGTCATTATCTCCATCGAGATCGCCTGCTACAATTGGTGCATACGCACCAGCATAAGAATGTAGAAGTTGAAATGTTCCGTCACCATTGTTTTTAAATATGCGCGTACTGTAAGGATAACTTCCCGGAAAAACTTCTGCAGCCAAATCTATAGCGCCATCTCCATCAAAATCTGCCGCAACTAATGAGGTACCATCATTACCATCTATCTCAAAAGAGCCTTGTTGCTGGAATGATCCATCCCCGTTATTTTTCAAAAACGAAATACCATCACTCCCCAAACTTACTTCATCAAGAAAACAAATTAAATCGATTGCGCCATCTCGATCTACATCTGCAGTGGTAAGTTTGTAAGGTTGTCTGTTCACAGGAGAACTAACTGCAGGTTGAAACGTGCCATTGCCGTTGTTCTTCAAAATGGAAACTCCGTTACCTGGGGTTGCTATGTCTATATCCCCGTCCCCATCAAAATCTCCTGTCGTAATAAACCCAGCAGATCCGGCAGAACCGCCACCAACTCCCTCAAATGTTCCATCACCATTGTTTTTCCAAACACCTACGCTGGCATTACCGTATAGGCTACTTGTCATCGCAAGATCTGTGTAGCCATCGCCAGTAAAATCAGCAAGCGCAATGTTGATGTAATCTCCAATGGGAGTTGGACCGTTCTTCACTTGAAATGTTCCGTCTCCGTTGTTCATCAACACATGAAGGGCTCCACACCTGAACCCAGACTCAAATTCTACGAAATCAATCTTCCCATCAAGATTCAAATCCGCTGATGCAAAAAACATAGTTCCACAATCTAGAGCAGGAACAGGAATGGTCTTTGAAAGAAATTTTCCTGAAGAAGGTGTAACACCGATTGTAAAATTCCAGACGAATTTAGCAATCGGTTGACCACTTGCTGAATGGATGTTATTCGCCAAGGAAATAGTAACTACTTCACCCGGCAAGAAATCGACTGAAGGATCAATTATTAGTGTGTATGCAGTACTGTCATAACTAAAAGTAGAAACGTGGAAGCCAGTTTGGTTCCCCCACATACGAATGTTCGAATTGGTAAACGTTGATGTATCCATCGCTTCATTGAAGGTTGCTGTAATAGTTGTGTTACGAGGTACATTGAGGGCATTTTGCGCTGGACTCACACTGAGTACACCCTGAGCAGTCGTCTCCTCAGTTATCAAAATCTCAATGAGAAAAATTAGTGCTGCCTGAATGATGTAAACCTTTTTGGTTTTCATTTTACAGCTCAAACTCGATATCATGCATATACAATATCGAGAAAATTAGGCTATTGTACAATGAGATTCCTTACCACTTTCTCAAACTGCTCGTACTTCCTCTCTCCCACCATCATTTCAACAAGCTTGCCTTTTCTATCATACAGAAACGACGTCGGCAGCGCACCGCTCCAGTTCGGACTCATGCCAGTGATGAACGCATCATCCGTGCTATCGTGCATGATGTACGTTGGAAAATCGATACCGAATTGCTTCAGGAGAGGGCGAACTTTGGTGTTTGTAATTTCCAGTTCATCAGCCGAGACGAAAAGAACAGCAAGTCCTTTATCAGAATACTGCTTACAAAGCTTCAGCAACACAGGAATTTCTTTCTTGCATGGTACACACCACGTCGCCCACACGTTGACGAGATGGACTTTGCCAGTATCTCGCCGAACGATATCGAGCAGTTGAACATGATTGATTGTATCCACAGGCGGCAGAGCGTCTTTCTTACTCTGCGTAAACAAACTAGTAGATCCAGTAAACAATAGAAGTAAAAGTAATATCATTTTTAAAGTTTATGACCCCTCCTGTAATCCTCCCCTTTCAGGAGGGGATGTGAAAGAGCTATGGACTGCACACCTTGGATGGGAGAAGAAACTGAGGCTGTCCAAAAAGTAATTATTACAGTCATTGCGAGCGAAGCGAAGCAATCTCAACCTTTGAATTTCCTTCGGAATGTCAGATTGCTTCGTCACTTCGTGACTCGCAATGACGCATTCGGGGACTTTTTGGACAGCCTCACGAAAGAGGGGGTCAGTAATTCAGCAAGAAAATACAAACCCATTTACTTGAAACCTCACTATCGCACGTGATACTTTTCACATTTCAATCATTACTAACACGCTTGATTGTACAGCCAAACGCACGTGGCTCAGTCAAGGTCAATTCTTTCCCCGCCAGCAACTTCTCAAGCGCATCGGTTAAATCATTCGAGGTGACTTTCGTAGGATTGCGATGATCATCGATGCGACCATGATAAAGAAGCTTTCCTTGAGGATTAATAACGAACACTTCAGGCGTTACCTGAGCACCATAGGCATCAGCAATGATGTTCTTTTCGTCCTTCAAAACAGGGAACTGAAAACTATTCTTTTTAGAATGTGTAGCGATAGCATCAACAGTTTCCTGTTTGTTCGAATTGATTCCAACAAACGCCACGCCTCTTTTCAGAAACGTGTCGTACAATTTTACCATCCGCTCGTTGTATGCATTAGAGACTGGGCATTCTGTTGCGATATACATCAGCACGGTAAACTTATTCTGCTTCTTGATGCTATCCAGCGTGTATGTTTTGCCATCAACGTTCTTCAGTGTAAATGATGGAACTTCTTCTCCTATTCTCAAATACTTCAACTCGCCGGCGAAGGCAAGCAATGGGAGTAAGAGTGTTAATACGATGAGTTGTTTCATAAGAACTCCTTTTGTGATTTTAGATTTTGCCCGCCTTCCAAAGAACTCGTTCGGCGGACAGGCGAAGCGGCGGGAAGGGATTTTAGATTTTCGAATCTCGAAACTCAAACCATTTTTCCTTTTTCATTTTTCATTGACACTTTATCCACTCCTCAGCAATCTGCACGGCGTTGGTCGCGGCACCTTTGCGAAGATTGTCTGAGACAATCCAGAGATTGAGACCGTACTTCACCGTCCCATCACGGCGAATTCTTCCGACAAACACATCATCCTTATCGTGTGCCCAGATAGGCATTGGGTAAATACTCCGTTGAACGTCATCTTGTACGCAAACCCCCTGTGCATGTTTCAATACTTCTTTTACCTCATTGACGTCGAACGGTCGCTCAAATTCAATATTCACCGATTCACTATGTCCACCGACAACAGGAACTCGAACGCATGTCGCCGTCACCTTAATTGATTCATCATCCATGGTCTTCTTTGTCTCGTTAGCCATCTTTAACTCTTCACGTGAATAGCCATCATCATAAAAGACATCAACCTGTGGTAAGACATTGTAAGCAATCGGATGAGGAAACTTCCGTACAATATCAGTTTCTTCTTCGAGTTCCGCTTCAAGCTGATCGACTGCACGCTTTCCTGCGCCTGTTACTGATTGATACGTTGCAACAACAACACGTTTGATCTTCCATCGATCGTGCAGAGGTTTTAACACAACGACCATCTGGATTGTAGAACAATTTGGATTGGAAATAATTCCCTTATGATGTGAGATCTGCTTTGCATTGACCTCAGGGACAACAAGTGGGACATGTTCCTCCATGCGAAATGCACTGCTGTTATCGATAACCACCGAGCCTGCCTTAACAGCTCTCGGCGCGTACTCCTTGCTCACGGCTGCACCAGCAGAGAACAATGCAAGCTCGATGCCTCTGAAACTGTCAGGCTTCAGTTCTTCGACAGGAATCGCCTTCCCATTGAACTCAATCATCTTACCGATGGAATGTGCAGTGGCAAGTGGGCGTAGTCTGCCTACAGGAAATTTTCGCTCTTCCAGAACCTGGATGATTTTTCTTCCGACAAGCCCTGTGGCTCCCACAACAGCAACGTCAAATAACTTCATGGGCGATTCTTATACGTGATGAATTGATTCTCGTTCTGTGATGACCTCATAGTGGTTGCCGTCGACCAACACCTCAGTGGGTCGTGGTCGCCCATTATAATTCGACGAAAGAACATACCCGTATGCACCTGTACACATGACAGCAAGATGCTCACCACGCTCAACGACTGGCATCATCCGATCGAGCGCAAAGAAATCGCTCGACTCACACAACGGTCCCACAACATCCACAACTTCATGCTGACGGTTGCTCACATGCAAAGGTACAATTTGATGATACGATAGATAAAGACTTGGTCGAATCAGGTCATTCATTCCAGCATCGACAATGACAAATGTTTTCTCCGTTGTCCTTTTCTTATATAACACTTTTGTTAATAAAACACCAGCATGAGCGACAACTGATCTTCCCGGTTGAATAACAATCTTGCACTTGAGGTGACTGAGAATAGGCAAGACGGCTTCTAATAAACTCACAGTTGTTAACCCAGTTTCTCCATGATGGTCATCCTGTGGAAGCAACGGATGTGTAATGTAATCATGGTATTGAACGCCGTAGCCGCCGCCAAAATTGATTTCTCGTATCGGAATGTTGTCACGTTCAGAGCGCAGTTCGTTGACGAAGTTGACAACAGCATGTGCAGCCCGGACGAACGTCTCACGATCCGTTATCTGAGAGCCGAGATGGCTGTGGATGCCATGCACTTCGATGCCAGAGCACGTCGTAGCTTGTAGTAAAATTCGTTTTGCCTGTGAGCATTCCACGCCAAACTTGTTGTGTTTCTGTCCCGTGGTTATGTATGGATGTGTTTTACTAGGGATATCAAAGTTTACACGCAGGAGAATACGAGCAGTTTTTCCCAATCGTGTTGCAATGTGGCTGATGACGTGAAGTTCTTGCTCGGATTCAACATTGAATGCCGAGATGTTGTTCTCGAGTGCGAATTCGATTTCATCATCTCGTTTACCCACTCCGCTGAATGTTATTTTTTCAGGTAAAAATCCGGCTCGCAAAGCAAGTTGAAGCTCACCCTTCGACCCAACATCTGCACCAAGACTTTCACATGCGATGATGCGAACGATTTCAGCATTCGCATTTGCTTTTACAGCATAGCACGAAAGATGATCGATACTGCCAAAAGCCTTTTCGATCCATCGGCAATGATCGACGATTGATTGTTTGCTGTACACATACAAAGGCGTACCAAAACGTTGGGCAACATCGGATAGGATCAGCCCTTCACACCAAAGTTGATTATTTCTATATTCAAATGCCTGCACCGATCACCATCAGCCCATCCAATTAATCTCGATTGGATTCGAAATATTTCAGAAGTGCATCAGCGAGCACCTTGACTTCAGAAGCGAGTACATTTGCTACTGGCAACCCTGTTTCTCGCTCTAAGTCTCGCTTTGCTGCTTCAGCTTGCTGTGCCGTCATCATTACAGTATTCATTGCGATCCCAACAACGTTCGACGGCTTAAACGGTGCAATCATCATCTCGTGTAATTCGATCAGCTTCTTGACATCATCAATTGGAAAATCATAATCATCAATGTGACGGGCAGGGTGGTGCACCATGATCATGGCATCGGGCATGACACCATGCAGCAAGCCAAGCGTTACACTCGAATAGCTCTGATGTGTTAATGAACCCTGACCTTCAACATGGATGTACTCATTCCCCTGTTTCACCGACTTCTCAACTTCTAACTCAATCGCTCCTGCCACATAATCGCTGAGCACATGATCAACAGCGATGCCTTTCCCTGAAAGCAATATGCCTGTTTGTCCCGTGGCAACAAAATCGGATTTCAATCCACGTTTCGCAAATTCACGATGTAACTCGAGCGATGCAGTCATCTTTCCCACATTGCAGTCAGTGCCAACGGTCAGGATAGTTTTTGCTTTTCGAGTTTTCCAAAGCCCCTGTGCGATCACTTCATATTCTGACGGGACTTTCCGCAAGTCATGAATCCTCACTTTGTGCTGGCTTGCCAATCGAGAAAACTCTTCGTCATCAGAAAGCAATGTATGAAGTCCACTAATGATATCAAGTTTAAGTGCCATGGCTTCCTTAATTGTCGCCCGCCACGACTCGGGGAGCCTACCACCCATTGGTGCGATTCCAATCAAAAGAGTATTTGGTTTCTGTTGAAGCGATGTTCGTAGATCGGCAAAGACAGGAATGGCTTCACCAAATCCTAGGACTCCCTGCGCTGTGCGCCCAGCCTGTCGACTGTCGATCACACCAACAACTTCCTCGGGAATGTAGCGTATCACCTGGTTAGCAGTTTTCGATTCAAGCGGACTGAACTTCCCCTCAGCGAGGATCACTATTCGACGCAGTGTGACCATCAAACTTCAGGCAAGAAGGTAAATCAAAAATTCAAACGGAGCTCTGATTGTGCTGATGACACTGTAGAAGAACAGCGCAAAGGGCTGCCAGCGCATCACGAGAATGATGAGAAAAATTCCGAAGAACCCGATGCTACGGTACTGATAACTCATCTCCTCAGGCAGCAAGGATGCTACCACATGTGAGCCATCAAGCGGCGGGATTGGAATCATATTAAAAACACCAAGAACGATATTCAGTGTGATTCCGCCGAAAAACATCTTCAGCAAAAAGATGAACGCCTCGTTGACATAGTGATGAGAATTCTCAAACAGCGGAGCAAAATTTGCAAGAATGATCACGATAATCGTACAGAACAGTGCAAGGATAAAGTTTGAAATCGGTCCAACAACAGAAACAAGAATGTCGTCTCTCCGGTAATGAGAGAAGTTCAATGGATTCACTGGAACCGGCTTTGCCCATGCAATAAAAATTCTGCCGGCAACCAACAGAGACATCAATGGTACAAGGATAGAGCCGACGGGATCGATGTGTGGAATCGGATTGAGTGTCAGTCGACCCATATCTTTTGCCGTTGTATCACCCAGTCGCAACGCCATCCAGCCGTGTGAAATTTCATGGATGACGACTGAGAACAAGAGAATAGGAAGAATGTATAACTGCTGGACAATATCCTGCATGATTTCAGTTGGAAGATGTCAGATTTCAGATTATAGATTACGGATTACAAATTGCAGTAATTGTGTTAACTTGTTAATTGGTGAATGTGTCATTGATTCATTGTTCCATTACTCCATCACTCCATTCACTCCATTCACTCCAACACTTCATCTTATTGCACATGGCTCTCCGCTCTACGCTACTTCCTCGCTCTTCGTCGGCACAAAACGTTCATCAAAGAATCGAAAACGGTGAGCAGCCAAAGGCTCGTATCCATCGGTTGAATACATGCCGGTGATGGAATCAATGACATACTTACCACGATACTCTTTCCGGATGATGCGATTGAGCATGTCGAGAAAAATATCGACATCCTCTTCATTGTTGTAACAGCCAAAACTTGCACGAACCATTCCCGGGAGTGAAGGATTGTCGCATCTGGCTGCACGCTTCATTTTCTCTTCCTCAGCAGTTACACCAAGGAGCTTTCGCATGTAAGGTTGCGCACAGAAATTTCCGTTGCGGACACCGATACCACCTTCAACACTGAGAATCGTCGAAACAAGCGCATGATCCATCCCATCAATGTTGAACGGAATAACACCCACTTTGTTCGAGACATCTTCTGTTGGACCATAAATTCGAATTCCGTTCAGCTTTTTCATTCGTGGGATTGCGTACTCAAGAACCTTCTGTTCGTGCTTAGCAATGACATCCATTCCAACCGATTGAAGAATTGTAATTGCCTCCGCCAGTGCTACCGCTCCAACTACATTGGGACTGCCAGCCTCTTCTTTCTGCGGAAGATTGCCCCATTCGACTTCATCAAGCCCAACGTACGAAACAGTTCCCCCACCGACTAAATCCGGTGCACCGAGAGCAAAGAACTCCTTCGGTCCAACTAAGACACCGATACCAAACGGCGCATAAATCTTATGAGCTGAGTACGCAATGAAATCAATATCCCTCGGATCATCATTTGGTAGAATATTGATTTTGCGATGAGCAGCAAGCTGCGCAGCATCGACAAAGATTTTTGCACCGACCGCATGTGTCCATTCAGCGATGTCATAGATGGGATTACAGATGCCTGTGACATTCGATGCGCCGCTCACAGCAACAAGTTTCACCTTGCCAGCGTGCTTTTTCATTTCAGTCTTGAGCATGTCAAGATCAACACCGCCATCGGGACGAATGCCCACATGGATGACTCGGCAGTGTTTCCGCCACGGGAGGTCGTTCGAGTGATGTTCCATCATTGTCGAGATGACAACGTCATCAGCTTTGAAGCTAAATCGATTTGCCAACTTGTTCACACATTCCGTCGTATTTTTCCCGAACAACACCACATTGTCATTGAGATCAGCTCCGACAAATTCGCCTGCGATGCGATGTGTTTGCTCGTAGACATTCGTTGCAACGACCGCCTTGTAGCCAACTCCGCGATGAACACCTGAATACCACGGCAAAAACTCCTCAATACACTTGATTACACTCCGAAACGTTGGCGTGCTTGCGGCGTTATCAAGGAAGACATACCGCCGCTCTGTGCCGTCAAGAAGTGGAATCTTCGTATCAATCCCAATGACTTCGTCGCGAAGAGATTCTAAGGTTAATCCTTGGTTTTTTGACTTCACAACTTTTTTACTTTTGACTTGAGATCACCCCCTCGGATGAAACGTCCTGTGAACTTCCTTCAAATACTCTCGATCAATGTGCGTGTAAATCTGTGTGGTCGAGATATCAGCATGACCGAGCATCTCCTGCACCGCACGCAAGTCGGCACCGCCTTCGAGGAGATGCGTTGCAAACGAATGCCGGAACGTATGTGGATGCACTTCTTTGCTGATGCCGGCTTTGTGTGTGTACTCGCGTACAATATTCCAGATCGCCATGCGTGAAAGCGGCTTGCCGCGTGCATTCAAAAAGAGCACATCCTGCCCCGAGCCATGCTTCGACAATTTTCCACGGACGTTGTTGAGATACTTCGTGATCCATTGCAGTGCTGATCGTCCGATTGGCACAAGTCTCTCCTTCGAGCCTTTGCCAAACACACGCACAATACCTTCATGAGGAAAAATATTTGATTTTTTAAGCAATGTCAACTCCGAGACCCTCATGCCCGTTGCGTACATCGTTTCCAAAATTGCCTTGTCACGGATGCCAAGCGGCTCTGCCGTGTTGGGCTGATTAAGAATCGCCTCGATTTCATCCTGATTGAGCACTTCGGGCAATGTTTTCGAAAGCTTCGGCGTTTCAATGTTTTCACTGGGGTTGATCTTTGTGACCCCTTCACCAACTAAAAACTTATGAAACATCTTGATAGACGACAACGCCCGTGCAACGCTCGTTGCTGATAATCCAATGTCCCGAAGCATACCGAGAAAAACCGTAACATGTTGTTCTTTTATGCGGTCTGGCTTTGTGATTCCCCTCGTTCCCAAATACTCAAGGTACCGAGCGAGATCGAGCTTATAGGATGCGATAGTATTTCCTGCCGCATTCTTCTCAAGCTCTAAAAAATGGATGTATGAGCGAAGATGTTCTTTCATAATATGGTTTGACCTTCCACCCCTTTTGTCTCCTTTTCCCAGATTGGGAGAAGGTGATTTGAGGATGAGGGTTTATAACCGCATTAATATCAGAAGAACTAAAGAGAGAAGCAAGAGTTGACAGAGGACTGGAGGATTAGCCTTATCTTTGCAAGATCATATAATAAGATGTAAAAAAATTTGATGAGTTTGCTACATTTGAAATTTGCACAGTTTTATCTACATTACTGTAGCAGATGGCAGAAAAATCAAAATTCTAGTATCTAAAAGATTAACCTCTGACTTACTTCCTTGAAAGGTTTGTTCACCTCAATCCACTATCTGAACATTGGGAAGAAAAAACACCCTTTGCGTTGTCTTAGTTATAAGAAAAGTGAATGGAATATTCCGGTAGATCACAGCTACGTTTAATCCAGAGTCCGGGTTTTGAAATCCATACCCGCTTCGAAGAGCTGTTTCTTCATCACCTTGATGCACTCTATAGAACGGCATTAAGACTGACGAAAAAGGACGCTGATGCTGAAGATCTACTTCAAGAGACACTCATCAAAGCATGGAAGCATTTTCATCAGCTTCAGGACGATTCGAAAATGCGCTCGTGGTTATTCCGAATCTTGATGAATACGTTTTACAACTTCCAGAGCTCGAAGAAGCGAGAGCTGCCTATTGCTGATGTGGAGTTGAACGAAGACCTCGTAAGCTCATCACTCTCAGCTGTAAACTACGATCCGATAGAAGTATTTGAAAAGTTGATGGAAGATGAAGTAGAAAGTGCGCTGGATAAGCTACATCCAGAGTTCAAGGCTGTGATTCTCTTGTATGATATAGAAGGATTAAGTTACGAGGAAATCGCAGAAGTGTGCCAATGTTCTAAAGGTACGGTCGCTTCACGGCTCTATCGGGCACGTGAAATTCTTCGGATCAAATTAGAAAAGTATGCAAAAAAACATGGCTATCTGTAGAAAGGAGAAAAACCTATGGAATGTGTGAAGGCGCGGACGATAGCTCTTGCAAAAGATATTGAGCAATTTGAGAGCTTCGAGATTGTCGACGCTGAGCAGCACATCGCCGGCTGCCAATTGTGTCAAGCCTATCTGCAGTTCAATGCTCGGTTTCAACAATTCATGAAGAAGAAGTTTTCATCAGGCGTTACACCGCCAGAGATACGGGAATCAGTCCTCGGCACGCTTGCGGCGATTAAGAATGAGTCTGCGAATACTGTACGCACCACAATGGTGAGAAACGTGAGAAAGTGGATGATGTGGGCGGCGGTGGTGGCTGTCGGCGTCATTGGTGGTATTGCGCTTCTGGTGAATATGACGAACCAGGGCGAGTCAACTGCACATCAGCTCGTTTCGCTCCTCATTCAGGATCAAATCGAGACCCAAATGCGTGAGAACCCGTTTGATATTCAAACGTCCGACAGAGTACAATTGGAGCAATGGTTTGCCAAGCGCGTCGACTTTGCCGTTAGCATTCCCGTGGCGCAGGATGTAGCGCTACGTGGCGGAAGACTTTGTTATCTCCTTAGCAAGCGCGTCGCCTTTGTTGTCTTCGAAAAAGAGAACAAACTCATCTCTGCTTACATTCTTGATGGCGATGGAATCGATCTTTCTCCACTGAGCCAGACTGCCTCTAACAATGCA